>NZ_JBSFBL010000021.1:0-123815 GCF_053592935.1 Kribbella sp. NPDC002412
AGGAACCACAACACGAGCTGACGACGGTTGCGCTTGTGCGACCTGACCCGACAATGGACGCGGCGACCAGGCTGACGTCGACCAGGTCGACCAGCAGCCGCGAGACCGGCACCATCGCGCCGGCCCGGGAGTTCACGATCGACAGCTCGGAGTCCGGCCGGAACCGGCTGGCCGCCTTGTCGACCCGGTCCATCAGCGCCTTCAGCTCACCACAGGCGGCGCCGAGTACTGCGGGGTCGTCGACCGTCAGCCGGACCGTGCAGCTCCACGCGGTCCAGGTCCGGGACGCGCTCATGATCCGTTGCTCCCACCCTGCGAGGTGGAACCCGATGACGCCGACCCGAGACCGCTGCCGCTGCTCGAGTCGTCCGTGCCCGAGCTGCTGCTACCCGAGCCTGAGTCGTCGGAGCTGGTGGAGCTCACCGTGGTGCCGCTGCTGCCGGAGTCGGCCTGCCGGGCGGACACGACGGCAACCGACAGACCGGTGCCGCCGATCCCGAGCACCGCTGTCGCGATCGCGGCCGCGGAGGCCCGGCGCAGCCAGCGCCGGCGGGAGGAGTGGGACGCTTCGAACGCATCTGTGGTGACCATGGCCGCAAGCCTCGCGGGAGGCTGCTCAGCCGCACTCCAAGAGAACGTCAAGCGACGATCAAGTTCTCCTGAAAGCTCGCTGAGAACGCTTCTCAGCCCGGCCCCGTCGGCCCAGACCCGGTCAGCTCAGGCCCGTCAGCTCAGGCCGCTGACCTCCGGCGGGCAGTCGACGTCGCAGTGCCTGCCGATGGTCTCGAGGATCTCGTCGGAGGCCTCGCCGAGGGCGACCATCCGGTCCGCGCCGAGCACGTCGACGAAGAACTCGCGGACCCGGGCGGCATGCGCCGGGGCACACGCCTTGATCGCGGCCATGCCCTCCTCGGTGATCACGATCTCGGGGTAGCGGGAGTCACAGGCCTCGCGCCGGATCAGGCCGCGCTTCTCCATCCGGGTCAGGTGGTGCGACATCCGGCTCTTCTCCCACTGCGTCGCCCGGCCCAGCTCGAACGCGCGCATCCGGCCGGACTCCGACTCGGACAGGTTGACCAGGATCTCGAAGTCGGAGCTGGACAGGCCGAACTCCCGCTGCAGGTGACGCTCCAGGTGCGTCGTCAGCGTCTTGTTCATCAGCAGATAGCTGCGCCACGCGGTCTGCTCGTCGTCGTTCAGCCACGGTCCCTTGCTCACGCACCCCATCCTACCCGCATGGGTTGACACATCAACCCAGCGCGCTATGCTGGCCGGGAGTTGACACATCAACCTGAATCGTGGAGTGAACGATATGAGTAAGAAGCTGATCGCAGTCGTCGGCGCCACCGGAGCACAGGGTGGCGGGCTCGCCCGGGCGATCCTGGAGGACGGCGAGTTCGCCGTACGTGCGCTGACGCGGGACCCGCAGTCCGCCAAGGCGCAGGCGCTCGCGGCGGCCGGCGCCGAGGTGGTCGCGGCCGACCTGGACGACGAGGCGAGCGTGCGAGCCGCCTTCGAGGGCGCGTACGGCGCCTTCGTCGTGACGAACTACTGGGCTCCGCGCAGCCCCGAGCAGGAGGCGGCGCGGACGGCCGCGGAGATGGAGCTGTTCCAGGCGGAGACCGCCGCGCGGGCTGCTCGCGATGCCGCCGTACAGCACGTCATCTGGTCGACGCTCGACGACACCCGCCCGTTCTTCGACGGCCGTGACGACGTGCCGTGGCTGGACGGCGACCGGTACACCGTCCCGCACTTCGACGCCAAGGCCGAGGCGGACGAGCTGTTCACGAAGTACGCCGTACCGACGACCTTCCTGCGGACGACGTTCTACTTCGACGCCTTCACCGGCGGCATGGAACCGGTCCGCGGCGAGGACGGCACGCTGACCATCTCGATGCCGATGGCCGACAAGCCGCTGTCCGGGATCGCCGCCGACGACATCGGCCGCACCGCCCTCGCCGTCTTCAAGGACTCCGGCCTGATCGGTGACACGATCAGCATCGCCGGCGACCACCTGACCGGCGACCAGTACGCCGCCGCCCTCACCGAAGCCCTCGGCGAGAAGGTTGCCTACCGCCCGCTCCCCTGGCCCACCTACCGCAACCTCGGCTTCCCGTACGCCGTCGAGTTCAGCAACATGTTCCAGTACTACGCCGAGAACCACGAACAGTTCACCGGCGACCGCAACCTCGACAAGGTGCGGGAGCTGAACCCGGCGCTGCAGTCCTTCACCGACTGGCTGGCCAAGCACAAGGACGCCATCCCGGTGAAGTAGCTCAGCTCCGACCGTCGAGGACTGACCGAGCTCGGGCCCTGCCGCTGAGGCGAGCGGCAGGGCCAGAGTCGGTCTGGGCGGGGTGGTGTCACTTGACCTCTGACTTCATGACCAGGCGAAGTCCGAGGAGCGCCGGCAGGAGGATCCAGGCTGAGGCTGTGACGGCGACGTTGGCCCACTGCTCGGCGGTGAGGGTGCCTTCGAACAGGGCAGCCTGGGCATAGTTCAGGTCCACCCACGGCTGCAGGTCGCGGAACGACTCCTGGCTGGCGGCCAGCACTCCGGAGACGGTGGGCAGCAGGAAGGCGTAGACGAAGTACGCCACCAGTGCCCCCGCCGACCTGCGGATCAGCATGCCGAGCATGGTGCCGGTCAGCAGGCAGAGCAGGCTGCCCAGCACGATGCTCAGGCCCTCGGCGACCGACACGTCCCACACCAGGTCCGTCCCGGCGATCGCGGTTCCGACCACGTTGCCGACGGCTCCGATCACGAAGGCGAACAGCATCGAGACGACGGCCACGGCGACCGACGAGACCACCTTGGCCGCGACGATCCGGGTACGGCGGGGAACCAGCGTGAACGTCGTCAGACCGCTGCGCTGGCTCCACTCACCGGTGATCGACAAGATCGCGATCATCGGCAGCACCACCGTCATCGGGAATCCGATCGCCTTGGCGAAGGTGTAGTACGTGAGGCTCGCGTCGGGAGCGAACGCGATCGTTCCGATCGTGGTCAGCAGGGCGGTGATGACGATGCTCGCCATCAGCCAGAAGCCGGAACGGGTGTCGAACATCTTGCGCAGTTCGACGCTGACGACCCGTCCGAACGGTACGGCGCCGACGTCGGCGCGCCGGTCGGTCTCGGGGCGGACGGCGATGGCGGTCATGCTGCTTTCCTTTCTCGTTGGGTGTCGGCGGTGAGCTGCAGGAACATCTCCTCCAGTCCGCCGTCGGCGGTGCGCAACTCGACGAGAGCCACGCCCGCCTCCTGAGCCACTCGTCCGACCCGCGTCGGGGGCGCGTCGGTGCGCAGGGCGCCGTCGTCGGAGACGGTGGTGTCGACACCGGAGATGTCGAGGGCCCGCTTGAGGGCGTACACGTCCGCGGCCCGGGCGACGGTGCCCGCGGTCTGCAGGAGCTGTGCCTTGGAGCCCTGGCAGACGATCTTGCCCTTTCCGATCATCACGATGTCGTCGGCGACGACCTCGATCTCGCGCAGCAGGTGCGAGGACAGCAGGACGGTCCCGCCCTGGTCCGCGTAGTCGCGGAGCAGGTCCCGCATCCAGCGGATGCCGGCCGGATCGAGCCCGTTGGCCGGCTCGTCCAGAATCAGCACGGCCGGGTCGCCGAGCAGGGCGGTGGCGATGCCGAGCCGCTGGCGCATCCCGAGCGAGTAGGTGCCCACCCGACGGTCGGCCTCGGTGTCGGCGAGGCTGACCAACTCGAGCATCTCGTCGACCCGGCGGCCGGGCAGGCCCATCATCCGCTGCGCGATGGTGAGGGTCTCCCGCCCGGTGCGGCCGGCGTGCTGGGCGGAGGCGTCGAGCATCACGCCGACCTCACGTCCCGGGTTCGGGAGATCCGCGAACCGGCGGCCGGCGATGGTGGCACGGCCCGAGGTCGGCGTGGTGAGGCCGACCATCATCCGCATCGAGGTCGATTTGCCGGCCCCGTTCGGCCCGAGGAAACCTGTCACCCGGCCGGGCGGGGCGACGAAACTGATGGTGTCGACGACCGTGGTGCCGCCGTACTTCTTGGACAGCGAGTCGATGGTGATCATCGGCGACTGCTCCTAGCGTGGTTGGGATTGGTTGCCCCCGTACCTCAAACGCTAGGAACGCGACGGCCTGAGCGCGTCGTCACGAGGTCGCGACCACCTCAGACCAGCCGACGAGCCGGATGTCCTACTCAAGGAGGACCCGGATCGGAGGCGTCGAACAGGCCCGTCTGGTAGGCGAGCACGATCGCCTGCGCCCGGTCGCGCAGGTCGAGCTTCTGCAGCAGGCGCGTGACGTGGGTCTTGACGGTCGTGTCGCTGATGAACAGCTGCTGCCCGATCTCGGCGTTGGAAAGGCCCTGCGTGATCAGGCGGAACACCTCCAGCTCGCGAGTGGTCAAGGTGTCCACGGCCTTCGGCGGCGCCTGGGGGTGCAGGCGGGTGAAGTGCTGGATCACGCGCTTGGTGATGGTCGGCGACAGCAGCGCGTCCCCGCGGGCAACGGTTCGCACCGCGGCGATCAGCTGTTCGGGAGGGTCGTCCTTGAGGACGAAGCCGCTCGCGCCGGCGCGCAGCGCCTGGTAGACGTAGTCGTCGAGGTCGAAGGTGGTGAGGATCAGAATCCGCGCGGACGCATCGGCCGCCAGGATCCGCCGGGTCGCCTCGAGACCGTCGAGCTCGGGCATCCGGATGTCCATCAGGATGACGTTCGGGTGGAACCGGGCGGCCTGGGCCACGGCCTCGCGGCCGTTGCTCGCCTCGGCCACCACCTCCAGGTCGGGTTCATCGGCCAGTAGCAGCCGGAATCCCGCCCGGACCATCGACTGGTCGTCAACCACGAGAACGCGGATGGTCATCTGCCACCGCCGTCCAGCGGAAGCCGTGCGCGGAGCACGAAGCCGCCGCTCTGCGCAGCACCCGCGGTCATGTCCCCGCCGAAGATCTTGACCCGCTCGCGGACGCCGACCAGCCCGTGGCCGAGACCGGCTTCGGCGGACGGTCCACCCGGGCCGTCGTCGCGGACTTCGAGCACGAGCTCGGTGGCGGAGTAGTCCACGTCGACCTCCGCCTGGCTCGCGCGGGAGTGCTTGAGGGCGTTCGTGAGCCCCTCCTGCACGATGCGATAGGCGGACAGGTCGAGGCCTGGCGGCAGCGGGAACGGTTCACCCCGGATCTCGACCTTCACCGGCAGCCCAGCGGCCCGTACGTCGTCCACGAGCGAGTCGAGGTTGTGGAGCCCCGGGTGCGGCAGGAGTTCCAGCTCTTCCCCGTCCTGCCGCATCGCGCTGAGCAGTCGGCGCATCTCCGCGAGCGCCGTACGTCCGGCCTGCTCGACGTTACTGAGGGTCTCCCGATCCTCCGTATCGGTGACCGGCATCCGGTGCCGCACGGCTCCCACTTGGAGGACCATCACGCTGACGGCGTGCGCGACGACGTCGTGCAGTTCTCGCGCGATCCGACCGCGCTCCTCGGCCACCGCGACGCGAGCTGCCGCCTCCCGTTCCCGCTCGGCCCGCAGCGCGCGTTCCTCGGCGGCCTCGGTCCGCTCGGTGCGCTGCCGCAGCGCGAAGCCGAGGAGCCAGCCGATCGCGAACAGCACCGGCGTGAAGATGACGTCGGCGGGCTGGTGGTACGGGTCGTTGTAGACGACGACCGCCGCGCCGCTGAGCACGATCGCCAGCCCGGCCCGTGCCTGCCGGTCGTTGCGGGAGTTGCCGAGCAGCAGGGCGGCGCCCATGCCGGCGAGGAACAGCCCGGCCTTGTCGACGATGAGCCGTCCATCCGCGAAGGACAGCGCCGCACTCGCCAACCAGGTGACCGCCGGTGCGGCGAACGGGAAACGGCGGCGGGCGAGCAGAGTCAGAACGATCGCGGCGACCGCCAGCACCTCGAGCCACAGCACCAGGCCGGTCGGGTGACCCGGGTCGTCGCGCAGCGCCGTACCGATCGCGCTCTCGACCGCCGCGATCACAATCAGCAGGTCGAGACCGTTCTTCGAGAAGAACAGCCGCGCTCGGCTCACCTCGTCAACGTACGACAACACAACGTTGTCTGCGTCCTACCAAGGTAGTACTGCCGTTCATCGCTTGGTGCCCGCGCGGACACGGCCTTCCGACGACGCGCCGCAAGGTGCCGGCGGCCTAGCGTCGTGACCATCGGAACCTGAAGGAGGTGGACGAGATGACAGGATCGTTGATCGTCGAGATCGAGACTGGCACCTGGACCGGTTCGCTCCACCCGCACAACGGCTACTACGCCGGCGACTTCAGCGACGCTCCCGCACCCACGCAGACCGATCTGGACGCAATGACCACCGTCTGCCGCGACCTGACCCAGGCGCACCCGCACTCCTGACCGAGAGGATCGACAGCGGTCAGCAGGAAGCCTTCGGCACTTGGGTCACGAGGAGAACTGACGGGCGGATCGGGCTCCCACCACCCGACCCGCCCGCAGGCTTAGTGGGCTACTCGCTCTGAGTGCAGCTCGTTGAGGCGTTGAGCGGCGGTGCGCTCTTCCGGGGTGACGCAGATGTGGTCGCCGGAGACGGCTTCGCGCCAGACGTAGCCGTCGACGCAGGTGCCGTCGGTAGTGGCGAGGTGACCTCTGATGTGAGCGCTGTTCTGTTGCTGGGTGAGGGCTCGCTCGTCCGGGGTCACGCAGACGGTGTCGTCCGGGGTCGCGCGACGGAAGAGGTAACCGGTCAAGCAGGCGCCGGTCTCGGAGCCGGTGGCATTGCCGGTGATGGTGACGCGGCGCTCGACATTCCCGGGATTCAGGCGTACGACGAGGACGGCTTCGTGGGCGCCTACTCCCATCGGCTCGAAGCGCAGTCGGATCGAGCAGGCCGTGCCCGGCTTCAGGGTGCCGTTGCACACCTTGGTGAGGGTGAAGGCGGAGGCCTGGTCGCCGTCGAGGCTGACGGTGGCGATCTCGACATTGGCGCTGCCGGTGTTGCGGACTCCGATCTGCTTGCAGGTCTTGGCCTCGCCGGCCGGCACCTCGGGACACTGGCGGTTCACCGGCAGGTCGACCAGCAGTCCTGTCGGCGAGGCCGGCGGGGTGGTCGGAGCCGGCTTGCTGGTGGGCTGCTGCGTCGGCTGCTGCGTCGGCTGCGTGATCGTTGTGGGTTTCCTGGTGGGCGGTGCCGCCTGGGTTTGCGGTGGTGTCGGCGTCGGGCCGCGTTTGGTGGTCACGAAGGTGCCGGAGCCGGTTGCGGTCAGGGATCCGTTGCCGGCGATCGCCTCCGGAATCGTGAACCCGCTGATCGTGATCAGGAGCGCGATCGCGCTCAGCGAAGCGATCCCGATGCTGCGGGCCAGCCCTGGTCCCTGCGTGCTGATGACGGCCACGACCAGCGGACTGAGCGCGGCGCCGAGCACCGTCGCGGTCCGTCCTGCGCCCAGCGCCGGAACGATCGCCGAGCACACCACGGACGACAGGACCGCGAAGAACAGCGACTTGCCGCTGAAGCAGTGCGTGTCCTTGATCTGCCGGCCGAGCGGCCGGCGGTTCTGCTGCGATTCCATGGTCTTCCACCCCCGAAGACGGCCTTCGCCGACCGGAGGCCCGGCCACTCGTTCAAATACGTCCGCCGGCCGATGTATTTGACGGCCGGTTCCCGACTCCGACTATCAAGTCCGGGGGGAGGGCTGGCGCGGTGCGCGGGTCGCCTGGTGACACACCAGGGGGAGGCGGCTCCGCACCGCGTCGGGGAACCAAGGAAGCAGAGGGATCGACGTGACCACCACAGCAGCACCAGGGCCGCGGCCGCGGCGCGCACCGGCGATGAAGCCGTTCACCCGGCGGATGATCGGCACCATCAACTTCGCCGAAGCCATCCTGACCCTCGTCGGCCTCGTCGCCGCGTACGGGATCGCCGAGCGGCTGGTCTCCGCGCAGGAGCTTGCCGGACCGGGCGATGTCGCGACCCGGACGGTGCACTGGTGGGGGCCCGACTTCACCACCACGCTGAACATGTCGCTGCTGATCGTCGGGGCAGCGGCCGGCGCAGTCGGCAGCGTCATCCACCAGAGCATGGTCTTCGCACAGCGAGCCGGTCTGGAGACGCTCGAACGCGGCTTCGTGTGGTGGTACCTGCTCCGCCCGGTCTGGTCCGCACTGCTCGGCGCAGTCGTCGTCGTTGCCGTCAACACCGGACTGATCAGCATCGGCGACGAGACGACCTCCACGGCCGGCGTCACGGTCCTGGTGATGATGGGCTGCCTGGCCGGCCTGTTCACCGACCAGGCAATGCGCCGCCTCCGGCCGATGCTCGGCGCGACCCCGCCCGAGGAAACCCAGGTCCCCGACGACGAAACCGACCCAACCACCGACCGGCGATGACTACTCCGGGAGCAGCACGGCTCCGACACCTGCTTGTGCCGCCGCCTGAGCCTCGGCGATGAGGGCGGCGGCCGCGTCCTGGCCGTTCTCACCGGTCCGCGACATCCGGGCCGCGATCAATCCCGAGACGACCGGCGTGCTGAACGACGTGCCACTCCACTTGGCCATCCCGTAGAACTGCTCGACCCGCGGTGGTTGTCCGGTGATGGCGTGCGGCGGCTCGTCGTACGTGTAGGTCCCGACGGGGAACGCGTTCACCAGGTCCTGGCCGGGCGCGTAGACGTCGACCCAGCCGCCGAAGTTGCTGAAGTCCGCGCGACCCCGCCAGTAGGTGCCGAGCGCGCCGACCGACACCGTGTACGGCGCGGCGGCCGGCCAGAACGGCTTCCGGTCACTGTCGTTGCCCGCCGCAACCACCATGACGACGCCCTTGTGGTGGCTCAGCCGGCGTTCGTGGAACACCGGGAAGGTCAGCAGCCCGGTCGCGTCGTAGGTGTACGTCCCGGCCGACATGCTGATGATGTCGGGGTGGTGCTCCTCGAGTACGTCGTCCAGCGCCTGCACCAGATCGGACTCCAGCACCCCGTCCCCGAAGCCGAACACCCGTTTGACGTAGACCTCGGCCTGCGGCGCGATGCAGCGGATGATCCCGGCGATGAACGTCCCGTGCCCGGCGTACTTGTCCACGGTCGTGCCGTCCGCGCCGAGGTCGCGCTGGCCCCGCACGCCCTTCAGCCACCTGCTCCGTTGTCGCGCCGACCTGTCGAGACCGGTGTCGACGACAACCACCTTCACCCCCTCGCCGGCGCACCGATCGGAGGTGAAGCCGGGGTACGGCGCACTCCCGGCCGGCATCGGCTCGGGTTCAGCCGCGGGGCAGCCGCCGCCGTTGCCGGTGATGTGCATGAGATGGTTCAGGTTGGCCGCGCCCGCGCCGAGGCCGGTGACGATGACCCACGGCCGGTCGTCGTACCCCTCCGCTCGCTCGACCTGCTCCGGACCGCCTTCCGGCTGGGGCCGGTTGATCTGGATGGCGCCACCGTCGCGGATCAGGTTCAGCACCTCGATCGTGTCCAGTTGCGGGTTGACGTCCGTGCGGAAGCGGATCAGCCGGATACCGGCCACCACGGGCTCCGGTCGCCGGCCGTCGCCCACCGGGAACAGGTAGAGCTGTTCGAGGATGAGCCGCACCTGCTCGAAATGCTCTTCCCGCACGAGCAGGGCGCCCTGCTCGTACAGGAAGTCCGCCCCTGTCGTGGTCTTGCGGCTCCGCCCCTCGTCCACCTTCCGCCGCTCCTTGGCGTCGCGGTCGAAGGTGTCGCGCAGCCGCTTGCGCTGAACGTGCTGTCGTGTGCCGGTCAGGTCGTCCGCACCTGTCACTGCAGGCTCGTCCCCCGTGCCGGTCGTGTCGTTCGATGCCATTGCCCCTCCCAGTTCCGCATCGAGTTCCTTAGACTCCTTGAATGTCAGCCGGCCGGAGGCAGGAAGGTCACGAGTACCTGCTGCCGCTCGCGCTGTCCCGGCCCGCCGAAGCCTTCACCTCCGCCACCGCGCTGCTCGACGGGTCGCCGGACGCCGCGACCGCGTCGATCGCCCATCAGGCCAAGGCGATCGTGCTGCGCGACTCCGGCCGTCAGGCCGAGGCCGTCGCCGAGCTCCGCCGTGCCTTGCGCCAGGCCGAGAAGTCCACGGATCCGGCCCGCATCGCCGACGTCCAGGCCACGCTCGGTCTCACCCTCGGCCTCGGCGGCAGACCCAACGAGGGTCTCGCCATACTCGGACAAGCGATCGCCAACAGCAAGGGAGTCGCCGCTGGGCGGGTTCTGACGCGGCGGGGGTATCTGCTTCGGGTGGTCGGGCGGTATGACGAAGCGCTTGCGGACTTGCGGCAGGCGATCACGTTGCTGCGGCGTGGTGGTGATCAGGTGTGGGAGGCCCGGGCCCGCACTCATCGGTTTCTTGTGTACGCCGCCATGGGACAGGCAGCCCACGCTGACCGCGATCTGGTGGTGGCCGAACGTCTGTCGGCAGCCACCGGGCAGGAGCTGGAGTCGGCGATGCTCGTGCACAACCGCGCGGACGTGGCCTTCCAGGCCGGTGATCTGCCCGCGGCGCTCGGCTTCCTCGACGAGGCGGCTGCACGCTACGCCGCGCTGCAGACCGAGTGGACGAGTCTCGCGATCGACCGCTGCGCCGTACTCCTCGCTGCCGGCCTCGCGACCGAAGCGGTGACGGCGACCGAGAATGTCCTGCAAGACCACTTGCATCGCCGCAGCAAAGGGGCCGAGACAGCCGAGTTGCTGTTCGCCGCGGCGCAGGCCGCGCTGGCCGCCGGCCGACTCGATCTCGCCGAGGAACGCGCGCTGGCCGCCGCCGAACTCTTCCGGCGACAGGACCGGCAAGGCTGGCTCGCCCGCGCGACATTCGTCATGCTCCAGGCGCAGTACGACGCCGGACAGCATGGCGCCCGCCTCAGCGCCAAGGCCGGGCGACTCGCCGACCAACTCGACGAGCTGAACGCATCGGAAGCACCCGCGGCGCACCTGCTGGCCGGCCACCTCGCCGCCGCCGGCCACCCGGAGGACGCCGACCGGCATCTGGCCCGCGCAGCACGCTTCCGCCATCGGGGCCCCACCTTCGGTCATGCGGCCGGCTGGCTTGCCCAAGCACTGCGTGCCGAGGGCCGCGGCGCCACGGCGGCGACTCTGATCGCCTGCCGGCACGGGCTCGAAGCGGCCGCCGACCATCAGCGATCGCTGGCCGCGCCGGAGTTGCGCGCCCACGCTGCGGGCTACGGCATCGAGCTCGCTGCCCTGGCGCAGCGGCACGCCGTACGACGGAACGACGCGCGGATGCTGTTGCGCTGGAGCGAGCAATGGCGGGCAAGTGCGCTGGCGTTGCCGCCGGTCCGCCCGCCGGACGATCCGGAGCTGGCGGCGGACCTCGCGGCGCTGCGCAACGTGGCGCGCCGACTGGACGCGGCGCTCGGAGCGGACGGAGACACTGATCGCCTCCGGCTCGAACGCAGCCGGCTCGAGTCGTCCATCCGGGCCCGGACCAGACGCCTTCGCACTCGCGAGTCCGATGCGCAGCGGCGCGACAGCACAGCCGATGTCGGCGCGGTGGTCGACGGACTGGGCGACCACCGGCTGGTCGAGCTCGCCGCCGTCGACGGCCTGCTCTACGCGATCACGGTCGTCGGGCGGCGGGTGCGGATGTATCCGGTCGGCCCGGTCGGCACCGCCGTACGGGAGCTCGAGCTCGCGTTGTTCATGCTGCGCCGGCTCGCCCATGGCCGAGTGCCTGCTGGGGCTCTCGAACGACTGGATGCTGCGGGGCTGCGGCTGCAGCAGGTGCTGTTGGGACCGGCCGCTGATCGTCTCGGCGACGGGCCCGTCCTGGTCGTGCCGCCGGCGGCGTTGCATGCGGTGCCCTGGGCGATGTTGCCGGCGTTGCGATCGACTCCGGTCGTGGTCGCGCCTTCGGCGTCGGTCTGGTTGCGGGCCGGCCGGCTGCCGGTCCCCCGGCACCGCCGGGTCGCGCTGGTCGTCGGCCCCGGGCTCGACGGCGGGCGGAGCGAGATGAAGGAGATCGGGCGCGAGTACCCGGGTTCGGTCGTCCTCACCGACGGCCAGGCCACCGCTGACAACACCCTCACCGCTTTGGACGGCGCGTGGACCGCGCATATCGCGGCCCACGGACTCTTCCGGCGCGACAACCCGCTGTTCTCCGCGATCGCGTTGGACGACGGTCCGCTGACGCTCTACGACCTCGGCAGGCTCCGGCGCGCGCCGCTGCGACTCGTATTGTCCAGTTGCGAGTCCGGCGTCGCGGCTCCGATCGGCGCGGATGAGCTGCTCGGTGCGGTGTCCGCCTTGGTCCCGCTCGGGACCGCCAGCTTGCTGGCCAGCGTCGTCCCGGTCAACGACAAGACGACCGCTGCGTTGATGGTCGACTTCCACCAGCAGTTGCGTGATCGGGCCTCGTTCGGCGTCGCCCTCCACGAGGCCCGCAGCAGGGTCGACGACGACCCGGTCGCGGTCGCGACGGCTTTGTCGTTCGTGGCGCTCGGCCGGTGACGGCGTCACAGGTTGACCCAGGAGGTGGTGACCGGACTCCCGCGGACGGATCGGCACCTGATCCGCACCGGACCACCCCGCCTCCGATCGAGCAGGAAGCGCCCGAGCTCGTCCAGCTCCAGCGATTCGCGGCGGCCGTCGCCGTACTCGAGCTCGCAGCCGTCCGGTGCTGCGCCGACCAGCTGGCCGATGACCGTCAGCCCGTCGTCGCTGGGCATGATCTCAAGCTCGGCCCGGACCCCACCGCCTTCGAACGACAGCAACCGGTCCGCGGTCGCGTCCGGCGTCGCGCGTCGTACGACGTCGTACTGCAGGTCCGGGGTAGCGCCGGACGAGTCGGCGATCAGCTCGGCGAGCTCACCGTCGAGGTCGCGCATCGTGATCGCTTCGCGCGCGGCGGCGCTGACCACCTCCGGCAGCGGGTCCGCCTCGTTGGCGACCTGCCGCAACCACGCGAGCAATGCCTCGTCGTCGTGGTCGGCGCTCATCGGAGGTCACCGCCGCCGGCCTCGGTCATGCCGGCGTCGAACGGGTACGAGCCGGCCACCATGATGTCGCGGAGAGATGACAAGCACCGCTGCCGGGTCGGGCCGACACTTCCGAGCGGCATGTCCAGCGCGGCCGCGACTTCGGTGTAGCTCGGTGGCGGGTCGACCATCAGCACCCGCAACAGCGTTTGGCAGCGCGGCTTCAGGGACCGGAAGGCACGCCACAGCGCCGAGTCCTGCTCGCGTTGCAGCAGCCCGTCGTCCAACGGGTCGGCATCATCCGCGAAGTCTTCCCAGGTCTCCGAGACAACCACTCTGGATCGGCGTCGCAGGGCCGCAAGGCATTCGCGTCGCATCGTGGTGGCCAGCCAGCTGCCGATGCTCTCCGGCTGCCGGACGGTGTCGATCCGCTCCACCAGGCGCAGCCAGGTGGTCTGGATGGCGTCGGCCGCATCCTCTTGGTTGAGGCGCATTCCGCGCGCGATGAACCACAGCAGATTCGTGTAGCGATCCGTCAGCGCCGCCCAGGCGGCGGGGTCGTCGGAACGCACTCCCGCGACCAGCGCAAGATTGTCGAGCTGCCGTTTCTGGTCCATCGCAGTGGCCCCCGGACGGTCGGCTGCCATTCGCCCCCTCCGGCATTCTTGCCGAGAAGAACAGGGCCGTCCACAGGCAGCACTTCGCCCGCAGTTCCGTCGGTGCCGGGCGGTGACGGCGGTGCCGCACGTCGGTCTGGCCATCTCGAACCTCCTTGCGATCGCCGTGATGCCGACAAGAGTCCGAGCCGCTCTTTCTGATACCAGTCCCGTCAAAAACATGCGTTTGAGCGATCTGAATTCAGGTGGTATTTCCGGCGCGCTCCGGACCTCCGCTCGGGTGAAAAGGGAGGGCGCAATGAGCACACCGAACCCCAATCCCCCGGTGAAAGAGAACTGGTGGACCCGCATCGGCACCATGGGCCAGGCGCTGACCGCCGTGGTCGGGCTGATCGCCGCCCTGGTGCCGATCCTGGTGAAGACCGGCCTCCCGGGCCGGGCCGACGACCCGGCGCCGCCGCAGACCCGGATCGTCACCACCCAGACCCCGCAACAGCCCCTGCAACAGACGGTGCAACCCGTGCCGCCGACGGAGCGACGGCAGATCAGCCTGACCGTCTCCGACCAGCTCACCGAAGGCGCGGAAGAGGAGATCATCGTGGTCAGCCTGGAGGGAAAGCAGGTCGCCAGACTGCACGCCACCCGCGAGCGGCCGATCGTGACCAAGCGGATCACCGCGACGAAGGCCGGCAACTACAGCTACGTCCTCGACGCCTCGATCAGGTGGTACGACGCCACCGGCACCGAGCACCTGACGAACGCGACCGGCCGCGGCAGCGTCGCCATCCACGACGGCATGCGACTCGACGTCTACCTGCACGAAGAGCCCAGTGGATTCAGCCTCTCACTCCAGTCAGCCGCCGAGTAACCCGCTCGCGGTCGAGCCGGGGTGGGTTCGGGGCGAGGGTGCCGGTGGGGGTGATGTGGGCGAGGATCTGGTCGACCAGCGTGAGGATGTGGGGGTCGTCGACGGTGTAGATGTGGCGGCGGCCTTCGCGGCGGGCGGTGATCAGGCCGGCCAGGCGGAGTTTGGCCAGGTGCTGGCTCGCGGTGGTGATGCTGACGCCGGCACGGTCGGCCAGGGTGCCGACGTCGTACTCGCCGTCGATCGCGAGCCAGAGCAGGTGCAGCCGGACCGGCGCGACGAGGAGTGCGAGGGTGCGCGCCGCGGCGTCGAGCTGCAGTCGGGTCGGCTCGGTCATCACTGGATCCAGTGCGCGAGGCGGGTCGTCGAGAAGGTGACCAGGAAGGCCAGCGACAACGGCAGCAGGGTGGCGGTGGCGGTCCACCTCAGGCTCCGGGTCTCCTTCCAGATCGTCAGGATCGTCGTACTGCACGGGTTGTGCAGCAGGCTGAACAGCATCAGGTTGACCGCGGTCAGCACCGTCCAGCCGCCGGCGACCAGGACCGCGCCGGCCTCGGCGTCGCCGAGTTCGAGCATCACGCCGTTCGAGGCGCCGTACTCGAGTGGGCCCAGCGTCATCGTCAGCATCAGGATGGTCGGGATGATGATTTCGTTGGCCGGAATCGCGACCACGTAGGCCAGCAGGATGATGCCGTTGAGGCCGAGCGCGAGACCGAGCGGGTCGAGACCGTGCGCGAGGTGGCCGGCGATGGTCGCGTCGCCGATGGACACGTTGCCGATCAGCCAGATCACCGCGCCGGCCGGCGCGGCCATCACGATCGCGCGCCACAGCACCTTGAGCGTGCGGTCGATGACGCTGGTGTAGATCGTGCGCAGGACCTGCGGCGGCCGGTACGGCGGAAGCTCCAGCGAGTAGACCGACGTCGTCCCGCGCAACACCGTCTTCGACAGCCCCCACGAGACGACGAGCGTCGTGACGATCCCGAGTACGGCGACCAGCACCACACCTCCCGCTGCCACCAGGCCGGCCGCGGCCGGTGGCACCAGAGTCCCGATGAACACCGTGCCCATCAGGATCAGCGTCGGCCAGCGCCCGTTGCAGATGCTGAAGTTGTTGGTGACGATCGCGATCATCCGCTCCCGCGGACTGTCGATGATCCGGGTCGCGGTCACCCCGGCCGCGTTGCAGCCGTACCCCATCATCATCGACAGCGACTGCTTGCCGTGGGCGCCGGCTGCGGCGAACAGCCGGTCCAGGTTGAACGCCACCCGCGGCAGGTAGCCGAAGTCCTCCAGCAGCGTGAACAGCGGGAAGAAGATCGCCATCGGCGGCAGCATCACCGCGATCACCCACGCCGTCCCCAGGTAGATGCCGTCCGCAACGAGCCCGGTGACCCACCACGGCGCGCCACCGAGCAGGTCCCGCACGACGGCGTGCCCGTCCTGCACCAGCACCCGATACAGGAAGTCCGACGGTACGGCGGCCCCGGTGATCGTGAACCAGAAGACGCCGAAGAACAGCAGACCCATCACCACGAAGCCCCAGACCCGATGGGTCAGTGCCCTGTCGAGGAACCGGTCGAACGTCAGCCGCGACTGCCCGTCCACGGTCCGCCGTGCGATCCGGGCGGCCTCGGCGAACAACGCCGCCGCCCCGTCGTCCTCCCCCAGGCCGTCCGACCGAAGCCGGCGCCGCGGAGCCCCCGTCTCCCGGGCCACCAGGTCGATCGACTCCTTCAGCTCCGCGATCCCCCGTCCCCGTCGCGCCGCCATCGCCACCACCGGTACGCCGAGCTCGCGCGCAAGGTGACGGGTGTCGACCGAGATCCCGTGCCGCTCGGCCTCGTCGATCAGGTTGACCGCGACCACGACCCGATTCGTCATCCGGAGGATCTGCAGCACCAACGTGAGGTTGCGCTCCAGCCGGGTCGCATCCACCACCACGACGGTCACATCCGGCGCACCGTGTTCGAGATACTCCCGCGCGACCTCCTCCTCACCGCCCGCTGACCGCAGCGAGTACACCCCGGGCAAGTCGACCACCTTGTACCTGTGGTCGTCGTACCCGTAGAGACCTTCCGCCCGCGTGACTGTCGTACCCGGCCAGTTGCCCGACCGCTGCCGCAACCCGGTCAGCGCGTTGAACACCGTGCTCTTCCCGGTGTTCGGGTTGCCGGCGACCGCGACGACAAAGTCGTGGCCGCCGGCAACCACCTGCAACCGCTGCGGGTTCAGCCCACAACTCCCGCAGTCGTGACTCATGTCGTCACCAGATCGACATGGACGGTGCGGGCCTGGGAGCGGCGGAGGACGATCAGGCTGTCGCGAACCAGGTACGCCGTGGGGTCGCCGAGCGGACTGGTCAGGTCGGCTCGGATCTCGGTGCCGGGGAGCAGGCCGAGGTCCATCAGCCGGTGGCGTTCGGCGCCCCGGCTGTCCAGTGCGGTGACGACCGCACCGGAGCCGCGTGGGAGCTGGTCGAGGGTCATGGCTCAGTAGATGTTGGAGGGCCGGACCATGCCTTCGGCCAGGTCGCCGAAGCCGGGAGCGAGGATCGCGCCGGGGTGGCCGATGACCTCCTCCACCACCGCGGTCTCGGTGGTGATCAGCAGCGCCGCGATCGACGCCGCGCTCTCCAGGGCCGCGCGGGTGACCTTGAGCGGGTCCATCACGCCTTCGTCGAACATGTCGGCGTAGTGGCCGGTCAGCGCGTTGAACCCGTGTCCCAACGGGAGCTCGGCGACTCGCGCGACCACCTCGTCGCCGTCGTACCCGGCGTTGATCGCGATCCAGCGCAGCGGCTCGGGCAGCGCCCGGCGAACCACCTCGCGGCCGACCGCGTCGTCGTCGAGCAACTCGACCCGCGACACCGCGTCCTGCGCCTGCACGAGCGCCGTACCGCCGCCGGCCACCACGCCCTCCTCGAGCGCGGCCTGCGTCGCGGCGAGCGAGTCCTCGACCCGCAGCATCCGCTCCTTGAGCTCGACACTCGTCGCGCCGCCGACCCGGATGACGGCCACTCGCCCGGACAGCCGGGCCAGCCGGAGCTGGAGGTTGTCCTGGTCCGCCTCGATCCGGGCCCGCTCGAACTGGGTCTCCAACTGGCCCAGCCGGGCCTCGACCGCCCGGAGGTCGCCGTGGCCGCCGACGATCGTGGTGTTGTTCTCGGTGATCGTGATCCGGTCGCACGACCCGAGGTGGTCGAGCGCGACCTCGCCGAGCTCGAGGCCGGTGTCGTCGGCGATCACGTGCCCGCCGAGCGCCACCGCGAGGTCCTCCAGCTCGGCCACCCGGCGATGACCGAAGCCGGGCGCCCGGACGACGACCGACCGCATCGTGTTGTGCATGTTGCCGCCGACAAGCAACTGGAGCGCGGGCCCGGTGACGTCTTCGGCGAGCACGACCAGCGGCCGGTCCGCGCGCTTGGCCACCTCGACCGCCGGCATGATCTCCTGCACCTGCGTGATCTTCTTGTTGGTGAGCAGGATGACCGGGTTCTCGTACACGGTCTCCATCCGCTCCTTGTCGGTGACCATGTACATCGAGATGTAGCCGTGGTCGAACTCGATCCCGTCGACCACCTCGACCGACAGGCCGATCGAGTCCGACTCCTCGGTGGTCACGACACCGTTGCGGCCGACCCGCTCGACCGCCTCGGCGACCACCTCGCCGATCGACTCGTCGTCACTGGCCGCCAGCGTCGCGATGTGCCGCAGGTCCTGCTTGCCACCGACCTCGGCGGCCCACGAGCGAAGCGTCTCGACGACGACTGGGACGGTCTGCTCGATGCCCCGCCGTACCCGCATCGGGTTGGCGCCGGCGTCGACCGCCCGCAGGCCTTCGCGGACCATCGCCTGGGCGAGCACGGTGGCGGTCGTGGTCCCGTCGCCGACCACGCCGTTGGTCTTCATCGCGACTTCCTTGACCAGCTGCGCGCCCATGTTGGCGAACGGCTCGCGCAGCTGGATCTCCCGGGCGATCGTGACCCCGTCGTTGGTGATCGTCGGCGGCCCGGTGAGCTTCTCCAGGACGGCGTTGCGCCCCTTCGGACCCAGTGTCACCTTGATCGCGTCGGCCAGGGAGTTCACCCCGGACTCGAGCAACCGTCGTGCTTCTTCGTTGAACCGCAGTTCCTTGGCCATGGTCAGACTGCCTTTCAGGTCACGGGATGAGAATCGCCCGGCCGCGGACCCGGCCCGCGTCGAGGTCGTCGATCGCCTGCTGGAAGTCGGCGAGCGGGTACTTGGTGGTGTGCAGGGTGACCTTCCCCTGCGCGGCGAGCACCATCAGCTCCTGCAGGTCGTTGTAGGAGCCGACCAGGTTGCCGATGAAGTTGATCTCGGTGGAGATGATGTCGATCGTCGGGACGTCGATGTTCTCGCCGTACCCGACGACGTAGTAGTTGCCGGCCCGGCGCAGCATCGCCACGCCCTCGGCGGTCGCGCCGCCCTCGCCGACGAAGTCGACCACCGCCTCGGCGCCGTGGCCGCCGGTCAGGTCCAGGACGTCCTGGACCTGGGTGCCGTCGGCAACGATGCCGTGGTCGGCGCCGATCTCGACAGCGAGCTCGACGGCGGCCGGGTTGCGGTCGACCACGACGATGGTCGCGGCCGAGATCGCCTTCAGCACCTGGATGCCGATGTGGCCGAGACCGCCGGCGCCGATCATCACGCAGACGTCCCCGGGCCGGGTGGCGCGGGCTGCTTTGGCGGCCGCGTGGTACGCCGTCAGCCCGGCGTCCGCGAGCGCCGCGACGTCGGCGGGTTCCAGGTTGTCGTCGATCCGGACCACGCTGCGGGCGGTGGTCCGCAGGTACTCGGCGTACCCGCCGTCGGTGTCGATCCCAGGGAACCCGCTGTGCTGACAGTGCACGTCGTCGCCGGACCGGCAGGCCCGGCACAGACCACAGGTGATCAACGGGTGCAGGATCACCTTGTCGCCCACGGCAACGTTCGTCACCGCGGAACCGACCGCGTGCACCCAGCCCGCGTTCTCGTGGCCGATCGTGTACGGCAAGACGACACCGGACTTCTCCGCCCACTGCCCTTCCAGGATGTGCAGATCCGTCCGGCAGACACCCGCGCCGCCGATCCTGACGATCACGTCGAGCGGACCCTCGACGGTGGGCTCCGGTACGTCGGTCAGCTGCAATTTCGTGTGGTAGCCGACGACTTGGACCGCTCTCATGCCGTGCTCCTCAGGTTCGTGATGCGGGTGGACGTGCCGGTGTCGGCGTACCGGGTCGCGAGCAGTCCGCGGCAGAAGTGCGAGTTCCCCTCGATCGATATCCGCACGGCCTTCGCGAACCGCAGCCGCAGTGGGACGGCCTCCGGCTCGAGCGGGCCGCCGTACTCGTCGACCACCACCGGAGCACCGGGATCGACGCCGAGTCCGATGGCGGACCGACGCCGTACCAGGGCCTCCTTGAAAGAGCCCTCCGGCAGGTCGGCGAGCGTGATGCGGTGCAGCTCGTCGACCTGCAGGTCGGTGTCACGGAGCAGGGCGGCGGCGCAGCGTTCCATCGCCGCGGTGTGCGCCTTGCGGAGGAAGATCGCGCGCAGCTCGTCCAGGCTGGTCTCGGCCTCGACACCGAAGGTGCCGACGTACCCGGCGTCGGCGGCCAGGCCGGCGTTGATCTTCTCCGAGTCGTGGTGGTCGTCGAGCTGCACCACGACCCGGCCGAGACCGTCGATCCGGCGCAACGCGTCCTGCGCGTCCGACGCCATCAGGTAGGCGAAGTTCGGCGAGCAGAACGACGTCGGCAGCCGCAACCGCACGGTCACCCCGGCGTCGTCGATACTCACCGCCCGGACGAACCCGAGGTCGGTGATCGGCTCGTCGAGCTCCGGATCCATCACCGTCGACAACGCCGCCAGCACCTCGTGCACCAGCGACGTCGCGACCGTGCTCATGAGCGTGCGCCCGCGGCCACCTCGACCGGGGTGTCACCGGCGTCGGTCGGCAGCCGCAGCTCTGCCGGTACGTCGAGGCCGTACATGGCGGCCGCGTTGAGCCCGAGGATCTTCTTCTTCGCCTCGGTGGTGATCGGCGCGTACTCGGTCATGTCCGCCGGGATCTGGAAGTCGACGAACTGCTCGATCAGCCACTTCGGCGTCCACAGCGCGTAGTCGCTGGCGAAGAAGATCTTGTCCTCGCCCAGCCAGTAGAGCAGCTCGCCGATGATCTGGGCGAAGTACTTCGGCCGGGTGTGGATGAACGGCATCGCCACCGCCAGGCCGCCGTACACGTTGGACTCCTGGGTGGCGATCCAGCAGAAGTCCTCCAGCCGTGGCAGCCCGACGTGCTCGACGATGAAGTTCAGGTCGAGGTAGTCGGTGGCCACCTTGTCGATGTCCGCGACGTCGAAGGCGTCCCGGTCCAGCGGCCGGATCGTCGGGCCCTTGTGCACGTGGATGTTGGTGATGCCGAGCTTCAGGCACTCCTCGAGGTACCGGCGCGACCACGGGTCGTCGAGCTTGTAGCCGCGGGAGTCGCCGTGCCACTCGGCGGTGTACAGCTTGACGCCCTTCAGCTTCATCCGGTCGGCGTCCCGGCGGAGTTGCTCGAGGCCCGCTTCGCCGTGCCGCGGGTCGTAGGCGTGGTTGTAGGTGAGCTTGTCCGGGTGCTCGGTGGCCAGCCCGAACGCCTCCTCGGTCTGGCCGAACCCGTTCTTGTAGAAGTCGCTGAGCAGGGTGGCCTGGAAGATCGCGTGGTCGACGTACCCGTCCTCGAACAGGTCCTTCATCAACCGCTGGCCGCCGTAGTAGGTGTAGGTGTCGTAGTCCCAGACGACCTCTTCGGGGCTGAGGTTCTTGTGGTAGTCGTAGAAGCAGTCGATGAACTGCTTGCCGTGCACGTTCTTCAGGTTCGACTCGCGGCCGTCCCAGATGTGCACGTGGGCGTCCACCACGTAGTAGTTCTCACCGTCCTTGGAGTACATGCGTCCTCCTCTCAGTGCGCGGTGAGGTCGAAGCCGATGTACTCGGCGGCGTCCTCGGGACTGGCGAACAGGATCGTCTTGTCGTCGAGGTGGACCATCCGGCCGTAGTGGGTGGAGCTGATCTCCTCGAAGATCGAGCCGTCGAACTCCGAGCCGAGCGCGTCGGTCAGCTCGGCGTAGTCGAAGTCGAGCAGGCCGACGCCGTCGACCCGGATCATCGACGGGTACTCGGTCAGCTCGACGCCGTCCTTGGCGCCCATCACGTCCGCGACCACCCGGCCGACCGGCGTGTTCATCAGGGTCACGCCGCACTTGTTCGAGAACGCGGTCTCGGATCCGAACTGCATCGTCACTGGTCCAGCTCCTTCGGAGAGTCGAGCCCGAGCTCGTCGAGCAGCGAACGGAACTTCTGCTTGGCGGCGTCGAAGCTCGCCGCGAACGTGACCGCCTTGTCGGCCGGCTGCGACCAGATCGGCTGCAGCGCCTGCGCGGCGGCCAGGCCGCGCGGCACCCAGGTCCCGAGCCACTCGCCGAACAGTTGCTTGTTGCTCTCGCCGTACTGCTCGTCCCGGGTCAGCAGGCGGAACAGGTTCCGGGTGTAGGCGAGGTCGCGGTCGTAGTCGTGCTCGCCGGTGCCGACGATCGTCGGCGTGATGTAGTCGCCGTTGCGGGCCGCGATCTGCATCACCAGCTCGCTGCGGAACAGCGAACCGACCAGCTGCTCGAAGACCACGTTGGTCGCGAACAGCAGCTCGCACCAGTCGCCGACGGCGGTCAGCCGCTCGACCAGCTCACGGGTCGGCTGCCACTCGGCCGCGTCCTTCCAGACCTCCTTGTGCGCCGAGCCGTCGAATGGTACGTCGGCCTCGGAAAGGTCGAGGTTGAACAGCGCGAGGTCCTGGGCGAACCGCAGCTTGTGCGCCGCGTTCACCGCGACCGCGGTGTTGATCATGTTGGTCGGGCCGGACCGCTGCACCGCGGTGAAGACGTGCAGGCCGAGGCCGTTCTCGGCGTGCATCCAGGCGCCGAGGTTGCGTTCGATGAACTTCAGCCAGGCCGCGTTCCAGCCGTCGTACGCCCGGGCCCGCTTGGCGTTCTGCAGGCACAGGTCGACCTGGCGGACCACCGCGGAGTTGTTCCGGTAGATGGTCTGGTCCCACTCCTCGTTCGGGTCGAGGAACGCGTGCCAGTTGGACGACTGCGCCTTCGTCCACTCCTTCGGGTAGCCGCCCGGCCCGTCGCCGAACCCGTAGATCCAGCCCTGGGTCAGGTGCCGGTCGGGATCGGGCTGCACGTCGACGGTGACGTCCTCGTACATCGTCGCCCGCAGCTTGGCCGGCCGGTAGTAGTTGTAGCTCCGGCTCTTCGAGCTCGGGAACTCCAGCGCCCCGGCCTCCGAGTCGGTGAACTCGATCCGCGGGAAACTGCGCTGCTTCGTTTGCGCCATCTCAGACTCCATCGGTAGTCGCTGGGCTGGTGAACTTGTCGTAGAAGACCTGGTCCTTCGGTACGTCGTGCGTGTCGAGCAGGGCGAGTGCGGCGTCGACCATCGGCGGCGGGCCGCAGAGGTAGATCTCGTTGCGGTGCAGCTCCGCCTCACGCCGCTCGACGATGTCGGTGACGTTGCCCTGCTCGACCTGCAGCTCGCCCGCGCCGTCGGCCGACTCGGACAGGCAGGCGACGAACTCGAAGCCGATGAGGTCCGCACCGAGCTCCCGGATCGCGTCGAGGTAGAACAGGTCAGCGGCGGTCCGGGCGCCGTAGTAGAACCGGACCGGACGGGTGCTGCCGGTCTCCCGCAGGTGCCGGAGGATGGACAGGATGGGAGCCATCCCGGCCCCGCCGGCCACGCAGACGACCGGCAGCACGTGACCGTCCTTCAGCGTGGACGAGCCGTACGGCCCGGTCAGCGACAGCTCGTCGCCCACCGCGAGCTCGCCGTCGAGCAGTGCGGAGAACCGTCCGCCCGGGTACTTCTTGATCAGGAACTCGAGCTGGTCCGGTGTCGACTGGGTCGTTGCCATCGAGAACGACCGGTGCTCGTCGGTGCCCGGGATGGTGAGGTCGGCGTACTGCCCCGGCCTGAACTCGAACGGACGCTCGGTCCGCAGCCGCAGCGACACGATGTCCCGGGTCACCGGCTCGACCGCCTCGACCCGCGCGGTCACGGTCTGGATCGGGATCCCGCCGAGCAGCTCCTCCTCGTCGAAGTTGAGCAGCTCGATCGTGCAGTCGCTGAAGGCGTGCGCCCGGCACAGCAGGACGTAGCCCTCGGCAACCTCGGCGTCGTTGCACGCGAAGGTGGAGTAGCGCTCCATCTGCAGGTCGCCTTCCAGCACGTACGACTTGCAGGCGGAGCACTGGCCCTCCTTGCAGCCGTGCATCAGGTGGATGCCCTGCCGGAACGCCGCGTCGAGGATCTTGTCGTCCTCGGTGACGTCCATCTCGATGTCGACCGGCTCGAACCGGATCCGGTGGGTGTCGGCCACGTCGGCCCTCCTCACGCTGGGTGGAAGCGGCTGGTGGCGGCGCTCATCCCCGGCGGCGCCACCAGCCTGTCTCGGTGGGTCAGGCGACCGAAGATTCAGCCACCGTGCCGTTCGCGCGGTACTCGGCGATGTGCGCCTCGCGCTCGGCGTCGGACATCTCGTTCAGCAGCACGTTCGGGCTGTTGAACGTGTTGCCGCGGACGTCGTCGAGGGTCCACATCTTCTTCGGGTCGTCCAGGTCCAGGTGCGGCTGCCCGATCAGCGTCTTGCCGTCGTCGCGGACGTAGCCCAGGTCGGACACGATGTCGGCCAGGTCCTTGCCGTGGTGCAGGGTCTCCCACTCGCGGAACCCGGTCAGCCGGCCCATGTTGGGTGTCGGGCGGCCGTCGTACTCGCCGCGGAACGCCACCGCGTCGGTCCAGTAGCAGGTCTCCGAGCAGTACGTGCGCCACTGGTCGTCGACCTTCTCGACCACGATGTCCTCGTGGATCAGCGCCGGCACCATGCAGGTCCAGCAGCGGTGCGGGTACTGATAGCCGACGTCCTCGAAGGCGATCGGCTTGTTCCGGCCGGGGTAGGCGAGCCGGTTGTAGTTCTCCCACCACTTGCCGTACTTCGAGTACCAGCCGGGGTACTTCTCCTCGAACCACTCGAAGTCCTTGTCGGTCATGGCGTCGATCCGCCAGTAGTTGACCGGCCAGCCGGTGGCGAAGAACCGGGCCACCTCGTGCACGTAGCCCTTGTCCACGATCCGCTTCCAGGCCTCCTCGACCAGGTCGTGCGGAATGACCAGGCCGTACTTCTCCAGCGGCAGCAGGTAGCTGCGGTAGTAGTCGTCGTAGATCCAGCGGCGCCACATCTCCGCATAGCTCTCCCGGTCCTTGCGCCGGTCCTTGGTGCCGTACTCGATGAACGTGCCGATCGCCGCGTCGACGACGCAGTGGTTGTTCCACCACGCGTAGCGCAGGTCGCGCTCGAGCAGCGGCCGGTTCCGCTCGTCGGCCAGCGCCATCAGCAGGATCGAGTAGCCGTTGCTGATGTGCCGTGACTCGTCGGACTGCACCGAGTGGAAGACGGTCGGCAGCAGGTAGTCGCCGTTGGCCGCGGCCTCGTCCGGCATCGCCACGAACAGCGTGTTGGTGAAGGCGGTCTCGGCCACCACGGTCAGGTAGATGTTCGCCGCGGTGATCGCGTCGCCGGTGATGAACCCCTCACCGAACTGCCGGCCGATGGTGCCCGCGTAGTTGTTCGCGAACGCCTTCTCGGTCATGTCGAAACCGGCCGGGTCGATGTAGTTGTTCATGTAGAGCCGCTTGAGGTTCATCTGGATCGTCGAGTGCCGGACCTCGTCGATCATCTGCACCGCCAGCCCGTTGTGGATCTCCGGGTTCGGCACCGCGTCGATCGCCATCGGCATCGCCCGGGCGGCGGAGATCTCCGGGAACGGGATGATCGACAGGAACAGCTTCTGCCACTCCAGCCAGCGCTGCTGGACCTGGCGGAACATGTTCCCCCGGATGGCGCCGTCCATGGCGCCGTACACCCGGTTGTCCTTCTCCTCCTCCATCGGGAAGTACGACCGCATGATCTGCTTCAGCGGGTCCTTCTTGGGAGCCTTCTCGAAGGTGTAGTCGGTGCCGAACCGGGTGGCCGGCGTCGCGAACGTGGGCTCCCACGAGAGCTCGGTGATCTTGGCATGCGCCTTGGTGAGACTCTGCCTGCTCAATGTCTGCCTCCAGGGTCGGGAGCCGGTGTCTGCCGGCTCCAGCGGTACGGCTGAGCTGCGTTGGAGAGATGAAAGCCGTGCGGAGGCACAAGCGCTGTCTCAATGTGAGACGGGGGTCACAGGGTTGCGCAGTACCGTTGATCGTGTTCCGCTGTCGAACAGCGCCGCCGAGCGGAAGGAGCCGGGATGGCCACCGACCTGCCGGTCCGGAACTCGATCCGGATGTCGTGGCAACGCTCTCAGGCCTCGGCGGTCGACACCGACCAGCCGGCCCCGGCGTACTTCCCCGGCATCGACTTCGACACCACGCTGAGCCGGGCCGCGCGGCCGGTCCTCGACGCGCTCTCGTCGGAGCTGACCGACGAGCCGGTGTGCATCATCCTGACCGACGCCAAGGGGATCGTGCTGGACCGCCGCGGCGGCGACCGGTCCCTGATCCGGCGCCTCGACGCGGTCGACCTGGCGCCGGGTTTCCGGTACGCCGAGTCCGAGGTCGGCACCAACGGCATCGGTACGGCGCTCGAGGTCGGCGGACCGATCCTGGTGCTCGGCGCCGAGCACTACAACGGTGGCCTCCGCAACTTCGCGTGCGCCGGGGCGCCGATCACGCACCCGATCACCGGCGGTCTGCTCGGCGTCCTGGACATCACCACCCAGGCCCGGAACTCCAACGCCGTGCTGCTGTCGGTGGCCAAGCTCGCCGCGCGGCGGATCCAGGAGCGCGTCATCGAGGAGGCGAACGCGCTGGACCAGGCGCTGCTGAGCGAGTACTACGCGGTCTGCCGGCACACCGGCGGCTCGGTGATCGCGCTCGGCGACGAGGTGTTCATGATCAACGCGTACGCCCAGCAGCACTTCGACTCCACCGACCAGGCGGCGCTCATCGACCGCACCCGGGACGCCCGCGGCGGCACCAAACCGCTGACGTTCATCGCCGACCTGCCGAGCGGGATCAGCGCCCGGCTGGCCTACCAGCCGACGTTCCTCGGCGACACCCTGGCCGGCGGCATCATCCAGATCCGGGAGCAGCGGTCGGCGCCGCGCGCCGGGACGCGGGTCCCGGCGGTGCCTGGGATGGCCGGGACCAGCGCGTTGTGGCGGCACACCACGCAGGAGGTCCTGGACGCGTGCGGTCGTTCGGAATGGCTGGTGGCCGAGGGCGAACCGGGGGTCGGCAAGACCACGCTGCTGCGTGCGGTCCACGACTACACGACGCCGACCCGGCGGCTGGCGGTCCTGGACGCCGACGATCCTGAGCTGGTCGCAACTGCCGCGAGTGAACTGGAGTCGGGCGCCGACCTGATCGTCCGGCATGCCGAAGCGTTGTCCGACGAGGTCATCCACGGCTTGGCCGACCTGCTCCAGACTGCCCGGGACGGCGCGATCGGCCGCGACCCGTGGATCGCGCTGACCATGCTGACCGGTCGCTCCGACGAAGACGCGCTCGGGACTCAACTGCTCAGCTTTTTCCCGCGGACCGTCGCCGTACCGCCGCTGCGGCATCACCTCGAGGACGTCCCGGCCCTGGTCCGGCACCTGCTGAGCCGAGCCGGCATCACCGGGGTGAGCCTTTCCGCCAGCGCGATGAACCAGCTGATGCGGCTCCCCTGGTCCGGCAACGTCACCCACCTGCGGACCGTCCTCACCGACGTCGCCCGCCGGCGCCGCTCGGGCGTCGTCGAACTGGACGACCTCCCCGCCGAGTGTCACGCCACCACCCGCCGGCACCTGACCCGGATGGAAGCCCTCGAACGCGACGCGATCGTCGGCGCCCTCGCCGCCCACAACGGCGACAAGACCGCCGCCGCCACCGCCCTCGGCATGTCCCGAGCCACCATCTACCGCAAGATCCGCGACTACGGCATCCTCAGCTGACCTTCGCCAGGGCGGGCTGGATCAGGTTCAGGGTGTAGGGCACGGAGTAGATCGTCGGGTTGCCCAAGCCGGCGGCGTTGTCGTTGCTGAGTTCTTCTCCACGTCGGCAACCTAACTAGACGCCAGGAACTTCTCCAGGTCGGCCGCGAGCTCGTCCGGGTGCTCACCGTTGATCGCGTGCGACGCCTCGGGATACACCCGCACGGTCTTGTTGCGCAGGGCCCGTTGTGCGGTCTCGATCGCGGTCTTCGGGTCGTGCATCACCGACCGCCCGGCGATGATCGCCAGCACCGGCACCGTCAGCTTGGACAACTCGTCCTCGGTGATCCGCTGCGGTTGCGGCAGCCGCAGCGTGTAGCCGCTCATCCCGGCCTCGATCATGTCCGCGATCGGCTCGTCCTCGACCGGCGCGCCGCCGGCGGTGTACGAGTTGAAGCTGTCCCGCCAGGACTTCGGCAGCCATTTGATGCCCGCTGGAATCGCCCGGATCATCGTCTCGACCGGCATGTTGTCGTACACGTACACCGGATCGATCGTGGCCAGGCTGGCGACGTGTGCAGGCTGGCGCACCGCGAGGTTCGTCGCGGTCCAGCCGCCGATCGACAGCCCGACGAGGTGGAACGTCTCCTCCGGCAAGGCCTCCAGCACCTGGTTCAACCAGGCGGCCTGATCGTCCGCCGAGGTGATCGGCTTGTTCTGCACGCTCATGCCCGGCTCGCCGAGCAGGTCGATGGTGTAGACGTCGGCCACCCGCAGCAGCGAGGGCATGTTGCCGGCCCAGACCGGCGAGGCCGACGACCGCCCGGGCAGCAGCACCAACGGTTCGGCCCGCTTGCTCGGCCCGTCGAACCGGTAGACCCGCACGTAGCCGAAGTCCGTCCGGATGTCGCGGGTGACGGCCGGCTTCGGCAACTCCTCCTTCACCTGGTCGTAGATCCGCACGAACCGGTCGTATCCCTCGGCGCTGTTCCAGTGACCGACCGGCGACGGAGTCCGCAGGACCAGCGCGAACCCCACGACGATCGCCACCAGCACCCCGAGCGTGATCAGGCCTCGCCGTCGCCACCGGCGTTTCGGCATCTCCGTCACGACGTCCTCTCCTAACCGCTTGGTAAGTAATTTGATCGTACGGTAAGTTGAGGGCCGTGCCCAAGCCACGAACCACGCCCACCGGCGAGCGCCGCCTGACCCTGACCGAGCAGGCGCGGCGGGCCCAGCTGATCGACGTGACCATCGGCCTCGTCGCCGAGCACGGGTACGGCGGGACGTCGCTGGCCCGGATCGCGGAGGGCGCGGAGATCACCAAGGCGGCGGTGCTGTACCACTTCCCGTCCAAGGACGCGGTGCTCCGGGAAGCCCACAAGTACGTCCTCGAAGCCCTGGTCGGCACCGTCGCCGCCGCCGTCGAGGCCGCTGCGCCGACCGATCGGCCCGCCGCCTACATCCGCTCGATGATCGGCCACCTGCGCGAGCACCCGCGGCACACCCGGGTGATCATCGAGGCGATGACCGACGCGGGCGACCTGGCGAACACGGCCGACCGCTGGCGCCCGCTCGCCGACCTGCTCAGCGCGGCCCGCGAGCCCGGACTGCCCGACGCGGACGCCCGGACCCTCGCGATCATCATCGGGGGCGGCATCGACTCGATCGTGATGGAGCGCCTCAACGACCCCGGCTACGACACCGCAGCCGCAGCAGACCTCCTCGTCACCCTGGTCGAGCGGTCTCTCAGCGAGTCGCGAGGGTGAGGACGACCTCGTTGCGGCCGATGGTCAGGTGACCGCCGGCGGCTTCGGCGCAGCGGCGGGCGATGTCGAGACCGAGGCCGGTGGAGCCGCGGTCGCTGCGGCCGCGTTCGCCGGCGCCGAGCGGGATCCCCGGGCCCTTGTCGGCGACGACGATGCGTACGCCGTGCGTCTCGCGCGTCAGCGTGATCCGGGCCGGTGTGCCATCGGGGGTGTGCGCGACCACGTTCTCGACCAGGGCGTCCAGCGCGGCGCCGAGGTCCTCGGCGGACGAGCGGACCATGGCCGGCGGGTTCGGCAGATCGAGGGCGAGCTCCCGGCCCTGGTCCTCGAAGAGCGGTTCCCAGAAGGCGACCCGGTTGCGCGTCACCTCGACCGCGTCGCAGTGCGGCACGCGGCCTTCCCGCTGCGGTCGCCGGGCCGCGCTGATCACCGCGGTCAGCGTCCGCTGCAGGCTGTTCACCTGGGTGTTGAGCTCCTCGGCGCGCTCGCGATCCGGCAGCGCCTCGACCTGCAGGCGAAGGGCGGTGAGCGGCGTCCGGAGGCGGTGGGACAGGTCGGCGACGGCCTCGCGTTCGACCGCGATCACCTCGTCGATCCGGTCGGCGAGTCCGTTGAGGGCGGCGCCTACCTTCGCGACCTCGGCCGGGCCGGTCGTCGGGGCGCGGGCGTCCATGTCGCCACGGGCCAGGCGTTCCGCCGTACTGGCTGTTTCTTCGAGTGGGCGGGCGAGGCGGCGGGAGACGAGCTCGGCGCCGACGATGCTGAGCAGCAGGACGAGCAGGCTGCCGCCGACCAGGATCAGGACGCGCGGGACGAGGCCGTCGTACAACTCGTCCGCGGTCAGGAACAGGCAGACGGACGCGGGGCCGTCCTCGGTGCCGACGCCGACCTCGACCGCCATCCCACCGCCGACCTCGCGGTAGTCGGCGTCCCCGATCTTCGGCGGGCCCTTGTTGTCGTCGTCGCCGTCGTCGTAGTCGCTCGGCAGTGGCTTCGGGGCCGAGACTCCACCGGGCGGTGGATTGCCCAGCGTCGTACCGTCGGCCAGCCGCACCGAGATGTTGCCGGGCCCCTCGTTCTCCAGGCCTTCGATGTACGCCGTGATGTCGTCGGGCGTGTGGTCCTTGTCGCCGACGTAGTACGCCACCGACTCGGCCCGGTAGCGCGCCTGCTCCTTCGACTCCGACGCGGTCGTGCTCCGCAGCAGGATGATCAGCGGTACGGCGAACGCCAGCACGACCAGCGTGGTCATGCCGACCGACAGCAGCAGGATCCGCCGGCGCATGGTCAGCCGCCCGACAGCTTCACGCCGACACCGCGAACGGAGTGCAGGAACCGCGGTTCGGCCGCCGTCTCCCCCAGCTTGCGGCGCAACCAGGACAGGTGGACGTCGACCGTACGGTCACCGCCACCCCACGGCAGGCCCCACACCTCGGCGAGCAGCTCACGCTTGCTCACTACCGCGCCGGGCCGGCGGGACAGCGCGAGCAGCAGGTCGAACTCCTTGCGGGTCAGGTCGACCGGCGCGCCGTCGACGGTCACCTCGCGGCTGCGCGGGTCGATCCGCAACGCTCCCAGGTCGACGATCGTTTCCCCTTGCTGGTCCTGGCCGAGCCGGCGCAGGACGGCGCGGATCCGGGCGTCGATCTGGGCCGAGCTGAACGGCTTGATCACGTAGTCGTCCGCGCCAGCGTCGAGCAGCTTGACCACGCTGGCGTCGTCGTCCCGCGCCGTGGCCACGATCACCGGTACGTCGCTCACCGCCCGGACCATCGCCAGCACGTCCCGGCCGTCCAGGTCGGGCAGGCCGAGATCGAGCAGCAGCACGTCGGGACGGTCGCGGGCCACCACGGCGACCCCTTCGGCGCCCGCGCTCACGGCCGTGACGACGTGCCCGGCCGCCGTCAGGGACTTGCCCAGCGACGTCCGGATCGCATCATCGTCCTCGACCAGCAACACCCGCGCCATGCGATGAGAGTAGCTGCGAGGTCCTTACGAGGGGGCTTTCAGGCCGGTGCTGCGGAGCTCCAGGTCGGCGAGCTTGCCGATGATGTCGCGGTCGCCCTCGCGCCAGGCGGCGACCGGGTCGTCGGAGATCTTGGCCAGCCGGTGCATCGGCTGGTTGGCCATCGCGCGGAGCGCGAAGAGGTCCAGGTCAGCCGCGTTGTCGATGAACTTCTGGGCGGCGGTCGCCCGCCGGGAGAACCGGATCCGCCGCGGCAGCCAGAGCAGCAAGGCGAACAGCACCGGCAACCCGATCGTCACGCCGGCCAGCACGTAGGCCAACTGCTCCACCGCATCCGCCTGGTCCCGCCCGGCCTGCGCGAGCCGCCCGGCCGCCGCCGCTGCTCCATCCACCGGCGACCGCAGCTGATCGCCGACCGCCGGGACCTTCCCGATCGGCTCCGACAGCTTCCGCAGGTCGCCGGCCAGCCCGTCGCCCGCCTCGGCCGCCTTCCGCCCGGGGGTGCCCAGCGCGTTGGTGACCCGGAAGATCAGCCGGCCGAGCTCCACGCACAGCCAGACCCACCCGACCAGCATCAGGTCGCCCAGCACCTGCCCGAACCGCTGCGAGCCGACGTCGGAATAGACCTTCACAAGCGGTTCTCCTCGAGGCGGGGCGGTCGATGAAGGGATTCTCATCCAGATTTCATGGGGGCGCCTGCTGGGCGCGCCATAGTCTGAGCATGCTCTTGTCTCCCAGGCTAGTGACGTTGGCGCTGACCGGAGCGGCGGGTTTCGGGGTCGCGGCGGCCGCTCTGTTCGGCGCGAAGGCTGATCCGCCCGATCTCGGCGATCCGTTGGTGCTGCCGGGACCGAGTACCCCGACCGCACCACCTCACACGGTCACGCCGACACCGGAACCGGCGCCTACTCAGACAGCGACGACCCGGGCACCGGCGCGGACCCAGGCGACCGCGCCGAAACCGGCCCAGAAACCGGCACCGAAGCCCAGTCAGCCGGTGCGGTCCGGCACCCGTGAAGGCATGGACGATGATGATGACGACGGCAACGGTAGTGGAGACACAGCGGACGGGGACGACGACGAAGCAGGCGGGGACGGCTGAGCAGCCGGCCGGGGTCGGCCGGCTGGTCGGCGCGGGCTCGGAGGTCGTCCGCTCGGTCCGGGCCCGGATCCTGGCCTGGGTCATCGTGCTCACCGCCCTCGGCATGGCCGGCGCCGCCGGTACGGCGTACCTGCTCGAGACCGAGCGCATCGACGTCCGGATCGACCGCTCGCTGGAGCAGGAGATCGCGGAGTTCGCCGAGTTCCACCGGACCGGGATCGATCCGGGCACCGGGCAGCCGTTCACCAGCGTCGACCGGCTGCTCCAGGTCGCGATGAGCCGGAACGTGCCGGACGAGCACCAGACCATCGTCGCGTTCCTGCCCGACCAGACCTTCACTCCGCGCGGCGCCCTGCCGCTGCACCGCGATCCGGCGTTCCGGGCCGCGACGACCGGCTCGGAGGTCCCGGTGTTCGGGAGCTACGACTCACCGGACGGACCGGTCCGGTACGCGACCATGCCGGTCAGCCAGTCCGATCGCCAGGGCACGTTCGTGGTCGCCTACTTCACCGCGTCCGAGCACGGCGAGTTCGCCGACGTGATCCGCACCTACCTCGCGGTCGCGGTCGTCGCCCTGGCCGTGGTGGCGCTGGCCGCCTGGCTGACCGCTGGACGCTTGCTTCGACCGATTCGCGACGTACGGCGGACCGCTCTGGCGATCAGCGACACCGACCTGACCCGCCGGATCGACGTCACCGGGCACGACGACGTGTCGGAGCTGGCCCGCACGTTCAACGCGATGCTGGACCGGCTGGAGGACGCGTTCGCCACGCAGCGGGAGTTCCTCAACGACGCCGGGCACGAGCTGCGGACGCCGATCACGATCGTCCGCGGCCATCTGGAGCTGCTGGACGAGTCGGACCCGCAGGACGTCGCCGAGACGCGGACACTCCTGGTCGGTGAGCTGGACCGGATGAGCCGGCTGGTCGAGGATCTGGTGCTGCTCGCCCGGGCGCAGCGGCCGGACTTCCTGCGCACCGCCCCGGTCGACGTCGAGATGCTGACCGACGAGGTGTTCGACAAGGCTCGTGCCCTCGGCAAGCGCCAGTGGCGTATCGATCAACGGGCCCAGGCGACGATCGCCGCCGACGCGCAGCGGCTGACCCAGGCGCTGGTCCAGCTGGCCGAGAACGCGGTCAAGTTCACCGGACCGGACGACGTGATCGCGATCGGGTCGTCGGCGAACGCGAGCGTCGTCCGGTTCTGGGTCCGCGACAGTGGGCTGGGGGTTCCGCCCGAGGACGCGACCCGGATCTTCGAACGCTTCCGGCGCGGGCGCGGCGGCCAGCGGGCGGAGGGATCCGGGCTGGGCCTGGCGATCGTGCAGGCCATCGCCGAAGCCCACGGCGGCCGTGCGTGGGTCGAGTCCCCGCCAGGCAGCGGCGCGACGTTCCGGCTGGAAATTCCGCGTACGGCGTCGCCGTACGAGGTCCGTGGGGGCACCTCAGTGAGTCACCAGGACCTCTCGTGAACCGCATCCTGATTGCGGAGGACGAGGAGCTGATCGCCTCGTTCGTCGCCAAAGGCCTGCGGGCGAACGGCTTCACGCCGACGACTGTGGGCTTCGGGCAGGTCGCCCTGGATCGCGCGCTGACCAGTGAGTTCGACCTGCTGGTGCTCGACCTCGGTCTGCCGGACCTGGACGGATTCACGGTGCTGGCCCGGTTGCGCGCGGCGGGCAGCACGATGCCGGTCGTCATCCTGACCGCGCGGGACTCCGTCGACGACACCGTCGCCGGGCTCGAAGGCGGTGCGGACGACTACATCCCCAAGCCGTTCCGGTTCGAGGAACTGCTGGCCCGGATCAGGTTGCGGTTGCGCGACGACCGGACGGCGGAACCCACGGTGTTGCGATGCGGCGACCTCTCGCTCGACCTGCGCAGCCGGCGTGCCTCCGCGGACGGCCGGGTGGTCGAGCTGACCGCCCGCGAGTTCGTGCTGGTGGAGATGTTCCTGCGCAATCCCGGCCAGGTGCTGTCCCGGCAGCAGCTCCTCAGCCACATCTGGGGATACGACTACGACCCCGGGTCGAACATCGTCGACGTCTACGTCCGGTACCTGCGCAAGAAGCTCGGCCCAAAACGGATCGAGACCGTGCGTGGGATGGGCTACCGCCTCGCGCCCGGTCCGGAGTCGCTGGACTGACAGACGAAGGGGCCGCCCGGTGGGGGGTGAGTCCGGGCGGCCCGTTCGGAGCCTCGTCAGCAGGAGGAGGGACGGCTGCAGGGGCCGCTCCCGCGGAGGCTCGGCACCGGCGGCATTTCGTTGCCACCAGCAACCAGGTTGGCTGTCGCCCGCCGAACATCGGTGGGTTCCAGCCAGCGGGTCGGCACGGCGATCGTGGGCCAAGCGGACATTCCTCGAAGTCCTTTCGCGGGTTCGTCCGCAGCCTGGCAGCCGAAGCCACCGGCCTGGATGAGTCCACGATGAGAGTCCTCTCATCCGGAGCTCGGGGGTCAGAGCGCCGAGCGCAGGTCCCAGAGCAGCGGGTAATAGCGCAGGTCGAGGCGGCTGCGCAGGTAACCGGCGCCGGACGAGCCGCCGGTGCCGGGCTTGGTGCCGATCATCCGCTCGACCATGACGACGTGCCGGGCGCGCCAGGCGGCGGCGAGCTCGTCGTGCTGGACCAGGGCCTCGGCGAGCTCCCAGACGGCGGCGTAGTGCCCGCGGTCGCCGGCGACCTTGCGGAGGGCGTCGCGGACCGCGTCCTCGGAGTCGGTGGCGAATCCGGCCTTCTGGAGTACGGCGAGATAGGCGTCCCAGAGCGTGGGCGCCGTCAACCGCTCCTCGAGACGGGCCTTCTCGGCGTCGGTCAGGCCGCGGAACCGCTTCACGAACGACGGGTCCTTGGCGCCGGAGAGGAACTCGATCTCGCGGAACTGGACCGACTGGAAGCCGCTTGCCGGGGACAACCGGTTCCGGAACTCGCCGAAGTCCTGCGGCGTCATCGTCTCCAGGATGTCGACCTGCTGGATCAGCGTCCGCTCGATGGTGTGCACCCGGCGGAGCAGGTGCTCGGCCAGCCACAGCTCACCGGACAGCATCGCGTCCCTGGACGCGGTCAACTCGTGAAGCACCTGCTTGAACCACAGCTCGTACACCTGGTGAATGGTGATGAACAGCAGCTCGTCGTGCGCCGGCGGATCCGACTCCAGCCGCTGCTGCTCCAGCAGCTGCCCCAGCCGCAGGTAGCTGCCGTACGTCAGCCGCCCACCCTCCTCACCGAAGTGGATGTCGACCCCGCCCCACCGCCCGGCCACCTCGTCACCAGTGCTCATGAGGCCGAGAGTAGCTGACGCGTCCGTGACCGGTCAGGGATTCGCTCGTTGGGTGTGAGGTACGCCAATTCGAGGAGTTGCATGTCCGCCACGGTCCAGACCCCACTTGTGCCGGGGCCCATTCAGGGACCCAGGCGTGAGGAACCTCAGATCGAGGCGTTGCTGCCCGACGACTACGCCTTTCTGGTCCACCTGGCCTACCTGATCCTCCCGCCTTCGATCAGCCGGCCCCGACGGGTGACTGCGGCGCACGCCGTCGTCCAGCGTGCGCTGCCGCCCGACACGTCGTACCCGCGCGAGGTCATGCGGCAGCGCGTCATCCAGGAGGCCGCTCACCAGGCCTCCCGCCGTACGCCGCTGTGCCGCCTGAGCAGCGCGCTCGCCCCGCGGGACGCCGCCGACTTCACCCCGTGCGCCCGGACCCTCGACCGCACAGCGCTGCACCACCGCACCACCCGCGGCCGCCGCCTCGCCATCGCCTTCACCCTCCTCACCACCCTGGCCATCCTCGCCTCGCTGCTGACGTAACGTGCCGGTATGGCGCGGCGGGAGACGTTGTTGCGGGTGGAGCGGGCGAACGGGTGCATCTTCACGTTGACGTTGACTCTCGATCCTGAAGGTGGCGAGCGAGGGATCACGTTCACCGAGTTCTACGACTACGGGCCGCTGGGTGACGATCCTGGGCGGGAATACGGCTACAGCGTGCACGCGCCGTACGACGCTCTGGACGCGCTCGCGGACCACTACGCGCCGGGCGTGCCCGGGTCCGCGGCGGATCGGCTGGTCGACTCGCTGCGGGCGCTGCTCAGCGACGGCGATCGGCTCGGGCTGAAGGGAAACCAGCACCGCGTCCTCGAAGGGTTCGAGCTGGCCGGGGTCGCGGCCACCACGAGTGTGTGGAGCTGGATCAACGACTGAGCCGGATTCGAACCTGCTCGAATCTGCTCCCCTTGGCCGGCGTCGCTCGGCATACTGCACTGATGGCGATTCACCTCACGATGACCGCGGACCAACTCGGTCGATCCCGCTTCGCCATCTCGCCCGCGCAGGAGGTCGTCAGCACGGTTCGGCTCCGCGACCGGCATCCCGCACAGCACGCGAGGACCTGGTACTCGCGTGCGCGGTCTGTGATGCCGGCCAGTGAGCTGGCCCTCCTGGAGGCGCTGGTACCGGCTGACCACGACTACGCCCCAGACTTCCTGACGCCACCACCCGCACGGCCTACGGTGGCGATCGAGGAGCAGGCCCGGATCATCGCCCGGACCTCCCCCGACGACATCGACCGTCAGCTCGACATCAGCCTGCGCGGCCGGCCGGTCCGAGACGATGTCGTGGCGCTGTTCGGCGACGAGGAGACCTACCTGAGGTGGCGTCGTACGGCGCCGGGGCCGCTCGAGCGCATGATCGCCGAGGGCCCGGAAGCGGTCGCCCTGGCCGCCGCCAAAGCGCTGCAGCTGTTCTTCGAGCTCGCGATCGAACCCGACTGGAACCGGACCACAGCCGTCCTCGAGGACGACGTACGACGGAAGAGCGACCTGCTCGCCTCCCACGGGGCCGTCGCCATGCTGAACGATCTCGGCCGCGGCATGGTGTGGGACGGCGAAGGCATCGTCCTGGACCGGCCGTACGACGTCACCGTCGACTGGGCGGACGACGGCGTACTGATGATTCCGACCTCGACGCACGTCGGACCGGTGCAGTTCACGGTGAAGTGTCCGGAGCAACCAGCGGTCGTCTACCGCGCGAACGGGATCGGGCGACTCTGGCAGCGCGACGTCCAGGCGCCCAACCGCGCGCTGGCTGATCTCCTGGGCGAGACTCGCGCAGCGCTGCTGACCGAACTCGGCGAAAACCAGTCGACGAAGGAGCTGAGCAGTCGACTGCCGTGGAGCGCTCCGACGCTGTCGTACCACCTTCAGGTCCTCCTCCGGGCGGGCCTGGTCGGTCGGTCCCGACGCGGCAACAGCGTGGTCTATCGCCGTACCCCGGTGGGCGACTCGCTGCTGGGGGCGTGAGGTGGCTTCCGAAACTCAGCAGGACAAAGCCCCCGCCTGGCGTCGCTTCGTGCCCTGGCAGGGCCGCGCGACCCGGGTCGACGTTGCGCTGATGGGCGCGATCCTCGGTGTCGTCGCCCTCGGGCTCGCGTTGCGGCCGCTCAAGCCGTTCCTGGTCGCGTCGCATCCGGTCGCACTCGCGTTCCTGACCGGGGATCTGGTCTCGATCGGCGCCGCGGCGGCGTTCGCCCGGATCGGGGAAGCGCCGCTGTGGCTGGTCGTCGTCGCGGGTGCGGCCGGCATGGTGAAGTTCGACTGGCTCACCTGGTGGACCGGGCGGCAGTGGGGTGAAGGCATCATCCGGATGTTCACCACCAGCCAGCGCGTGTTGCGTTTCGCCGCCCGGACCACCGAGCTCCCGCCGTGGGTCCTTCGAGTCGCCGTGCTGCTCGCCGTACTGCCGGGCGTTCCGACCGCGGTGGTGTACGCGATGGCCGGCTGGGCCCGGATGCGGCTGTCCGTCTTCCTCCTGCTGGACCTCGCCGGCGCCTTGCTCATGACCGGCGTGGTCGCAGCGCTCGGCTACTGGAGCGGTCAGCAGGCCGTCGACATCGTCCTGCTCGTCGACAAGTACGCCTCCCTCGTCAGCCTGTCCATGATCGGCGTCGCCCTGCTCATCCCACTCGTCAAGCGCCTGATCCGCCGAGCCTCAGCACAGTGACCGCATACCGGTCCGGCGGCAAGAACGCACAACACCACCAGACAACCCAAGGCCGCTCTCTACCTCGCCTACGGCGGTCGCTGAGCACGACATGCTCGCGGCAAGCGATTGCGTGCCGGGAGTTACCTGACAGGCCGGCGGGGGTGGCTGACCGACCGGTGATGCCATGATGTCCGGCATGGAACTGAAGCTGTCGGCGTCGTACGACGCCACACCCGAGGAAGTGTTCGCGATCGTCACGGACGCCACCTTCCGCGAGCAGGCGTGCCAGAAGACCAAGGCGCTGTCGTACTCCGTCGAGGTGACCGAGTCCGGTGGCGACACGATCGTCAAGGTGCAGCGCGAGATGCCGTCGGACGACGTTCCGGACATCGCCCGGAAGTTCGTCGGCCAGACGCTGACCGTCGTACAGACCGAGACCTGGCACCCGGCGGCCGCCGACGGGTCCCGCAAGGCCGACGTCTCCGGCGAGATCAGCAACACCCCCGTCACCCTGAAGGGCAAGGCCGAGATCACCCCCACCGGCGCGAGCACGGTGCAGGCGATCGACCTGGACGTGAAGGTCGCGATCCCGCTGATCGGCAAGAAGATCGAGCCCTTCGTGGTCGACGCCATCCGGTCGGGCCTGCAGAAGGAGCACGAGCTCGGCCGGGATTGGACCCACTGAGTGTCGCTCCGCTGACGGGCTCACCTGCGGTGGCAACCTGAGAGCAAGTGTTGCTCCGGAGGTGAGCCCGTCATGCGGAAGAAGCGTCAGCGCGCGGAGCCGGCCGGCGAGGACTCGCAGTACTGCGTGTTCTGCGCGACCGTGATGCCGTTCGAGCGGATCGAGGCCGCCGATCACCTGGTCGACGAGCCTGACGAGTGGATCTGCGTCCAGTGCGGATCCGCCCTCCTGGTCGACCCACCACTCCAAGAGCTCAACCGCACCGCCTAGAGCGGCGGTCCGAACGCGCACACCACCTGCTTGGCGTGCGCGGGGTCAAGCGCGTTGGCGACCAGTTGCGCGACCGTCGGGTCGAACGCCAGCCCGACGTGGCCGACCGGATCGAGCGGGCAGACGTCCTGCACGAACTTGTCGGTGACACCCGGCTCCCGGATGAACGACGTCTCGTGCGGAGTCACCAGCGCGTCGAAGCGGGACGCGATCACCGTGTACTCCACCCCCGGCTGAGCGATCGGGCCGGCGGTCAACTGCTCCACAGCCGAGCCGCCGACGATCAGTTCATCGCACGCCGGGCAGCCGAATTCCCGCAGTACCTGGTCCACCAACGGCCGCAGCCCGAGGTAGTCCCCCACGCTGACCAGGCCGCCGAACGTCGTGCCGTGCGTCGGTGGCGCAAGCGCGATCACCTTGCCGACCTGGTCGGCGTACCCACGGATCTTCGGGCCGTAGATGCTCTGGAAGCCGCCCTCGGAGTGGCCGACGATGTCCACCGTCGCGGCGCCGGTCGCCTGCCGGACCCGCTGGACGAACGCCGCGATCTCCGCCGACGACTGGGTGATCGAGACGGTGCCGCCGACCGGGATCGCCGGAGTCGCCTGGCCGTAGGTGAGGGTGAAGGCGCAGTAGCCCTTCGCGGCGAGGAACGGGCCGAGGTACGAGTAGTTGCCGGGGCCGTTGCCGCCGAGGCCGTGCAGCAGAACGAGCGGGTTCGGATGCGCCGCGGACGGCTTGCATGACCAGTTGTCGAAGCCGGACGACGGGGCCGCGGTCGCCGTGGTGGCGCCGGTGCTGAGAAGGGCGACGGCGAGCAGCGCGGTGGCGACCCGGCGGATCAGGTTTGGCATGGCGGCTCCCCGTGGCTGTATCGTGCGGTGATCGGTGCGTCACGGACAGTGGAGCATGAACTCCGGTTCTGAACAAGAGGTCGTGTTCAGAACCAGTTCACTTGGTTACCGATCAAATACCCGGGGTAGCGTGCAGCGCATGGGACGGACCATCCGAGGGCTCGACGCCGGGCAACGCCGGGCCGAGCGCCGCGAGCAGCTGCTGGACGCCGCCTTCAAACTCTTCGCCGCGAACGGGTACATCAACACGTCGATCGAGCAGATCTGCAGTACGGCGTACATCGGGACGAAGAGCTTCTACGAGGTGTTCAGCAGCCGCGAGGACTGCTACGTCGCGCTGCTGCAGCGGACCTCGGAGCGCCTGCAGGAGCAGGTCGCCGGCCAGGCCGCGCAGGCGCTCGGCAACGAGCGGGAGACGGCGCCGAAGCTGATCCACATCTTCGCGCACGCGCTGCTCGACGACCCGCGGGTCGCCCAGGTCACCTTCGGCATGGCGGCGGGCATCTCCCCCGCGGTCGAGCGCCAGCGCCGGACCAACCGGCGCTGGGCCGCGGGCTTCCTGGAGCTGCTCTGGGACCAGTACGACGGCGCGCCCACCGGACCGGACGCCGACGACCAGCGGGCGGTCCGGCACAGCGTCGCCATCGGCCTGGTCGGCGGCCTGTTCGACCTGATCTCGGACTGGATGCTGGACGCCGACCTCAGCAAACCCGCCCAGATCGAGACCCTGATCGACGACATGACCACGTACTACATCGTGGTCCGCCGCGGTCTGGTGACCTAGTCGAACACCAGGGTCCGGAGGGCGACGTGGCCTTCCTCGTCGATGACGTAGTGGGCGTGGCCCTCGTGGTCGACGGCGACGCCTTCGACCCGGCGGATGTCGCCGAAGTGGTGGACGACCTTGGCACTCACGACCCCGCCGGCGACGTCGTTCGGAAGCTCGAACCGGACGTGCTCGGAGGCGGCGTTGGCGCCTTCCGGGTGGTCCTCGAGGACGGTGGCCGACTTGCCGGACGCGTCCAGGTCACCGATCACCGCGTCGAAGCGGTCGCCGCCGTGGGTGTCGAGACCCCGGAACCCGGCCGGCGCCTCGACACTGCCGACATCGCCGAGCACCCAGACGTTGCCACACCGCGGTACGGCGTTCGGGTCGTCGAACAGCTCGTCGACGTTCTCGAGCTCGACCAGGATCGGGTGCCCGTCGGCGGTCACCGGGTAGCGCAGGCCGAGCAGCAGCCGGCCGTCGGCGCGGAACTCGGCGGCCTCGATGTTGACCGGGCGGTCCGTCGGGAGGACGGTCCCGGCCCAGCGCTTGGCCTTCTGCTCACCGATCGCGATGGTGGCATCGACGTACGCCTGCCGCTCGAGCTCGCCCATCGGCAGCAGCTCGACGTCGGCGAGGGCGTCGTTGATCGCCCGGTGCAGGGTGAACCGCAGCCGCACGACCTCCAGGGTCGCCCGGCCGCCGGTGTCGACTGCGTCCACCAGCGACTGCTCGCTGACCCGGGCGATCCAGGAACGCTTGGCCGCGAGCGGACCCGCCTTCTTCCCGAACTGCGAACCGACGACGTAGACGTAGCCGTCCCGGGAGGCGCACGCCTCGGCGTCCTCGGTCTTGCCCGTGTGCACCCCGGCGTCCGCGAACACGCGCATCGCGGACCACTCGTCGTCGAGCGGCGCCCCGGCGGTGTGGACGAGCAGCGCCAGCGCGTCCTCGGCCGTCGCCTCGTCCAGCACCGTCACGAACGCGCGGTCCCAGCCGTGGCGGTCGAGGACGTCCGGCCCGAACACGCGGCAGAGGTCGGACGCTTCGTTGGGCTCCAGGTGCAGATCGGTTTCATGCATACCCGGGAAACGACGCAGCCGGCCTACCTACTCCCGATCTCGCCGATTCCCGGGTAAACCCCGACCGTCCCTGATGGTCAGCCCTGGTGCGGGTAGCGGTAGTCGGTCGGCGGCGCGAAGGTCTCCTTCATCGACCGCGGGCTGGCCCAGCGGATCAGGTTCCACATCGAGCCGGCCTTGTCGTTGGTCCCCGAAGCCCGCGAGCCACCGAACGGCTGCTGCCCCACGACCGCTCCGGTCGGCTTGTCGTTGACGTAGAAGTTCCCGGCCGCGAACCGCAGGTACTCGCTGGCCGCGGCGACCGCGTGCCGGTCCTGCGCGATCACAGCACCCGTCAGCCCGTACGGCGCCGCGCTCTCCATCTGCTGGAGCACGGTGTCGTAGTCGGCGTCGTCGTACACGTGCACGCCGAGGATCGGGCCGAAGTACTCGGTGGTGAAGATCTCGTCGGTCGGGTCGTCGGACACGATCAGCGTCGGCCGGACGAAGTACCCCTCGCTGTCGTCATAGGTACCACCGGCCACGACGTCGAGCGCGTCGGTCTGCCGGGCCCGGTCCAGCGCCGCCTTGTGCTTGGCGAACGCCCGGTCGTCGATCACCGCGCCGATGAAGTTCGACAGGTCGGTGACGTCGCCCATCGTCAGCGACTCGGTCTCCGCCACGAGGTCGTCCCGGATCTGGTTCCACACACTGCGCGCGACGTACGAACGGCTCGCGGCCGAGCACTTCTGGCCCTGGTACTCGAACGCGCCACGCACCATCGCGGTCTTCAGCACCGCCGGGTCCGCCGACGGGTGCGCCAGGATGAAGTCCTTGCCACCGGTCTCACCGACCAGCCGCGGGTAGGTCTTGTACGACGCGATGTTCGCACCCACCGTGGACCACAGCGACTGGAACGTCTTGGTCGACCCGGTGAAGTGGATACCGGCCAGGTCCGGGTGGGTCAGCGCCGCCTTGGACACCTCGATCCCGTCACCGGTGACCAGGTTGATCACACCGGCCGGCAGGCCCGCGGCCTCGAGCAGCCGCATCGTCCAGTGCGCCGCGAACTGCTGGGTCGGCGACGGCTTCCACACCACCGTGTTGCCCATCAGCGCAGGCGCGGTCGGCAGGTTGCCGGCGATCGCGGTGAAGTTGAACGGCGTGATCGCGTAGACGAACCCTTCCAGCGGCCGGTAGTCGACCCGGTTCCACACCCCCGGCGACGAGATCGGCTGGTCACTCACGATCTGCCGCGCGAACGCCACGTTGAACCGCAGGAAGTCGATCAGCTCACACGCGGAGTCGATCTCGGCCTGCTGCACCGTCTTCGACTGGCCCAGCATCGTCGCCGCGTTCAGCGTGTCCCGCCACGGCCCGGCCAGCAGGTCGGCCGCCTTCAGGAAAATCGCCGCGCGGTCGTCGAACGACAACGCTCGCCACGACTTCGCCGCGCCCAGGGCCGCGATGACCGCCTCCCGGCCGTCCGCCTCGGTCGCGTTGCCCAGCGTGCCCAGCACGTGCGCGTGCTTGTGCGGCTGCACCACCTCGATCGGCGCGCCACCGCCGAGCCGCTGCTCACCACCGATCGTGCAGGTCAAATCGATCGCGCCCGCCGCGGTGAACTCCTTGAGCTTCGCCTCCAGACTCGCCCGCTCCGACGATCCGGGCGCATACCCCCTGACGGGCTCGTTGGCGGGAGTGGGAACGGCGGTGACGGCATCCATCGTGCGGTGCTCCTCGATCAGGGTTGTGGATCGTGCTGGTACGCCGGTGCGGGTGGGCGGCGCGCTCGCTGGTGACACCAGCATGGTGCCATGACTCACCACCGGAAACGAACCTGACCAGCAACCTGACCACAGGCTCGACTGGTCCGCTCGCCGACCCGCCATCCATTTGTAGCATACGTTTCACTTCAACAACTGCTCGTCCCGCGTCGGCCAGCGAGACGGTAGGTTCGGCCGCATGGGTGGGGTCGGGCATTTCGTGAGCGCTGACGCGCAGGCGGCGTACCTGCGGTTGTACGACGTGACGCTGAGGGGAATTCCGGGTCAGCAGGAGTCCCTCGAGGTGGGTACGACGTACGGGCGGGTGCGGGCGTACCGGTACGGGACCGGCGACGGAGTGCCGATCGTGTTGCTGCACGGTCGCGCCGGAACGTCGGTGATGTGGGAACGGAACATCCCGGGGCTGGCCGAAGCGCATCCCGTCTACGCGCTCGACGTCCTCGGGGAGCCCGGGCGCAGTGTGCAGACGGTCCCGATCAGGTCGTCGCGAGAGCAGGCGGTGTGGCTGAACGAGGCGCTGGCCGAGCTCGGGCTGCGGAAGGCACACGTCGTCGGGGTGTCCGGGGGTGCCTGGCTCGCGTTCAACCTGGCGTTGTACGCGCCGGAGCGCATCGCGTCGCTGGCGCTGGTCGAGCCGGCGAACGTGTTCGCGCGGTTCGACTGGCGGTTCCTGCTCGGCGGGTTCGCGCTGGTGCCCGGGCTGCCGGACAGCCTCGGGTCGCGTTACCTGCAGTGGGTCGCCGGACGGGTGCCGATCGAGCAGCCGGCCGGACGCCTGGTGATGGCGGGGTTGCGCGACTACCGGATGAAGCTGCCGATGCCGTCGTACGGGACCGATGCGGCGCTGCGGAGCATCCGTCCGCGCACGCTGGCGCTGCTCGGCGGGCGCAGTGTGGTGCACGATCCGCGCACGGCAGCGCAGCGAGCGCAGACCTTCCTGCCGGACAACCAGACCGAGCTCTGGCCGGAGGCCGGGCATGGCCTGCCGTCCGAGTTCCCCGAGCAGTTCAACGAGCGGTTGCTGACGTTCCTCGCCGAGCAGGCCTAGGCGCGCCAGGGCATGTGCTGGAGGGTCCAGGTGTTGCCGTCGGGGTCCTTGAACCAGGCGTAGTAGACGCCGCCGAGGTCCTCGGTCTCGCCGACGTCCACGCCACGCCCGATCAGCTCCTGGCGGGCGGCTTCGATGTCCTTGACGACCAGGTGCAGGGCCCGCAGCGAGCCCGGCTCCATGTCGGCCATCGGCAGACCTTGCAGGAGGCTGATCGAGCAGAACGAGCCCGGCGGCGTCAGCTGGACGACGCGGACGCCGTCCGCCGGGGAGACGTCCACGTCGACGTGGAACCCACACTGCTCGGAGTAGAACCGCTTCGCCCGGTCGATGTCCGCGACCGGCACCGGGATCAGCTCGAGCAGGAACGCACCCGGCCGGACCGGCGCGGCTGTCGGATCGGCCGGGATCTCCGAGGCGTCCTTGGGAATCTCGGTCTGCGTCGGCGGCGGCTGCGGGACGCCACCTGATGTCTCCTGGCTCATGCCGACTTCTTCGTGGTCTTCTTGGCGGTCTTCTTCGCCGGAGCCTTCTTCGCGGCCGCGGCCTTCTTGGCCGGCGCCTTCTTGGCGGCCGCCTTCTTCGCCGGGGCCTTCTTGGCCGGCTCAGCGGCCTCACCGCCACCGGCGCGGCGCGCCTTCGCGGCCTCGACCGAGGCGCGCAGCGCGGCGACCAGGTCGACGACCTCGGCGCCCTCCGGCTCCTCCTCCTCGGCCTCCGGCAGCGGCACGCCGGCCGCCTTCGCCTCGACCACCTTCTCCAGCGCCGCCCGGTACTCGTCGTGGTACTGGTCCGGGTCGAACTCGCCACGCAGCGTGTCGATGTACGACGCCGCCATCGCCTTCTCCTGCGACCGGATCTCCACGTCCTCACCGGGCGCCGCGAAGGACGCGTCCCGGACCTCGTCCGGCCACAGCATGACCTGCAGCACGAGGATGTCGCCGACCGTCCGGAGCAGCCCCAGGCTCTCCCGGGACCGCAGCGCGACCTTCACCAGCGCGTACAGCTCGGAGCCGTCGAGGGCGTCCCGGAGCAGCACGTACGGCTTGGCGCCCGGCCCGCCGTCGGCCTGCAGGTAGTAGGACTTGCCCAGGTACAGCGGGTCGACCTGGTCCGACGGCACGAACTCCAGCACGTCGATGACCTTCTTGCTGGACAGCGGCAGGTCGGCGAAGTCGTCCGCCTCCAGCACGATCATCCGGCCGTCCGCCATCTCGTAGCCCTTGGCGATGTCGGAGTACGGCACCTCCTCGCCGTCGATCGAGCAGACCCGCTTGTACTTGATCCGGCCACCGTCGGAGACGTGCACCTGACGGAAGGAGATGTCCTTCTCCTCGGTCGCCGAGAACACCTTGATGGGGATCGTCACCATCCCGAACGAGATGGCACCTTTCCAGATCGCCTGCATCGCCACCAACTCCCCTTGGTCAGCTCGAGCCGTTCCGCCCGCCGCGCGGCCCCTCCGCCGCCAGCAGATCGGGAATCTCCTGCGTCGCGTACCACATCAGGTCTTCACCCTCGCACGAATCGAGGGCGAACACCGCGTCGTCGTCACCGTTCTGGGCCGCGTCCCAGAGGTCGGCGGCCTTCCCGACCACCGCCGCCGCGTCGGGCGCGTCCATGTGCACCGCGGCCACCGTGGACCACGGGACCACCACGTTGAGCTCCAGCCGGGCGTCGCCCAGCTCGACCGTGCCGTCCGCCGGCGGGATCGCGCTCACCTCGCAGGCGATCACCACCCGCCTCCGGGCAGTCTCCGGATCGGCGGCCAGCAGTCCCACCGAAGCACGGGCCGCCTGCGCCATCGCGGCGTACTCCAGCTCCTCGTCGTCGCCCTCGGCGTACCACTCCCGCAGCGCCGGGGTGACCGCGTACGCCGTCAGCGGCGGCGGGCCGAACTCGCCGGCGTGGCAGGCCTCGTCGAGCGCCCGCAGCGTGGATGGGAGGTAGATCCTCATGAGCCCGCCTTCTTCGTTGTGCTGCGGGGGTTCTTCCGGCCCCGGGAGGCCCGGTTCCGGCTGCCCCTGGTGGTCTCGAGCAGCTCGTCCAGGGCGTCGGTCACACATTGGGCGAAAACGGCCAGGTCGGGCATCGCGGTGCGGTCCGCGTTCAGCCCGAACGACACCTTCCCGTCGTACGACGTGACGCCGACGGACAACCCCTGGCCGGGCATCAGCGGAACCACCGGGTACGACGCCAGCATCGGGGCGCCCTGCGCGTACAACGGGAACTGCGGACCGGGCACGTTGGTGATGACCACGTCGTCGATCGGCCGGACCGTGGTGGTCGCGACCCGGGCGGCGAGCGCGTGCAGCGTGGTCGGCGCGAACCCGGCGATGCCGACCAGCGAGCGGGCGCTGACCGCGCGGCCGGTGTCCTTGTGCACCTTGGTCTGGTACGAGATCTGGTGCAGCCGCATGACCGGCGAGTTCTCGCCGACCGGGAGGTTCACGGTCGAGGCGATCACGCTGGACCCGAGCGAGGTCGGCTCCTCGTCCTCGTCGTCGCGGATGCTGACCGGCACCACGGCCCGGACGCTGCGGGTCGGCCCGACGCCCTCACCGCGGGTCATCATCCAGGCCCGGAAGGCGCCCGCGACCACGGCCAGGATCACGTCGTTCACCGTTCCGCCGTGCATCGCGCGGACGGTCCGGTAGTCCTCCAGGTCGGTCTGCACGGTCGTGAACCGGCGCTGGCCGGAGGTCTTCACGTGCAGTGAGCTCTCCTGCGCGTGCCGCTGCGCGGCCAGCGAGCCGACCACGCCGCCGAGCACCTCGCGGACCGAGGTGGACCCGGTCAGGCTGGCCATCTCGGCCCGGGCCAGCTCCAGGACGGCCGTCGGGTGCCGGGTGGCGTCCGCGAACACGCCGGCGAGCAGCTCCAGCGCGGACGGCGGGTGGGCCGGCTGCCAGGTGTCGGTCGGCGTCTCCCGCGGGAGCGCGGTCGAGTCCAGCACGACCTGGCCGATGTCGACCGTACTGTTGCCGTCGACAAGGGCCTGGTGGGACTTGGAGATGATCGCGAACCGGTCGCCCTGCAGGCCCTCGACCAGGTACATCTCCCACAGCGGGCGGGCCCGGTCCAGCCGGCGGGACATGATCCGGGCGACCAGCTCCAGCAGCTGCGCGTGCGTCCCCGGTCGCGGCAGGGCGGAGCGCCGTACGTGGAAGGTGATGTCGAACTCTTCGTCGTCCACCCAGACCGGGCCGGCGAACCGGCCGGGCACCTGCTGGACCCGCTGCCGGTACCGCGGCACGAAGGCGATCCGGTCCCGGATCAGCGCCACCAGGCTCTCGTAGTCGAACCCGTCGTCACCGTGCACCGGCGGCTCGAAGATGTCGACCGTCCCGACGTGCATCGGGGTGGCCGGCGACTCGGCCTTGAGGAAGGTGAGGTCCAGCGACGTCAGCCGGTCCGGCATCGGGTCACCTTCCTCTCAGTCGATCAGCTTGTCTGGTCACCCTAGCCCGCGCCGCCGACAGAGCGTGCCGTGTCGGATGTCACCCGAGTGACTGCGGTGTCCAGGCGCGAGGTGCGTGCCTGGGCGCCGCAGGCGCCGGGTGCCATCCGACACGGCACGCCAGGCTGCGACACTGGCTCAACGGGAACACTGAGGTATCGGTGTTCGTCAGGCAAGAGGGTGTGTCCCGCACCCCGAGAACTGAACAGACCCTTGAAAGGCCCCTCGACCGATGCGTACGACGCTCACTCGCGGCACCGCCACCGCTCTCCTCCCCGCCCTGGCCGTGCTGGTCCTGGCCGGCTGCGGGAACGAAACCGACAGCGGCGCGAGTCCGAGCACGACCCCGTCGGCGACCGCGCCCTCCAGCACCCCGACCGACCTGCCGACGATGACCGAGACGCCGGGCAAGCCGAACCCCAGCAGCCCGTCGAACACCGCCGACCCGTCCGGTGAGCAGGCCGACGTGACCATCAACGTCACCGTTGCCAACGGCAAGGTCAACCCGAGCGGCGCGTCCATCAAGGTGACGGCCGGCCAGACCGTGCTGGTGACCGCGATCAGCGACGCGGCCGACGAGGTGCACATCCACGGCTACGACAAGGAGCTCCCGCTGACCCCGGGCAAGCCCGCGTCGGTCAAGTTCACCGCGAACATGAAGGGCACCTTCGAGATCGAGACGCACGAAAGCGGCAAACTGGTCGCCAAGCTCGTCGTCTCGTGATCACTCAGCTGCTCCCGCTGCACGGGATCGGTGGCCGGCAGGACCTGCCGATCCCGTTCGGCCTGGCCGTCGGCGGCGCCGCGGTCGCGATCGCGTTGTCGTTCGTCGTCCTCGCGCTGGCCTGGCGGAACCCGAAGTACCGCGGCAACGCCTCCGGGAAGCCGTTGCCGGCCGCAATCACGCGGACCGTCGACGCGAGCTGGTTCCGCTGGATCGTCCGGCTCGTCGGCCTGGCGACCTTCCTCTACGCGATGGTCGCGCTGCTGTTCGGCGTGGACCGGCTGACCAACCCGATCTTCGGCTTCGTCTACATCCTGGTCTGGGTCGGGCTGGTGCCGATCTCGCTCCTGCTCGGCCCGGTCTGGCGCACCCTGAACCCGCTGCGGACCGTCCACCTGCTGCTGTGCAAGGCGCTCCGCCAGCCCCCGTCGAAGGGCCTGCTCGTCCTCCCGCCGTGGCTAGGCCTCTGGCCGGCGACGCTGGGCATCTTCGCCTTCACCTGGCTCGAGCTCGTCGCCCCGGACCGGGCCACCATCCCGGTGCTCCAGGCGTGGATCGCGCTGTACGTCGTGATCATGCTGTTCGGCGCGATCCTGTTCGGCGACCGCTGGTTCTCGACCGGCGACCCGTTCGAGGTCTACGCGACCCTGATGGCCCGGTTGTCGCCGTGGGGCCGCCGGACCGACGGAGTGCTGGTGGTCCGCCGCCCGCTGGAGAACCTGGACGGCCTGAAGCCGCAGCCCGGACTCGTCGGCATGGTGTCCGCCCTGCTCGGCTCCACGGCGTACGACGGCTTCTCGAACTCGTCGGCGTGGATCGGCTGGGCGCAGAACACCGACTACTCGATGACGTTGCTCGGCACGCTGGCGCTGATCGCCTTCATCCTGTTCGTGCTGGTGACGTACTCGGGCGCCACGCTGCTGGCCGGGCGGCTGTCGCACAGCTCGCGCCGGGCGCTCCCCGGGCTGTTCGCACACTCCCTCGTACCGATCGCCCTCGGGTACGTCGTCGCCCACTACCTGACCCTGTTCATACTCGAGGGACAGCGGACGCTCATCTACCTGAGTGACCCGCTCAGCAACGGGGCGAACGTGTTCGGCACCGGCTTGCTCGCGGTGAACACCGGCATCACCAACCACAGCGGGACGATCGCGGTCCTCCAGGTGCTGGCGGTGGTCTGTGGTCACCTGATGGGCGTCATCTCGGCTCACGACCGTGCTGTCGCGCTCTTCCCGCGGAACAAGGCTCTGGCCGGGCAGGTGCCGTTGCTGGTCGTCATGGTCGGCTACACCACGGGCGGTCTGCTCCTGCTGTTCTCTACGTGATGTACACGGCTGCGGAGCGGGAGGAACTGCGGGACGAGCTGGTGGCAGCGGCCCGGGCGGACGAGCGTGTCGCCGGCGCTGCGCTGACTGGCTCGGCTGCGCTGGGCACTGAGGACGAGTGGTCCGATGTGGACCTTGCTCTTGGATTGACGGCTGGTGCGTCGCAGGACGCCGTACTGGCTGACTGGACTGACCGCATGTACACGTCGTACGGCGCTGTGCACCACACGGACGTGTGGTCGCGGGACACGGTCTATCGGGTGTTCCTGCTGGGGTCCACGTTGCAGGTGGACATTGCCTTTGCGCCGGCGGGCTCGTTCGGTGCGGTTGGGCCTAGCTTCCGCCTGCTGTTCGGCGAGGCTGTCGAGCAGCCGGCGTGGGGTGATCCCGCTGCCGTAGACCTGGTCGGCATGGGATGGCTGTACGCGTTGCATGCGCGGTCCAGCATCGCGCGGGGCAAGGTGTGGCAGGCGGAGTACATGATCAGTGGCGTCCGGGACCACGTGCTGATGCTGGCCTGCTTGCGGCACGGTGTCCCGCACTCACAGGGGCGCGGCCTTCACCTGTTGCCCTCCGCCACCACTGCTCCGGTGGAGGCGACGCTGGTGCGGGCGCTGGAGCCTGCTGAGCTCCAGCGTGCGTTTCGAGCGAGTGTCGACGTACTGCTGGCTGAGGCCGCGTACGTCGACGCCGAGCTGGCTGTCAGGCTCGCTCGGCCGTTGCGGGCGTTGCTGGAGACGGCTTAGGCAGGCTCCGGCTGGTGACCGCCAGGACGATGAACGCGATCATGCCGAGGATCAGGTGTGAGTTGCCGGGGATGGACTGCCAGAACGTCCAGTCCAGCTCACGGTCGTCGCGGAACGGCACCCACCAGATCGACCGCAGGACGAACAGGCCGTAGAACAGCACACCGGTCACCACTGCCGGGTTGAGGCCCCAGACCCGGTTGACCGCGCGGATCAGGCTCACGCCGAGCGGGATGATCCAGACCCAGTGGTGGCTCCAGGTGACCGGCGACGCGTACAGGACGGCCAGGGCCATCACGGAGATCGCGGTGACCCGCTCGTCGGCGAGCCAGTACCGCCGGGCCATCCACAGCACCAGCAGGCCGAACACGGCCGAGAGCAGGAACCACGTGGGCTGCACCCAGCCCGCGTCGTTCCCCAGCCGGTGCAGGAAGCCGTTGAACGACTGGTTGCCGGTGTACGCGAGGCCGCCGACCCGGTTGGCGTCGAGGATCACCTCGGTCCAGTACCGCCAGGACTGGTTCGGCACGATCACGAACCCGACCGCCATCGTCGCCAGCAGACCCAGTACGGCGTTCCGCAGCGCCCGCCACTGCTTCGTGACCACGAGCAGCGCCAGGAACGGCAGCGGGGTCAGCTTGACGCCGATCGCCACACCCAGCCAGAAGCCCCGCAGCCGCGCGTCCTGCGGCCGGACCAGGTCCAGCAGGATCATTGCGGTCAGCAACAGGTTGATCTGGCCGAACTGGATCGTCTGCCAGACCGGTTCGAGCAGCAGCGACAGCGCGGTGAGAGCGACCAGCACGGCGGTGCGCTTGCGCTGCGTGAAGAACGACCAGGCCGTCTTCGGCAGGCTGGTCCGCCAGAGCGCGGTGATGCAGAGCACCGACAGCGTGGTCCACACCACCAGCGCGACACCCCACGGCACGGCGGCCAGCGGCACCATCGCGATCGCGGCGAACGGCGGGTAGGTGAACGGCAGACCTGAGCCCGGCAGCTTGGCGTCGTACAGCGAACCGCCGTCGAGCAGCACCGAGCCGCCCATCCGGTACACACGGAGGTCGATCATGCCGCCGAACAAGCCGTAGGCCCAGGCGCCGAGCGCCACCAGGGCGGCGCAGGCGACGACCCCGATGACGATGCGGCGTGAGACGAGCAGGCGGGACGCAGGGGAGGAGGTGGACATCACGGTCACGTCAGGTCGACTCCGAACAGGGATTGCAGCGCACTCAGGGTGTCGTCGTACGAGGTGTGCAGGACGCCGGTCATGCCGAGGGCCTTCGCGCCCTCGACGTTGAGCTCGAGGTCGTCGACCAAGACGCACTGCTCGGGCTTGAGGTCCAGCCGGCGGGCCGCCAGCAGGAAGATCTCCGGCTCGGGTTTGCGCAGCCCGACCTCACCGGAGATGACGATGTCGTCGAACATGCCGTCCCAGGTGTCGCGCGGGTAGGTGTTGCCCCAGGAGTTCGACAGCAGCGCGGTCCGGATCCCGTGCTGGCGGGCCCGGCGGACCAGCGCGGACATCGCCGGCTGGTGCTCGAAGTGCGCGAACATCCGCTCGATCAGACCCTCCGGGGGGACCGGGGAACCGTCGTGGCGGACCAGGATCGAGGCGAGCTTGCGCTCGAAGTCGGGGACCGCGAGCTGGCCGCGCTCGAGCGCGTGGATCGGGTTCAGCTCGGCCTCCGCGACGGCCTCGGCGGGGCTCTCCGCGGGCAGCCAGGCCATCACGGCCTGCACGTACGAGTCGAAGTCGAACCCGTCCACCTCGGCCCACCGCCGCAGCGCATCCTCCAGCCCGGAGGTCAGCACACCGCCCCAGTCCACCAGCAACCCACGCGGCACACCCGCCTCCACCAACATGCCCGCAAGCCTACTCAGCACAAACCGCAGCTAACCCTCACGACCCTCCCCCTAACTCCCCGTAACCACCCGCACCACCCCACAGGCGGGCTATCCACCCGCAGCCGAGCACCCCAGCCAGCAGCCAGCCGCCGGCACCCCACCCCCTGCATCCCCCGCAAGGGTGCGATCCGTCCACAGCAGAGCACCGGCCCCAGCCGCCAACTGCCGGCACCCCGCACTTTCACCCCGCAGGGGGTGAGTGGTTGTACTCGATGGTTACGTCGCCGAAGGGCGCCCTCACCCGCGCCCTCCTACCTCCCGCACACCCCGCAGAGGTGCGCTCCGAGGACCACCGCCCTTGTTACCCCTCACAGGGGTGTGGTCAGTGGTTGTACTCGATGGTTACGTCGCCGGAGGAGGTTTTGGCGTCGATGGTGCGGGTGGCGGACGGGTCGCTGCGGATGTTCGCGGTCTCGTCGCCCGAGGAGGTGTCGGTGTCCAGCTTGTACGTCTCGGTCCCGGACGGGAGCCGGATCGTCACGTCACCCGAGCTCGCCTCGGCGTCCACCGACTGCGGCGCGGAGGTGAAGTCCAGCTCGGTGCTCCCCGAACTGCTCTGCGTGCTCACCGTCGTCGCGCTCAGCCCCCGCGCCTCCAGGTCGCCCGAGCTCGACTCCAGCCACAGCGATCCCCCGACGTCATGCGCCTCGATGCTGCCCGAGCTCGACTTCAGGTTCGCCCCACCCGGCAGCCCGGACACCTTGATGTCGCCGCTGGAACTCTCGACGGTCAGCTTGACGTCCTTGGGCACGGTCAGGATGTAGTTCGTGTCGCACCCGAACGACAGGAACCCGCAGCCGCTGTCCCGCAGCTGCAACTTCCCGTCCTCGTAGTCCTCCTTCGGGTCCGACCCGAACACGTTGCGCTCGAACGTCCGCTCGACCTTGACGTCCGGCCCGTCCCCGGACCGCACCTCGACGTCCACCGAGGTCGTCTGGATGGTCAGCGAGTCGCCCGCAACCGGGTAGCTGTCCTGGGTCGTCTTGCTCTCCTCGGTCAGCCCGGTCAGCGCCCAGTAGACCCCACCCAGAATGAGCGCCACGGAGATGGCGATCCCGTACCGCCGCTCCGTACTCATCGTGCCGGCCGGCCGGCCCTGAACCTCGGACATGCGTTCCCCTAGGTGCGTTGACTACTCCCCAACCCTGGCACATCCCCATCCCCGTGTCGGTGGGGTTTCCCCCCAATTCCCCACCGACCCAACCCTGACCCAGGCACTCCCCGGGCGTCGCCCACCCGCTCCGTCCAGCAGCAGGTCCCGCGCGGGGTTCCGGACCGCCAACACCGGCAACGACGCGGGGAGCGCCCCGATGCGTTGAGGGCGGCGATGGGTGCGGCCGCAGGAGTTGTGGCTCGACCGCGGCCTCCACGTCCCCGGGGAGCATTGCCTCCCCCGCGGCCACCAACGTCCCCAGGGGCGCTCCGCCTCCCCGGCCACGACTACCCGGGGAGCTCCGCCTCCCCCGCGGCCACCACTCCGCTGGGCAGCTCCGCCTCCCCAGGCAGATCCGCCTCCCCAGGGTCAGAGGTCTTTGGTGACGGTGCCGGCCAGCTGTTGGAGAGACTTACGGAGCTTGCTGGACTTGGCGGCCTCGGCCAGGCTGCGGCCGCGGGAGATCGCGGCATCCACCGCCGCTTGGTCGAATGGGAGCAGCGCCGCGGCCTCAACCCCCGCGTACCTACCGAGCGCCTCGGCGATCGCGTCGGACGGCGAGCCACCGAGCGGACCCGACCGCACCCGGTTCACCACCACCCGTGTACTGACCGACGGCACGACCGACCGCAGCTCGTGGATCGCCCGGATCAACCGCGTGAGGCCGACCGGGTCCGCCGTACCGACGACGACCACCTCGTCAGCCTCCTCGAGCGTCGCCAGCGTCGCGCCATTACGGCGCGGTGCCAGCGAATCGAAGGAGATCTCCTCGTCGGTCTCGATGCAGAACCCGACGTCCACCACAGTGCACGGCGCAAGCATCCGGGCTGTCGACCATACCGACTCGATCGCGGCCGGCCGGAGCTCCGTCCAGCGGTCCGCCCGACTCAGCCCGGTCAGCACCAGCAGATGCGGCTCGACCTGCCGCGCATGCTTCGCGAGCATCGCCATGTCCAGCGCGCCACTCGCCGCCGAGCGCGCCGCGGCCGCCAGCCCCGACGTCTCATCGAGCATCCCGAGCTGCTGCGCGACCGTCCCGCCGTACACGTCGGCATCCGCCAGCAACGTCGGCACGCCCTTCACCGCGAGCTCACACGCGAGGCCGACGGCAACCGTCGTCCGACCCGGTGCACCCGTCGGCCCCCAGACCGCGATCATCCGGCCGCTGCCCTGGTTGTAGACCGGCGGCGGCTGACCCGTCATCTCAGGCGTCGTCGGCACGAATCCACCGGCGAAGTGCGACACCGACATCGGCGGACCGGACTCGACCGCGTCGGTGATCGCCCGGCCGAGATCCTCCGGACTGACGTCGGCCGGCAGGATGCGCTCGATCCCCATCCGGCTCAGCCTGTCCTCGGTGCCGAAGGGCTCCCCGTTCTCGGTCGGGTCGACCAGCGCGACCACCGCGATCCGGCGGGCATGCAGCGCGGCGACTGCGTCGGACGTGAGCCTGGGCAGGTCGTCGGCGAGCAGGACCGCCCGCGCCTGCCCACTCGCGGCTGCGGCCATCACGTCGGCGATGTCGACACATCGCCGTACCACTCGAATCCCGGGCGCGCGCTCGGCCCGCCGTACGACGTCTGCCTCCCACGGAGCCCCGGTCACGGCCAGGAGGACTGGTACCGACATCAGTTGCCTCGCCTCACGAGGACCGGCTCTCCTGTGCTCATCGCGGACAGCGCGGCCGGCAGTCGTGGCAGGTCGTTCGGCGCCAACCCGACCAGGACCTGCCTGCGGGCCGATCCACCCGCGACACCTTTCACCGCGTCGGCCTGGAGCACCCGGACCTTTGCCCAGAGCAACTTTGCCTGCGCGGCGTCCTTCGGGACCACCCAGATGTCGACGTCGTCACCGGCGGCGATGTCGGACGGCAGGCGTCCGGTCGCGACCGACAGCGGCAGCTCGGTGCGGTCGTTGTCCGACTCGGAGACAGCCGCTTCCCGAGGCACGAACTCGCCCGCGTCGACCGCGCGGGTGACGACAAGGCCCTTCAGGTCCGCGTCGGCAGCGACATACCGCCCCGCGTCCTCGCCGTTGGTGAACCGCACCCGCGCGGTCGTCAGGTCGTCACCGGTCAGCTTGGTCCCGGCCGCCAAGTCGCGTTTGGCCGCCCAGATCGTCGTGGTGTCGTCGGCGGACGAGAGCAGCTTGGCGCCGGCCAGCGCGGTGATCGCGACGAGCAGCACGCCGAGCACTAGCCGGCCGTCCTTCCACCGGGCCCGCCGGTTGCGCTGCGCCGGGACGGACGGCGCCCCGAACCCGGTACCGCGCACTGCTGTGTCGACCACGTCGAACTCCCCAGTCAATCGATCGCCATCGGAGCCGACATTGTGCCGTGTCCGGGCACCACACCGTGAACGGATATCCACAGGCTGTCAGCCTGGGGACAAACGGGATCGTCCGATCGCCAACCATGGCAAACTGAAGGAACCAGCCACTACGTGAAGGAGTAGACCGGATGCCGACTCCGCGCTTCCTCCAGCTCGCCGACGTCGCAGAGGTGCTCAACATCTCCGCGAACCAGGTGTATGCCCTGGTCCGCCGCGGTGACATCCCCGCGGTGAAGATCGGCGGGCGCGGGCAGTGGCGGGTCGAGGCGAGCGAGCTGGAGAAGTACATCGAGCGGCTCTACACCGAGACACGCGAGTTCATCGACGCGCACCCGTTCGGCGAGGACGCCGAGCAGTCGGAGGACGTGCACAACTAGGGGGGCGCTTTCGACTAGCGTCGTCGTACCGCACAGAGCGCCTGGGTCGGCACCAGGCGCACGTTGTAGACCTCGGTCCGCCGCCGTGGCGCGTCCAGCGGATGCTCCGCGAGCTCCAGGAAGTCCGCCCCGACCCGGTCGATCGTCCCGGTGACCGGAGCCCCGCCGCAGAACAGCGCCACCGGTGAGCGGTCGCGCGCGATCCCCCGCAGCAGGTGCGTCAGGCCGAGCTTGCCTGCCACTGCTCCGACTGCCGGCTCGGCCCACGGTCCCAGCCGATGTACGGCGACCAGCGCGGCGACCGGGATCAGCCACTCCTCGGCCCGCTCGGCCTCGATCAGCAGGCAGTCCTTCCCGACCCGGGTGAGCTGACCCTGCACAGGATCGGCGTTCGTCAGCTCCACGCGGACGACGGTGTCGACGGCACCGCGCAGGCGGTCGAGCACGGTGATCTTGCCGACCTCGGCGCGGATCCGGTCGGCGACTTCGCCGTACAGATCCCCCTCCTGGAGCGCCTCGAACTGCGACTCCAGATCCGCGAACAACGCATCCCACCGCATGGCGGCGAACCTACCCGATCCTGCTCACCTTCCGTGCGCCGAGCCGACGCTGCGTGACATTTCCACTTGCGAACCGGGCGCATTACCGGTCTATAGTGATCAAGCTGAGGCAAACTCAAGCAAACTCATAGATCAGAGGCTAAGCGGGGTGAATGTGATGATCCGAGGACTCAAGGGTCTGCTCGCTGTGGCGACGCTGGCCGGCCTCGGCCTGGCATTGCGCTGGATGACGGCCGGTTCGTACGGCGCAGCCACCAGCCACGACCTCGACTCACTGACCGTCCTGGCGGTCGCAACAGTCGCCTGGATCGCCTACGCCTGGCTCGCCCTGGCCGTGGCGACGACCGTCCTGGAACAGCTCCCAGGCGCCCTAGGCACCGCCGCCTCGGCCCTGGCCGCCCGCCTCACCACCCAAACCGCCCGAACCCTCCTCCGCACAACCCTCGGCCTGGCCGCCGCAACCCCCATGACCCTCGCCCCGGCCCACGCCACCCCCATCAACCACCCGTGGACCGAGCCCCGCTCGACCCTCCAACCCACAGCCGCCGCCGACCACCCCGGCAACCCGACTGCTGACAACCGACGCCCCACCGAACCCCGCTCCACCCTGCTGACCGGCAGCCAGCCGACACACCCGCTGGTCAACCGGGACTTCTCCGGCACACCGGACAGCGCAAGCTCACGCACAACCGAGCCCGCCTCCACCACCCTCACCGGCACAACACCGAGCATCCGGCCGACGCATCGCTTGGACGCTCCACTTGCGTCCAGCCCGGACGCGACAACCTGGCGCACCACCGAGCCGCCGTCCACCATCCGCCTGACCGGCACAGACGCACCCACGAGCCCCGCGCAGGACGCCCCACGCCGGGTCGATAACCCGCAGGACGTACGTCGGGCGCCCAGCCCGCAGGACAAGCGTCTGGTCGCCAGCCCGCAGGACGGACGTCAGGTCACCGACCCGCAGGACGTACGTCGGGCTGCTCGATCGCAGGAGCCAGTCGCCCGAGACGCTCGGCCGCAGCACGACGTACCCGGGGATGCTCGGTCGGCGAACGCCGTACCCCGGGATGCTCGGCCGGAGAACGCAGTACCGCGGGATGCTCGTTCCCAGGACGTACGGCGGGCTGCTCGTCCCCGTGATGTGCCGGGTGGGGGGCGGGTGCGGGTTGGGGTGCCGGATCGGCCTACTGCGGGGGCTGCGGTTCGGTATACGGATCTGCGGTCGGGGCAGCCGGTGCGGGTGCCTCGTCGGGTCGTCGTAAAGGCCGGCGACACGCTGTGGAGCATCGCCGCGGCCGAGCTCGGCCCAGACGCCACCCCGCAGGACATCGCCTCTCGTTGGCCGGCCTGGTACGCCGCCAACCGCCAGCTGATCGGGCCCGACCCCGACCTGATTCGTCCCGGCCAGGTGCTGCGCATCCCGCCGCCCGCAACCGGCAACCCCGTGCCGCCCACCCACCAGGAGAAGTGACATGAGCCAGCAAAACCTCCCTGCGGCCCAACGCCCGGATCAGACCGGCCCGACGTTGACCCAGGTCCCACCCCTCGCCGAGCCCGCACACGCCAGCCTGGCCGACGTGGCAACCCCACGCCTCCGCGCGGTCGAGGTCGACGCGTCGCTGCACGCCGTACCACCAACCGTCCGCCACGCCGGGGCCATGCCCGCCAACACCCTCGCCCTCCGGCACCAAGCACTCAAGCGCGTCGGCATCGCCCCCACGATCCGCACCACCGACGAGCCCACCCCTGAGCCGCCCACCCTCACCGTTGCTCCTAACCCGGCAGACGGGACGCCGGACACAGGCTGTACGACGCTTGAGCCCGAAACCCCGGCACCGGGGAGCTCGGAGGCCAACCGCTCGCAGGACACGGCTGACCCGACGACAGCATCACAGCGCACCCTCGCAACTGCAGCGGCGCCTACCGAGCGAGCGCTGAGTCTTGCGCCCGCACTAGATGCTCCAACCTCCTCGAGTGCTGGCGGTGAGGCGATTGGCCACACGCGGGGTCATGGCGGGCCGGGGGTGCCGGATGTTCGGGTTTGGGGTGGGCGGTTGGCGCAGGCCGTTTCTGAGGTGCTGGCTGGGGATCGGCCGATCTCGCAGTTGGTGCGGTTTACGGATGATGCCGTGTTTGCTGAGTTGAATCGGCGGGTCCGGGTGCTTGGGATGACGACGACGGCTACGGGGCGTGGGGCGAAGGAACGTAGTGCGGTTCGGTCGGTTCGGGTTTGTTGTCCGGCGAAGGATGTTGCCGAGGTGGCTGCTCATGTTAGGCACGGATATCGGTCGCGTGCGATCGCGCTCCGGCTGGAGATTCGCCGCAACCGCTGGGTCTGCACCGCCTTAGAGCTCGGCTGACCTCGCCCTTGGGTCCGCCGGTAGGCGGATGACGCGGTTAGCTGCGTTTCCACAGGGATCGGACGCGTGTCCACAGGTGCTGGGTGGGGTGGGTCTGCGGTGGGCGGATGTCGACGGCTGCGGGTGCGGGTGGATGGTTGCTGGGGCTGAGCTGCCGGGTGGCGGCTGGTGTGGTTGACGCGGCCGACGGCAGGACGGTGGTTGAGGGCCACTCGCTGCTGTGTCGCGCGAGCGGTGGTGCGGAGACTGGTGGAGGTGTGGGGTTGATGGCTGCGGCGCGTTGGCCTGCGGCGGCTAGTTCTCGGGCGGCTTGTTGGGCTATTGACTGGGTGGGCGGGGCCGGCTGGGCCGGCGGCGCCCCAGTGGTCGCCGGGCAGCCGGTGGTCAGGTGGGCTGGAGTCAGCGCGGTGTTCTTTGGCATTCGTTCCCCCGAACGACGATGACCGATCCATCGATCGATTCGGCCAACGTACGCCGACGTCTGCCGCAACTGGATGACAGCAACAGCACGATCGGATTGCGCTCCCCGCACCGGACGTCCACGCGGTACGAGGGCCACACGCCGGGCGCCGGACGCCAGGCGGCACGAGCAAGCTGCACCACCAGCGCCCGAGGCAAGACGGCACGCGGCGGCTGCACCACCAGTGCCCGACGCCAGACGGCACGCGGCGGCTGCACCACCAGTGCCCGACGCCAGACGGCACGAAGAGGCTGCACCACCAGCACCGGACGCCGGGGGGCGCGAGGGGGCTGCGGGGTGGGTGTTGTGGCTAGTCGGTGGTTGCTTCGGTGGTGGATCTGGGTGGGTGGACCTTGGTGAAGTGGAGGTTGCCGGTGGGCATCAGCCAGGTCATGACGTTGACGGCCAGGCGGCCGGCTTGGACTGCGGGGTCGGCTTCGGCGTGGGCGCGGGCGGTTGCCTGGTCTACGGACCAGATGGAGAAGCCTCGGTAGCGTTCGTCGTCCTGGTCGGTGAGGGGGCCGCGGGCCAGGACCAGGCCGCGGTCCTGCATGTCGGCGCCGTGGGCCAGGTGGCGGTCCTGGAGGGCGGTCGCTTCGGCGTCGGTCATCACGGGGGCGTCCGGCCGCAGCGTCAGCAGGATCACGGTGTACCGGTCGAACTGCATCCTCCGACGCTAGCTGAACGGTGTGCAGGTGTGGAATTGTCGGTGCCGGGTTACAGACTGGGGACGTGACTGAGTTCGAGCCGTATCGGGAGCGTCCCGCGCGGGTGCCGGGAGCGGCTTTGTGGACGCGTACGGCGGAAGGCGGCGAGTATCGCGTCCTGCCGGACGGCTGCATGGACCTCCTCCTCATGGACGACCAACTGGTCATCGCGGGGCCGGACAGTCGCGCGTGGGTCGGTTCGGCGGAGGCGGGCACGCGGTACGCCGGGATCCGCTTCGCACCGGGGACGGCTCCGCGGTTCCTCGGCGTACCGGCGAAGGAGCTCCTCAACGAGCGCGTGCCGCTGGCGGACCTCTGGTCTCCGGCGCGGAGCCGGCGGCTGGCGGATCAGGTGCGGTTGGCGGAGGTCCCGGAGTTGGCGCTGGAGCAGGCGGTGGCCGACCTGATCAAGGAGCCACCGGACCGCCTGATCACGCAGGTACTGCGAGCTGTCCGAAGCGGGATGCTTCGCGGCGGCGCCGGCGTGCTCTCGCTCGCCGGAAGCGTCGGCCTGAGCGAGCGGCAACTACACCGCAGGTGCCTGCATGCGTTCGGCTACGGCCCGAAGATGCTCGACCGCGTGCTGCGGATGAACGTCGCGCTCGATCACGCCCGGACCGGGCTCGCGCTCGCCGACGTCGCCGTACTCACCGGGTACGCCGACCAAGCCCACTTCACGCGGGACGTGAAAGCACTCACCGGACTGCCACCGCGCCTCCTGCTCAGCTGAGTGCCACCATGGCTACCTGTGAGTGAGATCAGTACGGCGACTCTGCGGCACAACCCACTCAATGCGGTGACCGAGACCGTCGAGCGGGTGTCGTACGCGGACGGGCGCTCGGTGGTCCGGAAGGTACTGCGGAAGCCGACGACGTCGACGGGGCCGTGGGCCGCGTCGGACAATCCGCGGCACTGGAACTACTGGCGTCGCGAGGTCGAGGTCTACCGGGACGACGAGCTACGCCAGCAGCTCGCCGCCGCCGGCCTGGTGCTACCGGACGCGGACGTCGTCGAGCACGCGGACAGCGCCGTACTCACGATGGAGGACATCCAAGGCACGCCCGGGACCGAGCTGAACCTGGCTGGGCATGCCACGCTCGCGCGTGCCGTGGGTCGGTGGCAGGGCCGGCCGCCAACCCACCGGCCGTGGACGTCAGTCGGCTTCCTGCGGGACTACTCGACGACTCGGGACGTGCCATGGGAGCTGGTCGACGACGACGCGGCCTGGCAGCAGCCGCTGATCGCTGACACATGGTCGGCCCAGCTGCGCGCGAGCTGGAACCACCTGCTTGCCCATCGCAACGAGTTGCTCGAGCTCACGACGCGGTTGCCGCGGGCCCGTTGCCATCTCGACCTGTGGGTGTCCAACGTCATTCAGCGGCCGACCGGCGAGCTCGCGTTACTCGACTGGGCGTTCACGGGTGACGGCGCACTGGGTGAGGACATCGGCAACCACATCCCGGACGCCGTGTTCGACCTGTTCTGGCCGGCCGAACGGCTGCCCGAGCTGGCCGAGACCTGCATCGACAACTACCTCGAAGGCCTGCGCGAAGCCGGCTGGCGAGGCGAACCCGATCAGGTTCGCCTCGCCGCGATGGCGTCCGGCGTCAAGTACGCCTGGCTTCTCCCCCGCCTGCTCGCCACCGCCTCCCACACGTCCCACAACGCCTACCACCAGCAAGCCGACAGCCACCACCTCTTCCAGCAACGCGGCCAGGCGCTGGCCTTCGTCGCCGACTGGTGCGCCGAAGCGCTCAGAGCACGACCGTGAAACCGCCCGGCTGGACGAGGACACTAACGGTCCCACCAGCCAGTTGGCGTCGCGAGTGCAGAGTGCCCTGGGCCGTGTAGCTGTAGGCGGTGGCGCCCGCCCTGCTGCGCACCGAGAAGGTCCGCGGATGCGGATCGACGCTGGAGAGCAGCACGGCCGAACCCAGTTGCAAGGTGCTGATGCTGGGTATGAGCAGCAGCGCGTCGATCTGAGCCGTGCCTGACGTGGACTCCGCCTGCAGAGTCGTGGCGTACGGCGGAAGCGGCCGAGCCAGCGTGATCGGCTGGAGCACGCCCGGGGCCGCGGAGATGCCTTGCGGACCAGGAGCGCTGTGGTCGATAGTGCCCAGGGCTGACGAGCCGGTGGTCCAACTCGTCGTGCCGGGGTCGAGGAGGTTGACGACCGGGAGCACCAAACGCGGCTGCGCCGACGGCTCCAACGTCCACACAGCAGAGGACCCGGCAGTCAACGAGACGTAGGAGCCATTGCTCCACTGGGATTCGCCGGTCCACGCGGACGGCGGTGTGACGACAGCGCCGCCGGTGGCCGACTCACCTTCGACGACCTGCAGACCCGAGCGGGCAAGCGGGCCGGCACCCAGCACCCGCGCGAGGTGGGCGAGGGCCGGGTCGGCGTCGAGGGCGAGCATGGAGAGTTGGCCGTGGATGGTGGACTCGGCGCCGGAGTTCCGGTTGATCACACCGTCGCCGGAGATCCCGTCGTACGTGCGCCCCGTCGCCGGGTCGTACATGGCTTCGCCGGCCCGATTCGCCCCGAAGTACCAAGCCGCGACAAACGCAGCGACCTGCCGAGTCCCAGCCAGCCCGACCGCCAGCAAGCCCTGCAGCCGAGCGTCGACGCCGTAGGCGATCTGAGTACGGTCGATCGGCGCCGGCAGCCAGCCGTTGTCAGGCCCACCCGCAGTCAGCAGCAACGGAGTGAACCCAGCCGTATCCCCAACCGCAGGCCCAACCGGAGTGCCCACCACAGACGCCGCAGCAGCCAACGCCGACGGCATCTGCGCGCCCCACGCATGCCAGACCGCAATCGACTCACCCCACGGCAGCAGCGCACGGAACGGCCACTCGCGCGTGGACCCGGCACTGAGCGCAGCGATCCCCGAAGCGAACTGCGTCAACGCCCGCCGAGCCCGCGCTGACCCACCAGCACGCACGTACGCCGCCAGCCCGAGCACAGCCTCCGACGTCGCGTCAGCACCGTTCACGATCAGCCATGCAGGCACCCGGCGACCGTCGACGATGTGCCACTCGCCGTACCGAACCAGCACCTGCCGCTCCAGCGCAGCAATGGCCAACTCGAGCCGATCACGCAGGAACTCGGCAAAACCACGGTCCACCCGGCGGAAGGCGGCGTACCCCTCCCCCAGCGCCCAGACCGTACGAGCGAGCCAGTACGACGGCCCGGAGTCCGACGGGTCCGGCAGCTCGACTGGCTCCGCGGTGGGGTTGAGCGTCCCGTCCGGCTGCATCCACAGGACGACGTTGCCGTTGGGCGACTGCAGATAGGTCAGACCGCGGAGCAGATCCCGCGCAACGTCGAGCCGACGACTGCGCAGGTAGACCACGGCCGCACGCGAGATGTCGTCCGCGTTGAAGGCGCCCTGACCGTAGGTGTCGGTCACCGGGTCGTACGTCCCGCCGCCGATCCGCTTGTACGTGCCGTCGGCCTGCCGGTCCGCGTAGGTCCACAGCACGCCCAAAGGCCCGGAGCCGTAGGTGCTGTGACCAGGGGTGGCCGGCGGCGTGACCGTCGTACGCAGGAAGTCGAGATGCGCGAGATTGGTCAGCCGGCCGGAAGCCGAGGCCGGCACCGAGGAGGCCGGCACCGAGGAGGCCGGCACCGAGCCTGTGGACGCAGCGCCCAGGGCGAGGGCGCCGCCGAGGACGGTTCGGCGGCGGATCATCATGACACCCGGTCCAGTCTGGCCACACCGATGGCCGCGTCGGCCATTCCGTAGAAGACGTAGCGCACTCCCTCGACCTCCTCGATGGCCGTTGGGAACACCACGTTCCCGACGGTCCCGATCCGCTCCTCGTCGGTCTCCGGCACGAGCATCGGCTCCTCGGTCCGGGCGATCACCTTGGTCACGTCGGACGCGTCGAGCAGCAGCGCGCCGGCCGCGTAGCTGACCTTCTGCGTCGTCGGGTCGAAGCCCTGCGGCTGCTCGCCGGTCACGCCGTGGTGGATCACCAGCCAGCCCTCGGGCACTCGCAGCGGCGCCGGTCCGGCGCCGATCTTGAGTTCCTCGAACGGGTACTCCGACATCGCGACGAGCCGGTGATGCCGTAGGTGCACGAGGTTCCGGACGTCGCGCTCGACGTCGGCGACGGGCACGAACGACACCCAGATCCCGGGCCGGTCGTCCTTGATGCCCGCGGGCAGGTGCACCCCTTCGCCTTCGCGGAACCAGCCGAGGTCCCACATCGGACGGTGGAGCATCGCGTACGACGGCTCACCGTCCGGACCCGTGACCGGTTCGGGGAAGAACACGGTGTCCTTGTTGGGGAACAGGTTCAGGTCGGTGTCGAGATCGGGCTGGTACTCGAAGTGCAGCGGCCCGAGCCGCTCCCAGGACCGCAGGTCGACCGACGTGGCGAGGGCGGGTTTCGGGCCGAGCGGGCCGTAGGCGACGTACGTCATCACGTGGGTGCCGAGCGACGGGATCCAGGTCACCCGCGGGTCCTCGACGCCGGCGTTGTTCAGGCCGCGCTCCCAGCCCTCGTCGGGAGCCAGTACGACGCCTTCGCGCCGGACGCCGGCCGGGACGCCGTCGGCCAGCTCGACCTCGGCCAGGCCGACCCGGGACACGTTGCCCGGAGCAACCAGTCGCGGCAGCAGGTACAGCTTGCCGTCCGGGGTGTGGCCGGTGGCCGGGTTCAGCACCCCTTCGGCCTCGAGCTCGTTGCCGGGCTCGGGCGTCATCAGCAGGCCGACACGGGTAAGGGTGTAGGGAACAGTCACAGCAGCACTGCCTTTCTCGGATGGTCAGCCGTCAGCCCTTCAACCCGGACTCGATGCCCTGGGAGATGAAGTGGCGCTGGAAGATCAGGAACAACGTCACCGCGGGCGCGGCGAGGACGCAGGCGCCGGCCAGGACCGCGCCGAACGGGTTCGCGGCCCGGGCCGACACCGTGGTCAGGTAGTTCGACAGCGAGACAGCAAGCGGTTGCAGGTCCTGCTGCTTGGTGATCAGGAACGGCCAGAGGAACTCGTTCCACGGCCCGATGAAGGTCAGCAGCACGCCGGTCAGCAGAGCGGGCTTCACCAGCGGGATGGCCACCCGCCACAGGATGCCCAGCTCGCCGGCGCCGTCGATCCGGGCCGCGTCGAACAGCTCCTGCGGCAACTGCAGGAAGTACTGCCGGAAGACGAACACCGCGGTCGAGTTGATCGCGAACGGCAGGATCATCCCGAGGTAGGAGTCGGCCAGCCCGTAGCTGCGCACGATCAGCACGTACAGCGGGATCGTCAGCAGCTGGAACGGCACCACCTGGACCAGCAGCATCAGGTTGAACACCAGCCCACGACCGCGGAACTTCAACCGCGCCAGCGCGTACCCGGCGAGCACGCCGAACACCAGCGTCCCGAAGATGACCCCACCGGTGAAGATGCCGGAGTTGATCAGCGACCGGCCGAGGTTGATCGCGTTGTCGATCTCCACGTAGTTGTTTCCGGTCAGGTTCCCCGGCGACGGGAACGCCCCGCCGACCGAGGGATCCGGCTCGGCCTGCAGCGACCCGACCAGCATGTAGTAGAAGGGGAACAGGAACACGAACGCGCCGGCGAGCAGCGCGACGAACCGCAGCCGCATCAGTCCTCCCTCCCCACGAAGCGTCGTTCGACGAGCGCCAGGATCAGCACACCGATCACCAGCAGCACGCCGATCGCCGCGCCGATGTCCGGGTTCCCCTGCTCGATGCCCTTCTGGTACATCACCAGCACCGGTGACGCCGACGCCCCGTCCGGACCGCCACCGCCGGTCAGCAGGTACGGCTCGGTGAACAGGTTCGCCCCGGTCACCGTCGCCAGCAGTACGACGAGGGTGGTGGCCGGCCGCACGCCGGGCACGGTCACGTTCAGGAACGACTTCCACCGGCCGGCGCCGTCCATCGACGCCGCCTCGTACAGGTCCTTCGACACGTTCTGCAGTGCCGCCAGGTACAGCAGGATGAAGAACCCGAGCTGTTTCCAGGTCACGTAGATCGCGATGGTGGGCATCGCCAGCGCCGAGTTCACCAGCCAGGACGGGTCCGGCGCGAGCGGGCCGAGGATCGAGTTCACCAGCCCGTTCGAGTTGAACAGGAACAGCCAGACCCCGACCACCGCGACGCTCGCCGTCACGTACGGCACGTAGTACGAGACCCGGAAGAACGTCCGCCACCGGATCGCGCCGTTCAGCGCGGTCGCCAGTCCGAGCGCCAGCACGACCGTCAGCGGCACGTTGATCACCAGGAAGACGGCCACGTTGAAGAACGACCGCCGTACCGCGGGATCCGACAGCACCGTGACGAAGTTGTCGAGTCCCACGAACGGCCGTTCCACGATCGCGCCGGGCGCGGTGAAGAAGTAGTCGTGGAACGACATGTAGACGGCGAAGCAGAGCGGGTAGGCGAACACGGCCGCCAGGAACACCACGTACGGTGTGACGAAGGCGGTCCCGGCCGGATGCTCACCGAGAATCCGGCCGAGGACGCCGTGCCGCCGCCGGGCGCCGGTCGAGGCCAGTCGGGTCATGACTGCGCGGCGAGCTGATCGACCTTCTGCGCCGCGCCGTCCAGCGCCGCGCCCGGGTCCTCCTGGCCGAAGATGACCGACTTGGAGTAGGCGTCCCGGAAGGTCTGCCAGATGGTGATCGAGTTCGGCACGTTCGGCACCTCGACGGTGCGGGCCGCCTGGTCCGCGAACGTCTTGTAGTCCGGGTTCTTGGCGAAGTAGTCCGCGTACGCCGACGCCACATCCTTGCGCAGCGGCATCTGACCGGTCGCCTCGAGGAACTTGCCGTCCTGCTCCTGGCTGGTCGCGAACTTCAGCACCTCCCACGCGGTACCGCGGTTCTTGCAGGCCGAGTACATCGCGACGTTCTTCGCGTCCGAGAAGGTGTGGATCTCGTTCGCGGGCTTGCCGGCCGAGGTCGGCACCGGTACGACGCCCCAGTCGACCTTGCCCTTGTACGTCGCGATCGCCCACGGACCCACCACGGCCATCGCGGCGGTGCCGTCGACGAACGCGTCACCGGTGTACTTCTCCTGCGACGCCAGCTTGTCGGCGTACATGGTCCGCCAGAACTGCGCGACCTTCTTGCCCTCCTCGGAGTTGAACGTCGCCTTTCCGTCCTCCACCAACTGCTTGCCGCCGGTCTCGGCCGCGTACAACGGGTAGAAGTCGAACCAGGACTGGAAGAACTCGTTGCTCGGCGCCGGGTAGATGGCGAACTTCGCGGCCTTCGCCGCGACCAGCTTCCGGGAGGTGTCGAGGAACTCGTCGTACGTCGCCAGCGGCGGCTTCGCGGTGTCGATGCCGGCCTTGGCGAACGCCTTCTTGTTGTAGAACATCATCACCGGGTTCGACTTCCACGGCAGCTGGTAGTACTTGCCGTCGGTCGACTTGTACTGCTGGGCGACGTCACCCGAGCGGTCCTCGATGTACGACTTGCCGTCGCTGAAGGTGTCCAGCGCCACCAGCCCGCCCTGCTTCTGGAACTGCGAGACCGAGGCCGGCGAGGTGTTGAAGATCAGGCACGGCGCGTTGCCGGCGGTGATCGCGGCCCCGATGACCTCCTCGGAGCTCTTCCCGGTCGGGATCTCCTGCGCGGTCACCTTCTGGTCCGGGTGCGCGGTGTTCCAGGCCGCGACCATCTGCTTGCCCCAGGCCACTTCTTCCTTGTTGTTCGAGTACCAGATGGTGATCGGGCCGGTGGCCTTGGCCGCGGCGTCGGCGTCACCAGCGCCGTCACCGCTGTCGCCACACGCGGCGAGCGAGCCGGCCAGTACCAGGGCCAGCAGTCCTGCTTGCAACTTCATGGTTCCTCCAAATGCGCAGGGGATGCGCTATGCGGGGGGTGCGGCGGTGGAACGCCGTACGACGAGCTCGGCGGGCGCCAGCTCGGCATCAGGTACGCCGGAGTCGCCGTCGACGACCTGGTTGAGGGTCTGGGCGGCCGCCTCGCCGAAGCGGAACGGGTCGGCGCGCACGGTGGTCAGGCCGGGGTGGACGTACTCGGCCAGTTCGCTGTCGTCGAAGCCGGCGATGCTCAGGTCGTCCGGGACGGTCAGCCCGGCCGCCTGGGCGGCGCCGAGGCCGGCGATCGCCATCCGGTCGTTGGCGTAGACGATCGCGGTCGGCGGCTCGGGCAACGCGAGCAGCCGCCGGGTGGCCTCGATCCCGGCCGCGGCGGTGAAGTCACCGATCTCGATCGCGACCGGCTCCAGCCCGGCGTCGGCCAGGGCCGCCACGAAGGCCGTCGACCGTGCGGTCGCGTGCACGAAGGCGGGCGGGCCGCCGACGTGCGCGATCCGGGTGTGGCCGAGCTCGACGAGGTGCTCGACGACCGCGCGGGTGCCCGGGCGGTCGTCCAGGATGACGGCCGGGAACGGCGACGTGCCGTCCGGCCGGTTCAGGGTCACGGCGGGCATCCCGAGCTCGACCAGCAGGTCGATCCGGGGGTCGTCGTGCCGCAGGTCGGACAGGAAGACGCCGTCGACGCGGCCGTCCCTGGACAGCCGCCGGTAGCCGGCCTCCTCTTCCTCGCCGGCCGTGACGACCTGCAGGACCAGGGCCTGCCCGCGGGTGGACAGCACACTCTCGACACCGGCGATGAAGGCGGAGAAGAACGGGTCCGAGGACAGCACGTCCGGGTCCCGGGTGATCACCAGGCCGAGCGCGAACGCCTTCGAGACCGACAGCGACCGGGCCCGGTTGCTCGGCCGCCAGCCCAGCTCGTCGGCCGCGGCGAGGATCTTGTCGACGGTCGCCTGGGCCAGCCCGGGCCGCCCGTTCAGCGCGAAGGACACCGAACCCTTGGACACACCCGCCCGGCTCGCCACATCGGCGATCGTCGGCCGCTGCTTGCTCATCGCACCTCGCTTGACGCGGTTTAAACCGGTTTAAACGACATCTAAACCGGTTAAAACACCGCGCGTCAAGACCTCAGCCTCTGTGATCCCTACGAGGCCGGGTACCTACGTCAGGCTTGCTGAGCGGCCTGGAGGTGGGTGCGGTAGGCGGCGAAGGTGGCGACGACCTCGGCGGCGGTCGTCTGGCCGGTGAGCGCGCCGACGCCTTGTCCGGCGTAGATGGAGGTGCGAGCCGGGTCGGCTGAGCGGACCCCGGTGACATAGTCGTCGTGGCCGGCGTCGTCGGCCTTGAGCTCCTCCTCGCGACCTTCCCACGTGTCGAAGTAGGCGTTCCGGAGCGCCCGGCCGCCGAACTCGTCCGGCCACCCCGCCCGCGAGGCCGCGTCGAAGACCGTGCCGTAGACCGTGTCGGTCTCGTCCGCCTCGATCACCCGCGCCCGCACCGAGTCCGGCGTCAACGCCTCGGCGCAGGTGAGGAACGCCGTACCGACCCAGCCGCCGGCCGCACCAGCAGCCAGTACGGCGGCGAGCCCGCGCGGACCGGAGATGCCGCCGGCCGCGAGCACCGGAAGGTCGGTGAGGTCCAGAATCGCTTGCAGCAAAGGGAGAGTCGCGACCGCGTTGCGCCCATGACCGCCTGCCTCGGCGCCTCGCGCGACGATCGCGTCCACGCCCGCGTCGATCGCCTCCCGCGCGTCAGCCACTGTCCCGGCCTGCATCGCGACGACGATGCCTTCCTTCTGCAGCGCCCCGACGTACGGCGCGTAGTCGCCGAAGCTGAGCGACACGAGGGCGGGCTTGAGCTCGAGCACGGCGTCGAGATGCTCCGGGTGATCCTTGACGGACCACGCCATCAGGCCGACGCCGTACGGCTTCCCGCCCTCCGCGGCGACCGCGCCCTCGGTCCGGATCCAGTCGGCGCTCACCGCGGACCCGGCGCCGAGCATCCCCAGCCCGCCGGCCGCCGAGATCGCGGCGGTCAGCCGACCGCCGCTCACGTTCGCCATCGGCGCGCCCACCAGTGGGACGGACAGTCCGAACCTCTCCGTCAGCCACATGGTGGGCTCAGCCTCAGAACTTGTAGACGTCCGACTGCGGGTCGCCGTGGCAGCGCTTGTACTTCTTGCCGGAGCCGCACGGGCAGGCCACGTTGCGCGGAGTGCCGGCGTACATCAGGCCGCCCTCTTCGGCGCCGTCCTGGCGAACCGCGACCTCCTCGTCACCGTCGATCGTCGGCGCCGAGTAGGACAGCCGCTGCGGGCGGCTGTCGCCGGTCAGGCCCTTGGCGCGCAGCCGCGGGGTGTCGCGCGGACGCGGCGTGTCCTGCGGCCGCTCCTCGACCTGGTCCCGGCCCGGGAACTCCGCCACCGGCGCGCCCGGGGTGAGGATGTCCTCGATCCGGCGGCCCTCGAGGCTCTCGGCCTCCGCGGCCTGGTTGGCCAGCTCGGCCTCGGCCTGCATTGCCTCGACGTTGACCTCGACGTTGAAGATGAAGGCGACCGACTCCTCCTTGATCGACTCCATCATCGCGGCGAACATGTCGTAGCCCTCGCGCTGGTACTCGACCAGCGGGTCGCGCTGCGCCATCGCGCGCAGGCCGATGCCCTCGCGCAGGTAGTCCATCTCGTACAGGTGCTCGCGCCACTTGCGGTCCAGCACGCTCAGCACGACCTGGCGCTCCAGCTCGCGCATCGCGTCCGTGCCCAGCGACTCCTCCCGCCGGTCGTACGCCGCCTTGGCGTCGGCGACGAACGCCTCGATCAGGAAGTCCTGGGTCAGGCCGGCCTTGTCACCGCCGGCCTCCTCGACCAGCTGCTCCTCGGTCAGCTCGGTCGAGTACAGCGTCCGCATCGCGGTGAACAGCGCGTCCAGGTCCCAGTCCTCGGCGAACCCGTCCGCGGTCGCGCCCTGCACGTAGCCGGTGACGGTCTCCTCGAGCATGTCCTGCACCTGGTCGCGCAGGTCCGCGCCCTCGAGCACCCGGCGGCGCTCGTCGTACACGACGTGCCGCTGGCGGTTCATCACGTCGTCGTACTTGAGGATGTTCTTCCGGGTCTCGAAGTTCTGCGCCTCGACCTGGGACTGCGCCGACGCGATCGCCTTGGTGACGACCTTGTTCTCCAGCGGCTGGCTGTCGTCGTTGTTGCGCGACATCGCCCAGTCGACCATCTCGCGCTTGAACAGCCGCATCAGGTCGTCCTCCAGCGACAGGTAGAACCGGGACTTGCCCGGGTCGCCCTGACGGCCGGACCGGCCGCGCAGCTGGTTGTCGATCCGGCGGGACTCGTGCCGCTCGGTGCCGAGCACGTACAGGCCGCCGGCCTCGCGGACCTCTTCCTGCTCGTCCTTGACCTGCTTCTCGAACTGCTCGAGGACCGTCGGGTACTCCGCCTCGTACTCCTCCACCGACTCGGCCGGGTCGATGCCGCGGGCGCGCAGCTCCTTGTCGGCCAGGAACTCGGGGTTGCCGCCGAGGATGATGTCGGTACCACGGCCGGCCATGTTGGTGGCCACCGTGACCGCGCCCTTGCGGCCGGCCTCGGCGACGATGGCCGCCTCCCGCGCGTGCTGCTTCGCGTTCAGCACCTCGTGCGCGATGTTCTCCTTGCGGAGCTGGGCGGACAGCCGCTCGGACTTCTCCACGCTGGTGGTGCCGACCAGGATCGGCTGGCCGGTCTTGTGCACCTCGACGATGTCCTTGACCACCGCGTCGAACTTGGCGTCCTCGGTGCGGAAGATCAGGTCCCGCTCGTCGGAGCGGATCATCGGCTTGTTGGTCGGGATCGGCACCACGCCGAGGTTGTAGATCTTGGAGAACTCCGCGGCCTCGGTCATCGCTGTACCGGTCATGCCGGCCAGCTTGTCGTAGAGGCGGAAGTAGTTCTGCAGCGTGATCGTCGCCAGCGTCTGGTACTCCTCCTTGATCTCGACGCCTTCCTTGGCCTCGATCGCCTGGTGGAGTCCCTCGTTGTAGCGGCGGCCGTGCAGCGTCCGGCCGGTGTGCTCGTCGACGATCAGCACCTCGTTGTCGACGACCACGTAGTCCTTGTCGCGGCGGAACAGGTCCTTGGCCTTCAGCGCGTTGTTCAGGTAGCTGATCAGCGGGGTGTTGGCCGACTCGTACAGGTTGTCGATGCCGAGCCGGTCCTCGACCTTCTCGATGCCGCGCTCGAGGATCGCGACGGTGCGCTTCTTCTCGTCCACCTCGTAGTCGGCGACCGGCCGCTGCTCCTCCGGCACCTTGTCGTCGGCGATCCGGGGCTTCAGCGTGGCGGCGATCCGGGCCATCTCGACGTACCAGCGCTGCGAGTCCTCGGCCGGGCCGGAGATGATCAGCGGGGTCCGGGCCTCGTCGACCAGGATCGAGTCCACCTCGTCCACGATCGCGTAGTTGTGCTCGCGCTGGACGCAGTCCTCGATGCTCTGCGCCATGTTGTCGCGCAGGTAGTCGAAGCCGAACTCGTTGTTGGTGCCGTAGGTGATGTCCTTGCTGTAGGCGACCCGGCGCTCGGCCGGCGTCATCTGCGGCAGGATCACGCCGTAGTCGAGGCCGAGGAAGTGGTACACCCGGCCCATCCACTCGGCCTGGTACTTGGCCAGGTAGTCGTTCACCGTGACCACGTGCACGCCCTTGCCGGACAGGGCGTTCAGGTACGTCGGCAGCGTGCCGACCAGCGTCTTGCCCTCACCGGTCTTCATCTCGGCGATGTTGCCCAGGTGCAGCGCGGCGCCGCCCATGATCTGGACGTCGTAGTGCCGCTGGTGCAGGGTCCGCTTGGCCGCCTCCCGGACGACCGCGAACGCCTCCGGCAGCAGCGCGTCGAGCGACTCCCCGTTCTCGTGCCGCTGCTTGAACTCCGCGGTCTGACCGCGGAGCTCCTCGTCGGACATCCCGACGAAGTCGTCCTCGATCGAGTTGACCATCTTCGCGATGCCCTGGAGCTGACGCAGGATCTTGCCCTCGCCGATCCGCAGGACCTTGTCGATCACCTTCATGGTGGGGAGTTCTCTCCTTGCTGCTGAAGCCTGGTTGCGGCCGACGCCGACAGGGCACGGCCGACCCAACGGGAAGGGCGTGCGTCCCCCATCGTACGGGGCCGGGTGTGCCAAGCCACGCCCGCAGCGTGCCTCGGGGCCCAACCGACCCACGCTCGGCCAGGCCGGAAAGTTCCCGGCCGAGCGTCAGTATCCTCGCAGTGCTAACTCCTTCCCCGCCCCACCGCCCCGGTCAGGGCGTCACTCAGCGCTGGCGACAGGTCACCGCCCCCGGCCACCTTGACCTGGTCGAGCCCAAGGAACCCGGCCAGCTGGACCAGCTCGGCGGCCAGCTCGTCCGCGGTCTCCACCGGCGCCTTCGGCTCGGCGTGCGCCGACTGGACCAGCAGCACCCCCGCGGCCCGGTCCGACTTGAGGTCCACGCGCGCGACCAGCCGGTCCCCGAGCAGGAAGGGCAGCACGTAGTACCCGTAGATGCGCTTCTCGGCGGGCACGTAGATCTCGATCCGGTAGCGGAAGTCGAACAGCACCTCGGTCCGGGTCCGCTCGAACACCAGCGAGTCGAACGGGCTGACGAGCGCCCGCGCGTTCACCCGCCGCGGCAGCCGCGCGTCCCGATGCAGGTACGCCTGCCGCTTCCAGCCGTCGATCTGGACCGGGAGCAGCTCACCTTCCTCGACGAGCTCCTGGATCGCCTGCGCGGTCGGCCCGGGCGCCGTCCGGAAGTAGTCCTTCAGGCACTGCGCGGTCGACACCCCGTGCGCCCGCGCCGCGATCGAGACCAGTCCACGGTGCGCCTCGTCGAGCGACGGCGTCGGGGTGTCCAGCACGGCGCTCGGCAGCACCCGCTCGGGTACGTCGTACATCCGCTCGAACTGCTGGTTGCGCCGGGCGACCGTGATCTCGCCGGCGAAGAAGAGGAACTCCAGGGCCCGCTTCACGTCGGACCAGTTCCACCCCCAGTTCTCCTTCGACCGCTCGACGTCGTCGTCGATCTCGCGCGCGGTCAGCGGGCCGTGCTCGCGGACGTCGGCCAGCACCTGCTTGATCAGGTCCGGTCGCTCCTGCGCGATCGATCGCGGCCCACCCCAGGCCTCGGTCGTCGCGCGGGCCATCCGCCAGCGCATCAGCGGGTGGGTCTCGACCGGGAGCAGCGAGGCCTCGTGCGCCCAGTACTCCACCAGGCGGCGAGGCGCCTTGCCGGCGGCACGGTCGAGCAGGTCGCGCGGGTACGGCCCGAGGCGGGAGTAGAGCGGGAGGTACTGCGCGCGGCTCACGACGTTGACCGAGTCGATCTGGATCAGCCCGATCCGGCCGAGCACGCGGGACAGCGCCCGCATGTCCGGCACGCCCTTCGGCCGCGGGTCCAAGAAGCCCTGAGCCGCCAGCGCCACCCGCCTGGCCTGAGCCGTCGACAACACCTGGCTAGTCACAGCAGCGATTCTGCCGGGGCCCACCGACAATTACCGCCGGTCCCCGTCGACGGTGTCCTGGACCCGGATGATCAGCACGACCTCGGCCACCTGCGGCGGGATCGGCCAGGGGAACAGACCGCGCGCGGCCAGATCCTCCAGGGAGCGGAACGGACCGCGGTGGGTCCGATCGGCGGCGATCAGCGCGGCGTGCTCGGCGGAGACGCCGGGCAGCGTCCGCAGGACCGCCTCGGGCGCGTCGTTGATGTCGATCAACCCGCCGTCCTCGAACTGGTTCGGCAGGTCCGGGCGCCCGATCCCGAGCTGGCGGGCGATCAACGGATGCTCGGCCGCGAGTTGACGCCCGTACTGCCGGCGCGTCTCCGGCCCCGGCGCCTGCCGGGTCTGCCTCGGCACGATCACCGCCAGGTGCACGGCGCAGACCAGTGCTGAGGCGATCACCAGCGTGACGCCGAGACCGTCCTTGGTGCTGGTGATCTCGTCGCTGCTCGAGTCGACCATCACGGCGCCCGCGATCGTCGCGCCCAGATACCCCGCGGCAGCCAGCCCGAGGCGGGTACTGCGTCGGCGGACCGCCACGACACCCATCGCCGGACCGCCCAGGAGCCCGACCGACAGCACCGGGACCGCCGCGACCACGAACTTCAGCACCCAGTCCCGCAACCGCAACCGCTCACTGTGCGCCGCCGGCGGAACGAATGGCGCGGCGGGAACGTGCGGCCACGGCGTAGGCGTGGCCGGGGGTGGCGTAGGTATGGCAGAGGGAGCCGGGGCCGCGGGCGCCGGTGCCGCGGGAGTCGCTCCGGGTGGAGCGGAGGCGGCGGGCGTGGGGGTGAGGGTGGGATCGTCCTGAAGGATCCGCTGGTGGAGATCTTGGAGGTGGCGGCTCGGGTCCACGCCGTACGTGGAGACCAACAGGGTGCGAATCTCGCGGTAGGCGGCCAGGGCGTCGGCCTGGCGGCCGGCGCGGTACAGCGCAAGCATCTGCACCCCGCGCAGTCGCTCGCGCAGCGGGAACTCGGCAACCAAGCGGGACAGTTCCGGCAGCAGGCTCTGCTGGTGGCCCTGGTCGAGCTCCACCTCGGCCCACTCCTCGACAGCGGCGGCGCGGTCGTCGGCGAGCCGGGCGCGGGTGGCCTCGAAGTACGCGCCGGTCAGGCCGGCCAGCGGCTCCGCCTGCCACAGCGACAGTGCCGTCCGGAGCTCCGTGGCGGCCTCTGCCAGCCGACCCTCGGCACGCAGCCGGCCAGCTGTGCGGACGTGCTCGCCGAACAGGTCGACGTCGGACTCGCCAGGGGCGACGGCGAGTCGGTAGCCGCCCTCGGTCAGGGTCAGCAGCCGGCCGGACGATCTCGGTGCCCGCTCCGGCTCCAGCACCCGGCGCAGGCCGGCGACGTACTTCTGTACGACGTTCGGGCCGTTCTCCGGCGGGTCGTCGCCCCAGACGGCGTCGATGATCCGGCTCGGCGGGACCGGCCGGTTGGCGGCGAGCAGGAGACTCGCCAGGACGGCGCGCTGCTTGGCCGGACCGAGATCCAGCTCGCGCGACCCACGATGGGCTCGCACCGGTCCGAGCAGGGAGAACCGGACAGAGTCGTCGACCGCCCCTGGCACTGGTCAGCACCCTCCCGATCCGCTGGACCGAACTGCCCTCAGCCCGACGGCAGTCTATCCAGGGACCCGGGCCGTTCCGGCGCCCCCGCAGCCGACCATGGCAGAAGCCTCGGCAGCGGGTCGGCAGCGGGCCGGCAGGCGGACGGCAGTCGCGCGCAGTCGAACGGCGGCGAGAAGGCAGTGCGCGGACACAAGCTCTTAGGCGACACGAGAACGAGCACCGGCCGCTCGGCCGGCGTACCGAAAGGTGAGTCCGAGACATGTCCTTCCCCTGGATCCGCACCGCCGCGGCGGTCGCCACGATCGCGCTGGTCACGACCAGTTGCGGCCCAGACGCCGGCACCGCCGGCGAGAACAAGCCGGCCGTCACCACCCCGGCGACAGCGCCTCCCAGCAGCCCGGTCGCGTCGCCGTCGGCGGCGGGGCTGGAGAACCTGCCGGTCCGGACGATCATGCAGAAGACCCGGGCGGCGTCGCTGGCGGCGACCAACTTGCGGATGCGCGGCACCATCGACGACACCGGCGGCCCGATGACCTTCGACATCGTCCTGACCAAGGGCGGCGGTGAGGGCACCTTCACCGTCGCGGGCGCGTCGTACACGGTCCGTGCGATCGGCAAGACCGTCTACCTGCAGTTGTCCGAGTCGGCGATCCGCGCACAGGCGAAGGCCGAGAAGAGCAGCCCGGCCGAGACCGCGCAGACCGTCAGACTGCTGAAGAACAAGTGGATCAAGCTGTCGAAGGTCGACAAGGACACCCAGGACATGGTCGACCTGGTCACCCCCGGCCGGTTCTTCACGACCGTCTTCGGCGAGGACGACACGGCCACGGCCGCCCCGCCACGCAAGGTCGCGGCGCGGATGATCGACGGCGTCCGGTGCGTCGGGCTCACCGACGACGGCGCCGCGCTGTGGATCGACACCGAGACCGCCCAGGTCATCCGGATGACCGAGGGCAAGAACCGGTTCAGCTTCAGCGCCTACGGCAAGGCGCCCACGCCGAAGGCTCCGGCGAAGAGTCAGGTGCTCGACGGCAAGGCGATGGGGCTGTGACCGGGCCCGCCGGCCGGCGCGGGGAACCGGCCGGCGGCCATAACTCGGGAGTTACCGCAAGTGGGAGGTGCGCTACGGACGGTGTTCGGGAGACGCTCCATGGAGGCCACGCCGCCCGCGTGGCCCCTATCAACCTGGAGTGAGGCATGACAGGAAGAGTGCAGTTGGTCCGAGCCGCCCTGGCGGCCGGTGTGCTGGCCGTGGCGTCCCTCGGTGCGGTGGCCGTAGCCGGCTCCGCGTCGGCCGCGCAGTCGCCGGACGGGCCGAAGACCCGGATCGTCGGCGGCACGGTCGCCAAGACCGCGGACACGCCCTGGGCGATTGCCCTCAACAACAGCGGCTCGCCGTCGCCGAGCGGCCAGTGGTGCGGGTCGACGCTGGTCGCCGCGAACAAGATCGTCACCGCCGCGCACTGCGCGCAGGAGGCGGCGAGCACCTACACGGCGATCCAGGGCCGGGACGTGCTGACCGAGTCCGGTGGCAAGGAGTCCAAGATCAGCAGCATCTGGGTGGATCCGGCCTACGGCAAGGAGCCTGGTCACGACGTCGCGGTGATGACGCTGGCCACGCCGTTCGACGGTGTGCCGACGCTGGCGCTGGAGACGGACAAGGCGGCGGACGCGGCGGGTGCGGCGTCGGTCGTGTACGGCTGGGGCGAGACCGAGGGCACCGGGCCGGCGGACACCTTCCAGACGGTCGACGTGCCGGTGCTGGGTGACGCGTACTGCGAGAAGGCGTACGCGAGCGAGGGGTACACCGCGGACGGCGAGATCTGCGCCGGGTTCGAGGAAGGCGGCAAGGACTCCTGCCAGGGTGACTCCGGCGGCCCGCTGGTCCTCAACGGCCGGCTCTTCGGCGTCGTCTCCTGGGGCGTGGGCTGCGCCGACGCCGGCAACCCGGGCGTTTACGCGGAGGTAGCCACCTACGCGGCCGCCCTCCAGGCCCAGATCGACAGCTAGCGGGCCTCAGCGCAGGCTCGCGCTGCGGAGACCTTCACAGGGGAAGGATGAGGGGCCGGGCAGCTGCCCGGCCCCTCTTGTTGTGCTCCTCCCGCGTGCGCTCGGCCTCAGACGGCCAGACGGATGACGCCGTAGTCGTAGCCGCGGCGGCGGTACACGACGCTGGGCTGGTTCTCGTCGGCGTCGACGAAGAGGTAGAAGTCGTGCCCGACCAGTTCGAGCTCGTAGAGCGCCTGGTCCAGGGACATCGGCTTGGCGGTGTGGGTCTTCTCGCGCATCACCAGCGGACCGTCACCGGTGACCGTGAGCGATCCGAACTTGTACGTCGCCACCTCGTCCTCGGCGGCTGGTTCCTCCACTGGAGCTGTGTCATTGAGTGGTTGCTTCGCGTTCACGTGCCGAAGGCCCTCCGGCGTCCGCTCACCACGGTGCACCCGGCGGCGGTCGGCCGCCTTGCGGACCTGCGCCCGCAGCCGGTCGAGGCAGACGTCGAACGCCGCCTGCTTGGTCTCGCCGGTCGCTTCGGCGCGGACCACCGGTCCCTTCGTGTACATGGTGAGCTCGACACGCATCGCCCGATCGTGCTGTCGCGGGTTCTTCTCCTGGCTGACTTCTACCTCGCACCGCAGTACCCGGTGATCGACCTTCTCGATCCGTTCGAGTTTTTCCTCGACGTACTGCCGGAAGCGGTCACTGACCTCGCAGTGATGACCCTTGACAACGACGTCCACGGAAACCTCCATCGATCGGCGACTTCTTGTTACGTCTCCGGACCCCCGTTTGCCTTGTGTCGGTTGCGGTTGGGGCGCCCGAAACGAGAACACCCGCGAGCGGACCGGTCGGACTCCGCGGTGAGGATTCCGGCTGATCCGGCCCTGCACCACATCCCTGCCCGACAGTCCCTAGCGGGTGTCATAGGCCAACGCTAGTCGGCTTCGGCGAAAACCGGTAGGGAAGTTCTCATGAACCAGACGGCCGGCGCCGGCGGGTCGCGGCCAGCACCGCGCAGCCGAGCACCGGGATTCCGGTGGATTCCAAGGCCCGGCCCGCCTCGGCGAGCGTGGAACCGGTGGTGATCACGTCGTCGACCAGCAGGACCGGCTGATCCGTCAGTGTTTCAGCCCAGCGCGAACGAGCCGCGAAAGCCCCGTCCAGGTTGGCGGTACGGCGTTCCGCGGACAACCCGGCCTGGTCGTCGGGACGCCGTACGACGGTCAGCGCGGCGGCCGGCCGGGCGTCGATTCCCTGCCGCCGCAGGGATCGCGCGGCGGCGCGGGTGATCCGGCGCAGCGGGTCGTGGCCACGCTGCCGGACCGTCGATCCGGCCGACGGCACCGGGCACAACCAGACGGCCCGCCGCTCCCCGAGAGCAACGCGTACGGCGGCCGCCAGCACGGCCCCGAGTGGCCGGGCCAGCTGGTACCGGGCCTCCTCCTTGTGCGCAATGATCAGCCGGCGCACCTCATCGGCGTACGGCGCACTCGCGGTGGGTGGAGGCAGTCCGGGCGGCGGCGGGTCCGGCCAAGCACGGAACGGAGTCACCGAGTTCAGTAGCTCCCAGCAACGACCACACAGAGTGACGCCCGGCCGGTCGCAGCCCGCGCACCGCCCACCCAGCACGAGATCCACGAACGCGTCCCGGACCGGCACCGCTCAACGATCCGCGATGACACTCCCGCTCGCAACCGGGTCAGGCCGGGCCTGTGGACAACTCAGCCCGGGTAGGTCGGCACGATCGGGGCCGCGTTGGCATCGTTGTCCATGTCGACCCAGGTGAGGTCGCGGGTCTGCCAGTGCAGGTTGCCCTTGACGTCCTCGACCACCGGCAGCGTGTCCTTGTTCAGGTTCGACGCGAGCAGCGCGGTCTCGAACCCGGACGACGCACCGGGCAGCAACTGCCGGCCGGAACCGTCGGTGTTCACCAGCCAGGGCTGCCGGATGTTGCCGACGTCGGGTGACGTACCGGCGACCAGGATGCCGAGCTTGTTCCAGGCCGCGTCGGTGATGGCGGTGAGCGGCAGCTGAAGCTGGCGGAGCTGCCCGAGGACGAGCTTGCCGCCGCTGGCGGTCTGGATCGTCCCGGTCTGCACGTAGTTCTCGCCGGTGGTCTTGGACCGCATCACCAGCAGCGCCCGGACGCCGTCCGGAGCCATCCGCAGCGCCACCGGGGCGTCACCGTGGAAGCTGGTGGCCACGTCGGCGATCGCGGAGCCGTCGCGGTTGCGGACCCGCAGCCGCGGCACTCCGTCGGCGCGGTCGAGGATCCAGAGGTTGTCCTGGTTGTCGAAGCTGGGCCGCAGCACCCGGCCCTGGGTCTGGATCTTCCGGACCTGGTCGGTCTTGTCGTTCTCGGTGCTCTCCAGCCGGGCGTACGCCACCACCTTGTCGCCGTGCTCGGTGGTCACGATCGCGCCGGAGTCCCCGCGTAGGCTCACCGCGAACGACTCGGCCTGGTAGTCGTACAGCTTGCTGCCGTTCAGCGGCCGGGCGGCGATGTCGGACGCCCCGTCCAGGCCCTCGATCCGCTGGATCCGGCCGGAGCGGACGCCGTACAGCTCGGTCATCGCGCCGTCGGGCACCTGCGGGTCATAGTTTCCGAAGTTGGAGAACGGCAGCACGTCCGGCTCGTCGGGCAGCAGCGGCGCGCCGTTGACCGTGATCTTGACCCGCAGGTTGACCTGGTTGAGGGTCCAGACGATCTGGGCCGCGAGCAGTCGCCGGTCCGTGTCCCGCAGTGGGGCGGCCGCCTCGTTCAGGGCCACCGTCGCGACGCCGAACTCGACCGGCACGGAGACCTGGACCGCGGTCCCCGGCGGAGCCAGCGAGATGGCGCCGTTGCCGAGCCGTTTGGTCGGGCCCTTGAGCAGCTCCTGGATCAGCTGGGTGGCGCCCTGCCCGGCCGACAGGTTCACCGGCAGGTAGACCGGGTCGGGGACGAGCATGTCCTTGCCCGGGTTGAAGAAGTAGAGGTTGCGCGGGGCAAGCTTCGGGTCGAGCTGGTTGCTGCTCAGGTACACGCCCGGCGGCGGCGTCGCGACCCGCCACTGGCCCTCCACCTTGACCAGTTTGAAGGTGAAGTCGACCGGGGCGCCGACCTTCGCCGGGGTCCAGGAGCCTCGATCGTCGATGGTGGCGATCATGTCGGCCCGCAACCGGACCTGGTCGGTGCGCACGCCGCTGGTGACCGCGTCCCGCGCCTGCTGGTACACCACCGTCTGCGACTCCGGCTTCCAGGCGGCCGCCGCCTCCGGGGTCAGGTACTGCCGGGCCACGTCGAAGGCCCGGGAGTCCGACATCGCCTCCAGGAAGCCGTTCACCAGCTGCAGCGGCTGGGCATCCGCCCGCGGCGGCTTGGCCTCGACGCCGACGCCGCCGAAGTCCGGCGCCAGGCCCTCCCGGCCGGCGTTGCGGATGGTGCCCTTGGTCGGCACCGTGGCGCAGCCGGTGACCAGCAGCAGGACCGCCAGGACTGCCGCAAGCAGCTTCCGCTTCACCGCTCCTCACCACCGGTCAGCTTCTGGTACGGCGCTCCGACGTCGACGAGAGACTTCTCCGTCACCACCCGGCTCGCGTCGGCCGGGCGGGCCGGCAGCGGCGATCCGGACAGCGTGACGTCCGGCCGCCGGGGCAGCGTCAGCCGGAAGTAGGCGCCGTCGCCGGGCGAGCCCCAGGCGTCCAGCCGGCCGCCGTGCAGCCGGGCGTCCTCCAGCGCGATGGACAGGCCGAGCCCGGTGCCGCCGGTGGTCCGGGCCCGGGCCGGGTCGGCCCGCCAGAACCGGCTGAACACCATCTCGGCCTCCTCGGCCCGGAAGCCGACGCCGTGGTCGCGGACCGCGACGGCGGCCGCGTCGTCGTCGTACGCCGTGCTGATCCGGATCGGCAGACCCTCGCTGTGCTCGATCGCGTTGCCGATCAGGTTGCGCAGGATCCGCTCGATCCGGCGCGAGTCGACCTGCGCCCGGCACGGCTCCGGCATGTCCAGCTGGACCTCGCAGCCCTTGCGCTGCAGCAGGGTCTCGTGGTTCTCCAGCACCCGGTTGACGATGTCGCGCAGGTCCACGTCCTCCAGGTCGAGGGCGGCCGCGCCGGCGTCGAACCGGCTGATCTCGAGCAGGTCGGCGAGCAGTTCCTCGAACCGGTTGAGCTCGTTCTGCAGCAGCTCGACCGAGCGCCGGCTGATCGGGTCGAACTGGTCCCGGCTCTCGTGCAGCAGGTCGGCGGCCATCCGGACCGTGGTCAGCGGCGTGCGCAGCTCGTGCGAGACGTCGGAGACGAACCGGCGCTGCAGCCGGGACAGCTCCTCGAGCCGGCGGATCTGCCGTTGCAGGTTGCCGGCCATCTTGTTGAAGGAGACCGCCAGCCGGGCCAGGTCGTCGGTGCCGCGGACCTGCATCCGCTCCTCGAGCTTGCCGGCCGCGAGCCGCTCCGCGATCCGCCGCGCCATCCGGACCGGGGTGACCACCTGGCGGGTGACCAGCCAGGCGACCGCGCCGAGCAGGACGACCAGCAGCAGGCCGGCCGTCACCAGGGCGCGCTGGACCACGTCGAGCGTCTCCTGCTGCGGGGTGAGCGGGAAGAGGAAGTAGACCGCGTACCGCTCGGTCGGCGCGGTCGGGACCCGGAGCTGGGACCCGATCACCAGGCCGGGCACGCTGGGCCCGTCGCGGTAGTTGATGACGGTGTAGGTGTCCCAGAGCTTGGTGTCGTCGCTCATCACCGAGGACGCCAGCTCGGCCGGGATCGAGTCGCTGTCGACGAGGCCGGTGTAGCGGATCGCGTTGGTCGAGGACGAGTCGCCCGGCACCAGCAGGACGTCGTACAGACCCGGGCGGTTGGTGCCGAGGACCAGCTCGGACAGCTGCTGGTTGATCGTGTTCGGGTCGGCCGCGTCGATCGTGTTGGACAGGGAGGCGAGCTGCGCGATCGCCTCCGCCTGGGCACTCGTCCGGCGGGACTCGAGCACGCCGTCGGTGACCTGGCTCATCATCACCCAGCCGACCAGGAGCAGCACGACGGTCGACATCAGCAGGGTGCCGGTGACGATCCGGGCCTGGATGGACCGGCGCCAGATGTCCGGCCAGTGCTTCGGGTGCGTGCGCCACAGCGGCTGCGGGTAGGCAGGCCAGTCGGCCACGGCGGCGGTGAGCTCGAGCTCCGTCCCGCGGGTCTCCGCCGTCTCCTGCTCGACCGGTGCCGGTTGCTGCTGCTCCGGACCGGCCGCGGCGGCCGGGGCGTCGGCGGCCGCCTGCGACTCTTGGTCGCGTCCGTACTCGATCAGTCCGCACCCGCCTTGTAGCCGACACCGCGGACCGTGACCACGATCTCGGGGTGCTCGGGGTCCTTCTCGATCTTGGAGCGCAGCCGCTGGACGTGCACGTTGACCAGCCGGGTGTCGGCCGCGTGCCGGTAGCCCCAGACCTGCTCCAGTAGCACCTCGCGGGTGAACACCTGCCAGGGCTTGGAGGCCAGGCAGACCAGCAGGTCGAACTCCAGCGGGGTCAGCTGGATCGTCTCACCGGCCCGCTTCACCGAGTGCCCGGCCACGTCGATGGTCAGGTCGCCGATGGTCAGCGACTCCGGACCGGGCTCGTCCATCCGGCGCAGCCGGGCCCGGATCCGGGCCACCAGCTCCTTCGGCTTGAACGGCTTCACCACGTAGTCGTCGGCGCCGGACTCCAGGCCCAGCACCACGTCCACGGTGTCGCTCTTCGCGGTCAGCATCACGATCGGCACGCCGGACTCGGCCCGGATCGCCCGGCAGACGTCGATCCCGTCCATCCCGGGCAGCATCAGGTCGAGCAGCAGCAGGTCCGGCTTGAACTCACGGAACGCCGGTACCGCTTTGTCACCGGTCGCGCACAGATAGGTGTCGTAGCCCTCGTTGCGCAGCACGATGCTGAGCATCTCCGACAACGCCGTGTCGTCGTCGACGATGAGGATGCGACCCCGCATCGTCCGGTTACCGTCTGCCACGCCCAGCTCCTTGCCGTCCGATCGTTGTGCGCCCAGCGGATGCTGACCGTACGCACTACGGATAGTGTCCCATTCCCCGGGTAGTGCACACGCCGGATCGCCGAATGACCCCGAGTTGGGCTGTGATCATGGTGCACAGCCCTGGCCCGGGACAACTTATGGACTACACGGTTCAGCCCGGCCCGCGGTTCGACGGAGGGAGGTGACGGGTGACGGACATCAGCCTGCACGAGGACCCGGCGGCGGAGCCGCTGCGGCCGTGGCTGCCCGCCGACCTGCTCGACAACGCCGCCCGGACCATCTCCGACAACAAGACGATCATGCTGGGCCTCCCGGTGCTGGCCGCCATCGCCCTGCTGGCGGTCCAGGCCGTGCTGACCGAGGTCGCCGTACCGGGCGGGATCAGTGGGTTCTTCGGGGCCGAAGACCCGTTCCAGCAGGCCGGTGCGGCGCTGCTGCTCACGTACGGCGTCCAGCTGGTGCTGTTCACCGTCGTGTCGAGCATGCTGGCCGGCATCATCGCGCTGGCCGCCGTGCGGAGCCAGCTGGCGCATCGAGTCGGGCCGATGGAGCTGCTGCGGCTGGTCCGGCCCGCGCTGCCTGCACTGGCCGCGGTCGGACTGGTGCAGTCGCTGTCGTTCATCATGCTGATCGGTGGCTGGGGCTTGGCGGTGGTCGGCGTCGGCTCCGGAGCCGAGTCCGCGGTGTCGTCCGACGTGGCCGGTGCGGTGGCGATCGTGATGATGCTGCTCGGCGGGGTGCTGGTGGTGATCTTCGGCATCCGGCTGGTGCTGGCCGGGACCGTCGTACTGATGGAGGGCCGGCACGCGCCGGACATCGGGCTCCACATCCCCAGCCGGGTGGGCGTCTGGGGTGCGTTGAAGCGGTCCTGGCAGCTGGTGAGGGGCAAGTTCTGGCGGGTGTTCGGCATCCTGCTGTTCGGCGGGCTGGTGGTCAACATCGTCAGCTACGCGCTGCAGTTCGGGGTCACCACGCTGGTGATGACGGTCGGCTCCTGGGCCGACGGCAGTGAGAGCAGCAGTGCGACGATCGCCGCGATCGTGCTCGGCGTGGCCGCCGGACTGGCGACCGCGATGACGCTGATCGCCAGCCTGGCCTTCATGTCCGCCGTCCAGGCCCTGATCTACCTGGACCTCCGGGTCCGGCGAGAGGGCCTCGACCTGTGGATGCGGCCGGTGCTGCGCCCGGTTCAGGGACCTGGAGGTACGCCGTGATCATCCTGGAGCCCCCGATCGACATCGGCCGGGACCAGGCCGCCGCCGAGGCGGCCGAGGAGCTGTCCAAGTCGGCGTACCGGCAGTCCGGCGGCTCGCTGATCGAGCGGGCGTTCGGCAAGGTGATCGAGTGGATCGCCGAACTGATGGACAGCCTGTCCGGGACGTCTCCGGGCGGTCACGCCGGTCTGTTCATGCTGATCGGGCTGATCATCCTGATCGCGATCGTCGTGCTCTGGCGGGCCGGTGTGCTGCGGACCATTTACCGGGTGAAGGGCCAGGCGGTCTTCGACACGGCCAGGCCGCGCAGTGCGGCGGAGTACCGGGCGCAGGCCGAGCAGGAGGCTGCTAGCGGGGACTACGCGCTCGCCGTTCGCAGCCGGTTCCGCGCCTGTGTGGCTGAACTGACCGAGCGGACCATCCTGGACGAGCGGGCGGGCCGGACGGCGTACGAGGTGGTGGCCGACGCCGGCCGCGCCGTACCGTCCCTGCGAGACCCGTTGCAGCCCGCGGCGCTGGCGTTCACCGAGGTTGTCTACGGCAACCGTCCTGGTACGCCGGAGCGGTACGCAGTCGTGGTGACGGCAGACAACGCTGCCCGGACGGCCAAGGCGTTGGTGCAAGCGTGAGCACTGTGGTCGGGAGAAGTGCCGGTGAGAGCTGGCGGGTGCTGCGGGTGCCGCTGCTCGTCACCGGCTTGATCGTGCTGGCGGCGATCGTCATTCTGATCGCCACCGCCGCACGGACCTCCGGACCGTTCAGCCCGGACTCGACCGAGCAGAACGGAGCACGTGCGCTCGCGGCGCTGCTGGAGAACCATGGCGTCAACGTGCGGGGCACCGAGGACCTGACGGACGCGGTCGCGCCGGGAGCCGGCAAGACCCTGCTGATCGGGCCGATGGGTCAGCTGGATCGCTCCGACTGGGAGCGGATCGCCCACGCAGGCTGGAGCCACATCGTCCTCATCCGCCCCGGCTCCCGTGCTCTGGAGGCGCTGGCGCCTGGTGTGCAGGACTCCGGTCAGATCCTGTCGTCGGGCAGCCGTGATCCGGACTGCGACCTGCCTGCCGCGGTCAAGGCCGGCACGGTGACCGTCAGCGGCTCCACCTACTCCGCGCCCTCCACAGCCCAGGCCTGCTACGGCGACGGCATCTCGAACACGGTGATCCGGCTGGAGACCGACGGACGGATCGTCGACGTGGTGGGGTCGCAGCGCTCGTTCACCAACGACCAGCTCGCGGACGACGGCAACGCGGCACTCGCGCTCAACCTGATCGGCACCAACCAGGACCTGACCTGGTACCTGCCGCAGTGGGAGTCCACCGGGTACGACGAGCCCGACGAGGACGCGCCGCCACTCATCCCGCCGGACGTGCGCTACATCGGGTGGGCTCTGGCGTTCGCCGTACTGGTCGTAGCGCTCTGGCGTGGTCGGCGGCTCGGTCCGGTCGTGGCCGAGCGGCTGCCGGTCATCGTGCATGCTGCGGAGACCACTGAGGGCAGGGCGCGGCTCTACCGTCGCTCACGCGCCCGCGACCGTGCTGCGGCCGCACTGCGTGAGTCAGCTCTCGGCAAGCTGCACAAGGCGCACGGGATCCCGCGGCGCGCCGATCCGTCCGCTGTGGTCGCGACTGTTGCCGCACGCACCGGCCGGGACCCGGCCATGCTGTACGAACTGCTCTACGGCCTCCCACCGCTGAGCGACGCCGCCCTGATGTCCTTGTCCTATGAACTCGACGTACTGACGCAGGAGGTACGACACCCGTGACGACTACCGAGGTCACCGCCGAGCAGGCCAGGCAGGCACTGGTCGCCTTGCGGACCGAGATCGGCAAGGCGGTGGTCGGCCAGGACACCGCGGTGACGGCGCTCGTGCTCGCTCTGCTCTGCCGCGGCCACGTGCTGCTCGAAGGCGTCCCGGGTACGGCGAAGACGCTGATGGTGCGGGCGCTGTCGATGGCCATGCGGCTGGACACCAAGCGGGTGCAGTTCACCCCGGACCTGATGCCCGGTGACGTCACCGGGTCGCTGGTGTACGACGCCAAGTCCAGCGAGTTCGAGTTCCGTCCGGGCCCCGTGTTCACCAACATCATGCTGGCCGACGAGATCAACCGGACGCCGCCGAAGACACAGGCCGCGTTGCTGGAGGCGATGGAGGAGCGGCAGGTCACCGTCGACGGTGTGCCGCGCAAGCTGCCGGTGCCGTTCGTGGTCGCCGCGACGCAGAACCCGATCGAGTACGAGGGCACTTATCCGTTGCCGGAGGCCCAGCTCGACCGGTTCCTGCTGAAGGTCACCCTCGACATCCCGCCGCGCGACGCGGAGATCGCCGTACTGGCCCGGCATGCGCAGGGCTTCGACCCGAGGGATCTCGCAGGCGCCGGTCTGCGTCCGGTGGCCGGGCCGGAGGACCTGCTGGCCGGGCAGAACGCCGTACGGCGGGTTGCGGTCCGGGAGGACGTGTTGGCGTACGTGGTGGACCTGTGCCGGGCCACGCGGCAGTCGCCGTCGTTGCAGCTTGGTGTGTCGCCGCGTGGGGCCACGGCGTTGCTGGCGGTGTCGCGCGCCTGGGCGTGGTTGTCCGGGCGGGACTACGTCATTCCGGACGATGTGAAGGCGATGGCGCGTCCTTGCCTTCGGCATCGAGTACAGGTGCGGCCGGAGGCGGAGCTCGAGGGTGTCAGCGCGGACGCCGTACTCGAGAGCGTGCTGGCCACGGTGCCGGTGCCACGCTGATGGTTCTCACTGGCCGGGCCGGACTGCTCGCCGCCGCGGGCGTCGTCTTCGTTGCTCTGCTGCTGCCAAGCTGGAGCGGAGTCGGCATCGTGGTCGCGGTCGTGCTGGTGGTCTGCCTGGTCGACATCCTGCTGGCCGGCTCGCCTCGGCGGCTGCAGCTCAGTCGGGAGGGCGACAACGCCGTACGGCTGGGTGAACCGGCTGTGGTGCAGTTGCTGGTCGCCAACCCGGGTCGGCGGGTCAAGGGGCTGTTGCGGGACGCGTGGCCGCCGTCGGCCGGCGTACAGGATCCGCCGCACAAGCTGGACCTGCCGCATGGTGAGCGGCGGCGGCTGACGACGCATCTGCTGCCTACGCGGCGAGGTGACCGGCAGGCGCATCGGGTGACGATCCGGTCGATCGGTCCGCTGGGGTTTGCTGGCCGGCAGGGGTCGCACACGGTGCCGTGGACCGTGCGGGCGTTGCCGCCGTTCAAGAGCCGCAAGCACCTGCCGTCTCGGTTGGCGCGGTTGCGTGAGCTGGACGGGCGGACGGCCTTGCTGGTGCGGGGGCAGGGGACGGAGTTCGACTCGTTGCGGGACTACGTGCCTGGGGATGACGTCCGGAGCATCGACTGGCGAGCGACGGCGCGGCGCGGCAACGTCGTACTGCGAACCTGGCGGCCGGAACGCGATCGTCAGGTTGCCATCGTGATCGACTCCGGGCGGATGTCGGCCGGGCGGGTCGGGGATGCGCCGCGGCTCGACCATGCGATGGACGCTGCGTTGCTGCTGGCTGCGTTGGCTACGCGTGCCGGAGACCGGGTTTCCTTGCTGGCTTGCGATTCGGCAGTGCGGGCCGACGTACGGCGACCGGCGCCGGAGGACGTGCTGCCGTCGTTCGTGAACGCGCTGGCCAACGTCGAGGCCGAGCTGGTGCAGACGGACTTCCGGGTGGTCGTGTCGCAGGTCCTCGAGCGGCTGGGGCAGCGCTCCCTCGTCGTCCTCCTCACCGGGTTGGACCCGGCCGTGATCGAGGAGTCCCTGCTCCCCGTCATCGGGCCGCTGCTGCGCCGCCACGTCATCGTGCTGGCGTCCGTCGCCGACCCCCGCCTCACCGAGCTCGAGTCCACCCGCTCCGACCTGATCGAGGTGTACGGCGCCGCGTCCGCCGCCCGCACCCGCCTCGACCGCGAACGAGTAACCGCCATCCTCACCCGAGCCGGCGTCACCGTAGTAGATGAAAACCCCGACCAGATAGCCCCCGCCCTAGCCGACACCTACCTGTCCCTGAAAAAGGCCGGCCGCCTCTAACCAGTCACCCCACGCGCCCTACCCAGCGTAGATCTCGGTGGTCGGGAGGGCGGTTTGGAGTTGGCGGCGTGAGGTGATGCCGAGCTTGGTGAAGACTTTGCGCAGGTGCCATTCGATCGTGTGGCGGCTGAGGAACAGCTGGGCGCCGATCTCGGCGTTGGTCAGGCCGTTGGCGGCGAGCTCGGCGATGTGCGCTTCCTGCGCCGTCAGCGTCTCGCCGGCGTGGTCTGTGCGGTGGCCGACCGTCTCGCCGGTTGCGGCGAGCTCGTGGCGCAGGCGCTCGGCGAAAGCGTCGGAGCCGGCCGATGTGAGGATGTCGTACGCCGTTCGCAGCTGGCCTCGAGCGTCCTGGCGTCGACTCTCCCGCCGCAGCCATTCGCCGTACAACAGGTGCGCCCGGGCAAGCTCGATGCGGACCCGGGTGCGGCTGAGACGGTCGACGGCTTCCCGGTAGCAGAATTCTGCCGCCTCGCCGGCCGGCAAGATTCCGCAGCGGAACACAGAGCTGATGCAGGTCGGCGAACGGCAACTCCATCTCGGCCTCGACACCCGACGCCCGAACGACCCGGCACCCGTCGGATTGCCCGGCCAGATAGTCGAGAAGAGCCGACTTACCGATCCCCGGCTCACCCCGGACGATCAAGGCCTGCCCCTGACCAGCGCGCACCTCGGCCAGCAGCCGCCGCAACCGCGCGACCTCCTGACGCCGACCCAGAAGCCCCACCACCGCGCTCTCCGCCATGGCCCTCCTCCCTGACCAAAGGCTAAAAGCCTTCCCGGCGATCACCACGCTCCCGCGCGAACCACTACCCCCGCGCAACCGAACCTGTCCCACGGATGACAGCTGGCCTAGAAGGGTTGCGGTGAAAGGGGATGGAGGTGAGTGGTCACTGGGAGGGGCGGGCCTGGGCGAAGGTCCAGCGGTGGCCTTCGAGGTCTTCGGCTTGGTAGCGGGTGTAGCCGTGGGTGTGAATCTCGGAGACGATCTTCGCGCCGTTCGCCGTGCTGTGGGCGAAGTGGGCGGCCAGGTCGTCGACGTACACCCAGACCTCGTGATCCAGGCCCTTGCGCTCCTCGGTCAGCTTGAACAGCAGGATCGCGGACGAGCCGACGTGCAGCTCGATCCAGCTCGGGTCGGAGCCTTCGGCGGGGATCTTGTCCCAGGAGTCGAGGCCGAAGAGGGTGTGCAGCCAGCGCGCGGCGGCGGCCGGGTCCTCGTAGTACAGGCCGATCGAGAGACGGTCGAGCTCGCGCTGGGTCTCCGGCGCGTTGCGGCGCTCGAACCACTGCGGCACCCAGTGCAGGATGTTCGCCCAGAAGTAGAACGCCTTCTCGCCACCTTCAACCAGCGTCTGTACGACGGTGACGCGCGTCCCGCCGTCGAGCTCGTCGAAGGTGATCCGGGTCTCGGTGTCGTCGACCGAACTGCGGTACGCCATCAGCGCGCCCGGCTCCCAGTCGGTGATCGTGCCCAGCTCGAGTACGTCGTCCGGGAGTGTGTAGACCTCGAGGATGCGGCCGCCGACGCCCGGCTCGATCTGCATCGCGGTGGCGCGGGCCGAGTCCCAGAAGTTGATCGGGCCGCGGACCCACCACAGGTCGATCTCCTCGGTGAAGATCCGGAACGCGGACTGCGGGTCGGTGGCGACCTCGACGGACGCGGACGCTGACGGCTTGGTCATCAGGACTCCTTCTGCTCGACGTGTCGCTTGAACGAGCCCAACTGGTCTCTCCAGTGCGCCTGGACCTGGTCCAGCCAGGCCTGCACGGCGACCACGGGCTCGGGGTTCAGCCGGAAGATCCGCACCCGCGCGTCGTCGGGACCGCGCTCGTCGGCGACCAGCCCGGCGGACAGCAGGATCCGCAGGTGCCGGCTCATCGCGGGTGACGACGCACCGGTCGCCGCCGCCAACTGGCCGGCCCGTTGCGGCCCCTCGCCGAGCAGCCGCACCACCTGCCGCCGGGTCGGGTCGGCCAGGACCTCGAAGAACCGGTCGACCTGATCTTCCACCATGCCGCAATAGTTAACGAGACATACAACTATTGTCAATGACTGGAAGAACCTTTCGGCTGGTTGGATGGGCCGCATGAGTGAGAGAGATGTCGAGAAGGACTACTCGGTCGCCGACTTCGCGGCCAAGCTGCGCCGGCTGGCGGACGCCCTCGAAGCGGGCAAGCCGTTCCGGATCCAGGTCGCCGGCGAGCGGTTCACGGTGCCGAAGAACGCCAGGATCAGCGTCGAGCACGAGCGTGGCGACAGCGAGGAAGAGGTCGAGTTCCAGCTGAAGTGGTCCCTCGCCGACGCCGCCGAAGAACCGGACGACGACGACAACGAGGTCTGAACCCGGAGGGATATCCGCTCGAGTTGCGGGTTCTCCCCTCGTCTGCGAGGGGAGAACCCACAAGCCAGGGGGATATCCCCTTGAACGGCGGGCCGTTGAGGGATGTACGGCGAGGGCTGCTGGGCGGATGCCCGGGGGGAGGGCACCGGCCGGCGTCCACGACGTTGGGGGCGCCGGCCGGGGGTCAGGTGGTGATGCGGACCGGGGCCAGGTAGCAGGCGACCTCGGCGCCGTTGGTTGCCGGGAGCACCGGAAGACTGCCGGTCCGGCAGGCGTCGACGCCCTTCCCGGCGGCGACCAGTTGGCAGCGCGGGTGGAACCGGCAGCCGGTCGGGATCCGGGTCGGGTCCGGTGGCTCGCCGGTGAGCACGATGCGCTCCGGCGACTCCGGCAGCACCGACAGCAACGCCTGCGTGTACGGGTGTTGCGGGTTCGTCAGCACTTCCTCGGTCAGACCCGACTCGACGATGCGGCCGAGGTACATGACCGCGACCCGGTCGGCGATGTTCCAGGCCAGGCCGAGGTCGTGGGTGACGACCAGCGCCCCCAGACCGAGTTCGTCCCGCAACCGCAGCAGCAACGCGAGAATCTCGCCCCGCACCGACGCATCCAGCGACGCGACCGGCTCATCGGCGATCAGGAACTTCGGATTCAGAGCCAGCGCACCCGCAATCACCACACGCTGCCGCTGACCACCCGACAGCTCGTGCGGATACCGCAGGAAGAACCTCTCCGGCGGCCGCAGCCCCGCACGCGACAGCGCCGAGGCGACCACCGCCTCTTCGTCGGGCAGGCCGTGGATCCGCGGCCCCTCGGCCACCGCCTCGTAGACGGTTTGCCGCGGGTTCAGCGACCCCATCGGGTCCTGCAGCACCAACTGCACCTGCCGGCGGAACGCGCGCAGGCGACGACCCGTGTAGCTGAGCGGCGTCCCGTCGTACGAGATCCGGCCGGCGGTCGGGCGTTCGAGGCCGAGCAGGGTCCGGGCGAGCGTGGTCTTGCCACAGCCGGACTCGCCGACCAGCGCGACGATCTCGCCGGCGCCGACGGCGAGGTTCACGCCGTCCACCGCCCGCGCCCGCCGCCCGCGCGACGCGAACTCGACCGCAACGTCAGTTGCCTCTAGCAAGTTTCCTCCCCCACCAGAACACAGGCCGCGGTACGGCGCTCGCCGGCCGGCCGAAGGTCGACGGAAACGGTCGAGCACGACTCCAGCGCCACCGGACAGCGTGGATGGAACGCGCACCCGCCCGGCAACTGCTGTGGATCCGGCGGATCGCCGGCCAGCCCTCGCGGAGCCAACCGCGACGCCGGATCACCGACCGTCGGGAACGCCGCCGCGAGCGCCTGGCTGTACGGGTGCCGGAAGTGCCCGGACGACGGACCCGCCTCGACCAGTCGTCCGGCGTACATCACCGCCAGCCGGTCGCACACGTCGGCGAGCACCGACAGGTCGTGCGAGATCATCAGCAGCGAGATGTCGTGCTCGGCGATCAGCTGCCGGATGAGTGTCAGCACCTGCGCCTGGACCATCAGGTCGAGGGCGGTGGTCGGCTCGTCCGCGATGATCAGCCGTGGCGAGCACGCCAGCGCCATCGCGATCATCACTCGTTGCCGTTGGCCACCACTGAGCTCGTGCGGATAACTCCGCGCCCGCCACGCCGGCAGCCCGACTTGCTCGAGCAACTCCCGCACGCGGGCCGAGGCCTCCGACGGAGAAGCCAATCGATGCACCAGCAGCGGCTCGGCGATCTGATCCCCGATCCGCTGCACCGGGTTCAGCCCATGCTGCGCACCCTGGAACACGATCGACGCCGCGGACCACCGGACCGCCCGCAACCGGCCCCACTTCATCGCCAGGACGTCCTCGCCGTCGAGCAGCACGCGCCCGTCAAGACGCGCCGAGCGAGGCAGCAACCGCAGCAAGGCCATCGCGACCGACGACTTCCCGGATCCCGACTCACCCGCCAGTCCGACGGCTTCACCGGCCGCCAACGACAGCGACACCCCGCGTACGGCGGGAACCTCGCCGGACGCGATCTGGTACGTCACGGACAGGTCGTCCAGTTCGAGCAGAGCCATCACGCCGCCCTCGTCCGCAGCCGGGGATTGAGCACACTCTCCAGCGCCCGCCCGCAGAGCGTGAACGCCATCACCACGATCACGATGCACAAGCCCGGCACGAGGATGTACCACCACGCACCCGCGGTGGCCGCGCCCCAGTCGTACGAGCCGCGCAGCATGGTGCCCCACGAGGTCTTGTTCGCACTCACCCCGAGGAACGCGAGCGTCGACTCGGTGACGATCGCGCTGGCCACCTCGAGCGTCGTACTTGCCAACAGCAACGGTGCGACGTTGGGCAGCACGTGCCGGGTGGTGATGTGCCAGTGGCCGGCGCCGAGGGCGAGCGACCGTTCGATGTACGGGCGGGCCTCGACCGCGAGGGTCTGGGCCCGGATCAGCCGGGCCGTGGACGGCCAGGACGTCACCCCGATCGCCACGATGATGGTCGCCGTACTGCCGCCGAGAATCGCCGCCAGCACCAGCGCGGTGACCAGCGACGGCAGCACCAGGAACCAGTCGGTGATCCGCAGGATGATCGCGCCGAGCCAGCCGCGGAAGTGCCCGGCCGCGATCCCGAGCACGGTCCCGATCACCATGCTCAGCAGGGCGGCGAGGAAGCCGATCAGCAGCGAGGTCCGCGAACCCCACCAGATCATCAGCAGCACCGACCGCCCCGACTCGTCCGTCCCGAGCGGGTAGTCGAGGCTCGGCGGCGCCATCTTCTCGCCGGTCCCGCTCACAACGTTCGTCACCCCGGAGTCGATGAACAGCGGCGCGATCAACGCCAGGACCACCGCCAGCACGAGGATGGCGAGGCCGGCCACACCGGCCGGGTACGTCCGGAAGTCGGCCCAGAACCGTTTGAACGCCCGCTGCCGGCGCGTCCACGCAACACTGCTCATGCCGACCTCACCCGGGGATCCAGGACGTGGTAGACCACGTCGGCCAGCGTGTTCATCACGATCACCGACACCGTGATCAGCAGGAACGTGCCCTGCATCAAGGTGAAGTCCGGCACCCGGATCGCCTCGTAGAACAGCTGCCCGAGCCCCGGCCAGCTGAAGATCGCCTCGACCGTCACCGCACCCCCGACCACGAACCCGATCCGCATGAACACCAGCGTCACCGTCGGCAGCAACGCATTCGGTACGGCGTGCTTCCGCCGGATGTCGTCGTCCCGCAGACCCTTGGCGCGGGCCGTCGTGATGTAGTCCTGCCCGACCTCGTCGAGCACCGACGACCGCATCACCAGCAGGTACTGCGCGTAGACGACAGCGACCATGGTCAGACAGGGCAACACCATGTGCTGCGCAACGTCGAGCACGTACGCGAACCCGTCCGGCGCGTCCACGCTCGAGCTCCCCCGGGTCGGGAACACCCCGGGAATCGGCCCGACCCCGGCCGCGAACACCATCAGCAGCAGCAGTCCGAGCCAGAACGTCGGCACCGACCACAGCACCAGCGAGATCGCGGTCGAGAACTTGTCGAACCGGCTGCCCGGTTTCCAGCCCGCCCGCGCGCCCTGCCAGAGGCCGAGGCTGACCGCCATCACCAGCGCGGTCCCGGTGAGCAGCAGCGTCGACCCGATCCGCTCGCCGATCAGGTCGAGCACCGGGCGCTTGTACTCGTACGAGGTGCCGAGGTCGAACTGCAGCGTCTGCTTGACGAACTGCAGGAACTGCTCCGGCAACGACTTGTCGAGGCCGAGCCGAGCACGTTCGAGGTCGAGTTGCTCCGGCGTCATGTTCCGGCCCTGCGCGAGCGCCCGGACCGGGTCGCCCGGCAGCAGCCGGAACAGGAAGAACGTCGCGACGATCACCATCGCGATGCTGAACAGCGCCCCGCCCGCCTTGGTCGCCGCGTACCGCAGCAGACCGTGGCGGGCCGGGCGCTCGTCCAGCGCCTCGACGGCGGGCTGGACGACCGGCGGTGTTGCCGTCATTCGCGCTCGTCGGCGGCGCCCTGGCGGCGTCGCATCACGAAGAACCCACCGATCGCGAGTACGGCGGCGCCGCCCGCGACCCCACCGATCACCCCGGCGTTCGAACCACCCTCGTCCGTCGACGCAGCGTCCGTCGTCACGGCCTCCAGCGTGTAGAACGGCCAGTAGCCGCTACCGCCGTACAGCAGGCCCTTGTCCTCCGGGATCGGCGTCACCTTGGCGATCCGGTCCTTGCGGTAGCCCTCGAGGTTGTTCGGGTAGTACAGCGCGATCACCGGCGCGTCGGTGTAGAGGCGCTCCTCCATCTTCTTGATGATGTCGGCGCGCTTCGGCCGGTCGAGCTCCTTCTGCTGCTGCTTGTAGAGGTCCTCGTACTGCGGGTCGCAGTAGAACGACTCGGTGCCGCCGCCGGTGCCGGCCGCGGTCGGCCGCCGGCTGCACAGGTGCGTCGCCAGCACCTCCTCCGGGTCCGGGTTCACCGACCAGCCGCTGATCGCAATGTCGAACAGCGCGGTAGTCCCGGTCTCCTCGGTGAACTTGCTGGAGTCGAGCCGCTTGGTGGTCAGCGTGATGCCGATCTCCTTGAACCAGCCGGTCAGGTACTCCGACAGCTTGTCCTCGATCGGGGTGTCGGTGTGGATGCTGAACCGGAACGCCAGCTTCTTCGACCCGTCCGGCATCGTCCGGACGCCGTCGGCGCCCTTCTTGTAGCCCGCGTCGTCCAGGATCTTGTTGGCCTTGGCAACGTCGTACGTCACCTTCTTGTCACCCTCGGCCTGCCAGAAGAAGTCCTTGTACATCGGCGGCACGATCGAGCCGTCGGCCGGCACCGCCAGGCCGTTCTGCACCTCGTCGACCAGCTTCTGCTTGTCGATCGCGTAGTGCAGCGCCTGCCGGACCCGCGCGTCCTTCAGCGCCGGGTGACCGTCGCCGATCGGCTTGTTGTCGCTGGTGGTGGCGCCGTGGTTGATCTGCAGGTACGTCGCCCGCCGGCCGGCCGTGTTCCACTGGACGATGTTGTCGTCACCCTTGAGCGAGTCGAAGTCCGGCGGCGCGAGCCGGCCGATCAGGTCGATGTCGCCCTTCTTCAGGCCGACGATCGCGGCGGCCGGGTTGTCGTAGAAGATCATCTGGAGCTGGTCGATCTTCGGGGCGCCCCGCCAGTAGTTCGGGTTCGCCTCGAGCTTCACGTACTGGTCCTTCTTGTGCTCGACCGCGATGTACGGACCGCTGCCGACCGCCGGGTAGACGTCGGCCTCGTACTTCGAGATGTCGGAGACCTTCTCCCAGACGTGCTTGGGCATGATCGGGACCGGGTTGTCCAGCATCGAGGCCTGCGGGGCCTTCAGCTTGATGGTCAGCTCCTGGCCGCTCGCGCTGACGCTGGCGAAGTTCTCCACCGCCGGGCCGTTGCCGGTCTTGGCGCCGTCGTCGGTCATCATCTTGTTGAACGTCCAGGCCGCGTCCGCCGCGGTCACCGGCTGGCCGTCCGACCACTTCGTCTCACGGATCTTGAAGGTCCAGGTCAGGCCGTCGGGCGACGTCGTCCAGGACTCGGCCAGGTCCGGGCTCGGCTGCAGGGTCTTGGAGTCGGGCACGGTCAGGAAGCCGTACATCCAGCGCTGCAGCGACCCGGACACCAGCCGCACGGCCAGGAACGGGTTCATCGAGTCGACCGCCTGGGTAACCCCTACCCGGATCACCTTCTCCGACGGTTCGGCCGCCTGCGCCGCCGTCCCGGGTAACACCAGCAGTGCAATGGCAGCCGCAGCCGCCAAGACCTTCCTCATCCGCCCCACGCACCTTCCGCCCTAGTCCGTTTGGGGAAGAAACCACACCAGCAAGCGTTCTCCTGTCAACGAGTTACGGACTTTTGTCACTGATCCGTTTCCCAAGGTAGTCATAATCTTCCACTTGACTATACGATCGTGTAGTAGTTTGCTTTTTTGTATAGCGAGTGAGGAGCAGTGGTGACCTGATGGAACGACCGGCAGATGATCTGACCGCCCGCGCCCGGATCCGGGACGCGGCGATGAAGTTGTTCACCGAGCGTGGGATCGAGGGCGCCTCGATCCGCGACATCGCGGCCGAGGCGGGGGTCTCGTCCGGGCTGGTCCGGCACCACTTCGGCTCCAAGCAGGCTTTGCGCGAGGCCTGTGACCAGTACGCCAAGGAGCGGATGCTGCAGATCGGCGAGGAGCTCGTGTTCCAGGGTGGCGCGGAGCACACCGACGTGAGCGCGATGCACCCGATCACGATGCCGCTGCAGACGTACCTGGTGCGCTCGATGATGGACGGCTCGGAGACCGCGACCGCGCTGTTCCTGGAGATGGTCGACGCCGGCGAGGAGTTCACCAAGAGCTTGCCCACCGACCCCAGCGACCGGCGGGCGTACGCCGCCGTGCTGGCGGCGATGAAGATGGGCGTCTTCGTGCTCCGCGACCAGGTCTCGAAGGCGATCGGCGAGGACATCGCCGGTCCCTCCGGCTATGCCCGGCTCACCAAGGCCATGCTCGACATCTTCACCATCCCGGTGATGACGCCGGAGCAGGCCGAACAACTACGGAAGTACTCGAAGGAGCACTGACAGCAATGACCGCAGCGATCAGCACCGACAGGCTGGTCAAGACCTTCGGGCGCACCCGCGCCCTGGACGGCCTGGACCTCACGGTCCGCACCGGCGAGGTGCACGGCTTCCTCGGCCCGAACGGCGCCGGGAAGACCACCACGATCCGGATCCTGCTCGGCCTGACCCGCGCGTCCTCGGGCACCGCGCGGCTGCTGGACGGCGATCCGTGGTCGGACGCGACCGAGCTGCACCGGCGGCTGGCCTACGTCCCTGGCGACGTGACGCTGTGGCCGACGCTGTCCGGCGGCGAGGCGATCGACCTGCTCGGCCGGATGCGCGGCGGCGTCGACCAGAAGCGCAAGGCCGAGCTGCTGGAGCGCTTCGACCTGGACCCGCGGAAGAAGGCCCGGACGTACTCCAAGGGCAACCGCCAGAAGGTCGCGCTGGTCGCCGCGTTCGCCTCCGACGTGGAACTGCTGCTGCTCGACGAGCCGACCTCCGGGCTCGACCCGTTGATGGAGGAGGTGTTCCGCGAGGTCGTCCAGGAGGTGAGCGACCGCGACGGCCGGACCGTCCTGCTGTCGAGCCACATCCTGTCCGAGGTCGAGGCGCTCTGCGACCGGGTCACGATCATCCGCGCCGGCCGCGCGGTGGAGAGCGGCACGCTGTCCGAGCTGCGGCACCTGACGCGCACGTCGATCCAGGCCGAGCTGGTCGGCCCGATGGATGGGCTGGCCCAGCTGACCGGCGTACACGATCTGCGGCTCGAGGACGGCCAGGTCCGGTTCGACGTCGACACCGACGAGATCAACCCGGTGCTGAAGCGGCTGACCGAGATCGGCGTACGGAGCCTGGTGAGCCAGCCGCCGACGCTGGAGGAGCTGTTCCTGCGGCTGTACGAGCCGGAGGGGTCGCGATGAAGTCCCTGGCCGGCCTGTGGGGCCTTGTCCGGCTGATCCTGCGCCGCGACCGCATCGTGCTGCCGATCTGGCTCCTGCTGGTGATCGGCATCCCGATCAGCTACGTCGGATCCTTCGACGAGCTGTTCCCGACCGCCGAGTCCCGGCTCCAGTACGCGAGCAACGCCGGCTTCGTCACCCTGTACGGCGAACTGCACGGCACCAGCCTGGGCGAGTTCCTGACCTGGCGACTGGGATTCGTCCCGGTGATGGTCGGCCTGATCAGCCTGCTGACGGTGATCCGGCACACCCGGGTCGAGGAGGAGACCGGCCGCGCCGAGCTGCTCGGCTCGAGTGTCGTCGGCCGGCACGCCGGCCTCGCGGCCGCTCTGGTGACCACCTTCCTGGCGAACCTGCTGCTCGCCGTACTGCTTGCCTTGGGCATGAATAGCCAGGGCCTCCCGTTCGCCGGATCGTTCGCCCTGGGTCTCGAGTTCGCCTGTGTCGGTTGGCTTTTCGGAGGGGTTGGAGCCATCGCCGCACAACTGACCGCGAGCGCGAGCACGGCGCGCGGGATCGCGCTCAGCGTGCTCGGCGTGGCGTACGTACTGCGTGCCGCCGGTGACACGAGTGCGCACTCGGACGGCCCACTGGCATGGCTGTCGTACCTGTCCCCGATCGGCTGGGCGCAACGCATCCGCCCGTACGGCGACAACCGCTGGTGGCTCGTGATCGTTGTGCTCGCGGTGTCCGTCGTACTCGTGGCCGTTGCCGTCCAACTGCAGTCCCGGCGAGACGTTGGCGCTGGACTGCTGGCCGACCGGCTCGGGCCGGCCGAGGGGGCGCCGAGCCTGAGTTCGCCGCTGGCGTTGGCGTGGCGCCTGCATCGCGGTCTGCTGGTCGCGTGGACGTCCGGGTTCGCCGTACTCGGGGTGCTGTTCGGCGGGGTGGCCGAAGGGGTCGGCGACCTGATGCGGGACGACTCCGGTGTGCAAGAGGTGTTCGCGCGGCTGGGTGGGGCGGCCGGGTTGATCGACTCGTACTTCGCCGGCGTGATGGCGATCGTCGGGCTGATCGCCTCGGCGTACGCCGTCCAGGCCACGCTGCGACTGCGCACCGAGGAGATGAGTGGCCGGGCCGAGCCGGTGCTCGTGACCAGGACCGGACGGCTGCAGTGGGCCGCGAGTCACCTGCTCTTCGGCCTGCTCGGGCCGGCGGTGACGCTTCTGGTCGCGGGACTCGGCGCCGGATTGGCGTACGGCGCAGCGATCGGTGACGTCGGCGGGCAGGTGCCCCGGCTGATCGGTGCTGCGCTCGTGCAACTGCCGGCGGTGTGGGTCCTGGCCGCGATCGCGATCGCGCTGTTCGGCCTGTTCCCGCGGTGGTCTGCGGCTGCCTGGGTTCCGCCGTCGATCTGCCTGGTGATCGTCATGACCACGACCGGGACCGAGTTGTCCAAGTGGGTCAAGGACATCTCGCCGTTCAGCCATCTCCCCCAGTTGCCCGGCGGCTCGGTGTCGGCCGCGCCGGTGATCACGCTGGTCGCGATCGCTGTGGTAGTAGGCGCGGTCGGCCTGGTCGGGCTCCGGCGGCGGGACATGCCGGTCGGCTGATCAGCGGCGGGCGTTGCGAGACCACGCGAACGCGTACACCCCGAAGGCGGCGATTCCGATCGCCAGCACCGACAGCAGGACGGACCCGAAGGGCTGTTCCTTGATCGTGTGCAGGGCGGCGTCCAGGCCGCCCGTCTTCTCCGGGTCGTAGTCGATCGCGGCCCAGCCGAACAACGCTCCGGCGACCAGGAACGCGATGCCCTTGGCGGCGTACCCGATCCGGCCGAGCAGCACGGTCACCTCGGCGACCCCGCCGACCAGGTCCTCCATGAACTTGGCCGTGAGCCCCTTGTAGATCTGGTGTCCGCCGATCCCGACGATCACCAGCCCGATGACCACGATCAGTGCCCGGCCCACGCCGTACTCCATCAGCTGGGCGCTGATCGTCTTCTGCTCACCGCTGCTCGAACCGCCGGATCCGACCGCGACCTTGATCGCCAGGATCCCGAGGCCGAGGTAGACAAGGCCGCGCCCGACGGCGGAGACCTTCTTCGACGTCTTCAACGATCCGTACGCCAGTGTCAGGCCCTGCCAGACGACCAGCGCGAACAGGCCGATCGCGACCGCCCACAGCAGGACGCCGCCGAGCGGTTTGCCGGCCAACTCCTCCAAGGCGCCTTGTTGCGAGGCTTCCTGGTCCGACTTGCCCAGGGCCAGTTGCAGGGCGACCCAGGCGATCAACAGGTGGACTACGCCGTACGCGATGAGGCCGACGGTGATCGCGACGTCGTACGTGCGGCTCTGACGGGCTTGCTGGGCGGTACTCACCCACCTCTAGTGCCCAGGACTATGCAGAAATCGGCGCGGTGGCCTCACGGTCGGCCTCGTCGACGTCGCCGTACTCCCCGGCCCGGAAGGCGCGCCGGCCGAGGATCCACACGTAGAGCACGAAGCCGATCTCGGCCAGTACGCCGATCCCGACCCGGACCGCGGTCGGCAGGCCGGACGGCGTGACGAAACCCTCGATGATGCCGGTGACCAGCAGGATCGCGGCCAGGCCGATCGCCATCCCGACCGTTGCGCGGCCGGTTTGAGCAAGCGCTTGCATCCGGGTCCGTGGCCCCGGGACGATCCAGGACCAGCCGAGCCGCAGCCCGGCCGCGGCCGCGACGAACACCGCGGTCAGCTCGAGCAGGCCGTGCGGGGTGATCAGGCCGAAGAACACGTCGGCCCGGTCGTGGCCGATCATCAGGCCGGCGTTGATGCCCAGGTTCAGCGCGTTGTCCCAGAGGATGAAGATGGACGGGATCAGCAGGATGCCGAGCGCGAGCACGGCGGCGCTGATGGTGGCGTTGTTGATCCAGACCTGGAAGGCGAAGTCCTGGGCCGGGTTCTCCGAGTAGTAGGCGGCGAAGTCCTTGTCGACCAGCTCCTGGACCTGCGCGGAGGTGGCGAACGAGTCGATCACCTCCGGGTGCGCGATGATCCGCCAGGCGGCCCAGGCCGCGACCAGATAGAAGAGCAGGCCGATGGTGAGCCACCAGCGTCTGGACGCGTAGAGCGCGGCCGGGAAGCTCACCAGGAAGTACCTGGAGATGTCGCGCCAAACAGGAGCCTGTGCGCCCGTGACAGCGCCACGTGCGTCGGCGATGAGGCCGGAGAGCCGGCCGATCGACACCGGGTCCGCACCGGCGGCCCTGAGCGCGGCCAGGTGTGTGCCGACGCGCTGGTAGAGGGTGACGAGCTCTTCGGCCTCTGCACCGGTCAAGCGGCGCTGTCGGCGAGTCAGGTACGCCAGCCGGTCCCACTGCGGCTGGTGCACGGACACGAACGCCTCGACGTCCACAGTGGCCCCTCCTCCCGGTTCTGGCTCTCCGCGCTGGCAGACTAGCCGGAACTGGTGTCTTGGCAGGAGGGGGGCGACGGAGTGTCTCAGCTGGTCACGGGCGAGGCGGTCGTCCTCCAGGTGCGGATCGCACGGATGCCGACCCGGGCGCTGGCGTGCGCGATCGACGTGATGCTGCAGGGCGTCGTACTCGGGGTGCTGATCTCGCTGCTGGCCGGGTTCCTGATCGGTGGCGAGGCCAGTGAGGCGCTCGCGGTGGCGTTGATCTTCGTCGTCGTCCTGGTCGTCGTGGTCGGCTACCGGGTGGTGATGGAGACGCTCACCCGCGGCCGGACGCTCGGCAAGATGGTGCTCGGGCTCAAGGTGGTCCGCGACGACGGCAGCTCGATCCGGTTCCGGCACGCGCTGGTGCGGACGCTGATGTGGTTCTTCGTCGACTTCGCGCCATGGTTCGCGGCCTGTCCGGGGATCGTGGCGAGCCTGATGAACAAGCACGGCAAGCGGATCGGCGACATGGTCGCCGGCACCGTGGTGATCCGCGAGCGGCACCAGCCGATGGCGTCGCCGCCGCTGTTCGTGCCGGGGCACCTGGTGCAGTGGGCGCAGTCGCTGGAACTGTCGCGGCTGTCGGACGAGCTGGCCAACGCTTCGCGGGAGTATCTGGCGCGGTACACCGAGCTGCTGCCGGGCGCTCGGGACGCGATCGGTGATGCGCTGGCGTATCGGGTCAGTCAGGTGACGGCGCCGGTGCCGCCGGTGCCCATGGTGGCGCCTGCGTTCCTGTCCGCCGTACTGGCTGAGCGTCGGCGGCGGGAGCTGAACCGCCTCGCCGTACCTCGGGCCGCCGTCAACACCGGCCCGTTCGGCCCGTACGCCGTACCTGCCGGCCCGTTCGCCGCACCGAGCCCGTACGGCGCTTCGCCACCGGCCCCACCTGCTGCTGTGCCAGCGGCCGGCCCGTTCCCGGCGCCCACTCCGATAACGCCGTACCGCCCCGCCGCGATCAACCCCCAGGGCTGGGCAGCCCCAGGCAGCAACGAGCCCGGCCAGTGGTTCTAGCCAAGAAGGCGCCCCACCGTGCGGTGGGGCGCCTTCTGTGCGTGCTGAGGAACTCAGTAGCGGTAGTGGTCTGACTTGTAGGGGCCCTCTACGGGGACGCCGAGGTAGTTGGCTTGTTCCTTGGTCAGTTCGGTGAGTTTGACGCCCAGGGCGTCGAGGTGGAGGCGGGCGACCATCTCGTCGAGGTGCTTGGGGAGGACGTAGACCTCGGTCGGGTAGTCGGCGGTCTTCACGTAGAGCTCGATCTGGGCCAGGACCTGGTTGGTGAACGAGTTCGACATCACGAACGACGGGTGGCCGGTGGCGTTGCCCAGGTTCAGCAGGCGGCCCTCGGACAGGATGATCACCGTGTGGCCGTCGGGGAAGCGGAACTCGTCCACCTGCGGCTTGATGGTGACCCGCTCGATGCCGTCCACCTTGTACAGGCCGGCCATGTCGATCTCGTTGTCGAAGTGGCCGATGTTGCCGACGATCGCCTGGTGCTTCATCGCCGCCATGTGGTCGGCGGTGATGACGTCCTTGTTGCCGGTCGTGGTGACGAAGATGTCGGCGATCCCGACCACGTCGTCGACGGTGGCGACCTGGTAGCCGTCCATCGCCGCCTGCAGCGCGCAGATCGGGTCGATCTCGGTGACGATCACCCGGGCGCCCTGGCCGCGCAGCGACTCCGCACAGCCCTTGCCGACGTCGCCGTACCCGCAGACGACCGCGACCTTGCCGCCGATCAGCACGTCGGTGGCCCGGTTGATGCCGTCGATCAGCGAGTGCCGGCAGCCGTACTTGTTGTCGAACTTCGACTTCGTCACCGAGTCGTTCACGTTGATCGCCGGGAACAGCAGCGCCCCGGCCTTGTGCATCTCGTACAGCCGGTGCACGCCGGTGGTGGTCTCCTCGGTGACCCCCTTGATGCCCTGGCCGATGGTCGTCCACAGCTGCAGGTCCTCCTGCAGCGTGCGGGTCAGCAGCTTCAGGACGACGGCGTACTCCTCGGAGTCCGCGGTGGACGGGTCCGGAACGGCGCCGGCCTTCTCGAACTCGGTGCCCTTGTGGACGAGCATAGTGGCGTCGCCGCCGTCGTCCAGGATCATGTTCGGGCCGTCGGCGCCGGGCCACCTGAGCGCCTGCTCGGTGCACCACCAGTACTCCTCGAGGGTCTCGCCCTTCCAGGCGAAGACCGGCACCCCGGCCGGGTTCTCGGCAGTGCCCTCCGGGCCGACGACGACCGCCGCGGCGGCGTGGTCCTGGGTGGAGAAGATGTTGCAGGAGACCCAGCGCACCTCGGCCCCGAGGGCGGTCAGCGTCTCGATCAGCACCGCGGTCTGGATCGTCATGTGCAGCGAGCCCATGATCTTCGCGCCGGCCAGCGGCTTGCTGTCGCCGTACTGCTTGCGCATCGCCATCAGGCCGGGCATCTCGTGCTCGGCCAGCCGGATCTCCTTGCGGCCGAACTCGGCCAGCCCGAGGTCCGCCACCTTGTAGTCGAAGGTCATACCGGTTCCGCTCCCCTGAAGACTGTGATTGCTTCCTGCCTGCCAGAGCCTAGAGGGCCGAGGCCCGGGATTTGATCGGTGGGGCAGCGTTTCTGACACTGAAATGTCAGGATTGGTGTATGCGCATCACCGAGGCGGCCCGCCGGCTGGGCACCACCCCGCGGATGCTGCGGTACCGGGAGGCCCTCGGCCTGCTCCCCCGATCCCGCTCCGCGCACACGGCCCAACGCCAGTACGACGACCGCGACCTGGCCGCCGTCCAGCTCGCCCTGGACCTGGAACGCCGGTACGACGTGACGCCGGCCGCGCTGGCGTTCGCGCTCCGGGCCCTGGCCGAGCCGTCGGTCGCGGCGGACATCCGCAACCTCGGCTACCGCACCGGCCGCCTCACCACCCCGCCGACCCGGTCGGAGATCGACCGCGAACGCGCCCTCCGCTGGCTCGGCCGCTCCGGCGTACTGCCACCCGAACCCCGCTGACCCACCCCAACCCCTCGCACCCGACCCCGCTGCCCCCCCAACCCCTCTCATCCGACCCCGCTGCCCCACCCCTCAACGAGGGGATAACCCCGCGGCTTGCGCCTTCTCCCCTCGTATACGAGCAGAAAACCCTGAGTTCGAGGGGATATCCCCTCGAACTCAGACGGCGGCGTGGGACGGCGGTGCGGGGTGGGTCAGTGGGACGGTGCCTCCGGCACGGGTGGGCGCTCGGCGCGCTGGTAGCCCTCGACGTAGATGTCGGGCTCCAGGTAGACGTGGATCGACATCGGCTCGGCTTCGCGGATGGCGCGTTCGGCGGCGTCGATGGTCTGGGCCACCACGGCCGCGTCGGTGGTCGGCTCGACGCCGACCTTGGCGGCGACCAGGACCTCTTCCGGGCCCAGGTGCAGGGTCTTGATGTGGATCAGCCGCTGCACGCCCGCGGTGTTCTCGATCGCGGCGACGATCTTCTGCTGCGACTCCCGGGTCGCGGACTCGCCGAGCAGCAGCGACTTCATCTCGATCGCCAGGAAGACCGCGACGCAGACCAGCAGCGCGCCGATCGCCATCGAGCCCGCGCCGTCCCAGACACCGTTGCCGGTGGCAAGCGTCAGGACGACGCCGATCAACGCCAGCACCAGGCCGGTGAGCGCGGCGAAGTCCTCCAGCAGGATGACCGGCAGCTCCGGCGAGCGGGCGTTGCGGATGAACTTGGCCCAGCCGACCGGCCCGCGGACCTTGTTCGCCTCGACGATCGCGGTCCGGAACGAGAACGTCTCCATGATGATCGCGGCCACCAGGACGGCGACCGGGACCCACTTCCAGTTGTCGATCGGGTGCGGGTCGTGGATCTTGTGGTAGCCCTCGTACAGCGCGAACAGGCCACCGACGCTGAACAGCACGATCGCGACGATGAACGAGTAGACGTACCGCTCCCGGCCGAAGCCGAACTGGTGCAGCTCGTCGGCCTCCCGCCGGGCCCGCTTGCCGCCGACCAGCAGCAGCACCTGGTTGCCGGCGTCGGCGACCGAGTGGATCGCCTCGGCGAGCATCGATGCCGACTGGGTCAGTCCCCAGGCGGCGAACTTGGTGATCGCGATCCCGGTGTTCGCCAGCAATGCCGCGACGACCGCCTTGGTTCCGCCACCAGCCATCTGTCCAGGTCCTCCGTCAAGTGTTGGGTGATCAGCGCGCGGACACGACGAACGCCGTGCCGGAACCACGCAGGCTACAGGGTCCTTCGGGTCCTGCAGCGAACGCGGACTGACCGGCGGACAACGTCACAGCCGACTCGGTGCCCTGAGCATCGACTTCGACACTTCCGGCCACGCAGCAGACGATCCGCGGCCCCTCGCCGGTGACCGTCTGTTCACCGCCGTCCAGGTCGATCCGGCGGATGGCGTAGTACTCACAGCCGGTCTCGTACGACGAAACGCCGTCGCCCAGCGGGGTCGCCGTCAGCACCGGGTCGGCCAGTGGCTCGAAGTCGATCACCGAGACCAGCTCGGGGACGTCGATGTGCTTGCTGGTCAGGCCGCCGCGCAGCACGTTGTCCGAGTTCGCCATCACTTCGAACCCGAGCCCGTGCAGGTACGCGTGCACGTTCCCGGCCGGCAGGTAAACCGCCTGGAACCGCTCCAGGCGCACCCGGTTCAGCAGCAGCGCGGCCAGTACGCCGGGGTCGTCCGGGAAGTCCGCGCACAGCTTGGCCAGCGCCGCCCGCTCCAGCTCGAACGCCTGGCCCGCGTACTGCGCGATGGCCTCGCCGAGAGCGGCGACCAGCGGCCGGATGGTGTCCCGGTCGCTGCTCATGATCTGGGTGAACACGTCCTGCAGCTTGCCGTTGCGGAGCAGGTCGGTGCACTCCTCGAACCCGGCCGGCGCCAGCGCGTCGAGGAACGCGACCGTGGCCTCCAGCGGCCGGAAGCCGACCAGCGCGTCGAACGGACCGAGCGCGATCAGGATCTCCGGCTTCGGCCAGGCGTCCTTGTAGTTGCGCTCACCGGCGTCGCGCGGGATCCCGGCGGCCTCGTCCCGCGCGTACCCGTCGATCGCCTGCTCCCGCGACGGGTGCGCCTGGATCGACAACGGCTGCGCGGCCGCCAGCAGCTTGGCCAGGAACGGGAACCGGCCGTCGAACCGCTCGGCCGTCTCCGGACCGAGTACGTCGGAAGGCCCGGCGGACACGAGGTCGTACAAGGAGTCGCCCGAGGGCAGCACGGACGGCGCGGACTCGTGGGCGCCCATCCACAGCTCGGCCTGCGGGCGGCCGTCCGGCTCCACCCCGGTCAGCTCGGGGATCGCGGTCGGCGAGCCCCAGGCATAGTCCCGGATGGTGTTCTGCAGCCGCACTACCACGCTGGGTCCTCCGAGGGGATTCCTGGTTCGGTGGGCTCGTCGTCGGTCGCCGTACCGTAGCGGCCGAGGCCGATGCCCAGGTACGCCGCGGCGTAGCGGCCGTGCTGGGTCAGGGCGGCGTACCGGGCGATGTCGGTGCCGTCGGCCTGCGTCACGACGTGCACGCGGACGTCGTGGGCCTCTGCCTTCGCCTCCAGCTTGCGCCGGTGCTCGGCAACGCCTGCGTCCTCCACACCGTCGTCGAGGATGACCAGGCCGGGCCGCAGCTCTTCCGGCTTGTCGAACGGGTCGGCGAACAGGTCACGCGGCGGCTGGTTGAGCACCGGCATCAGGTGCCCGGCGTCAGCGGCCAGAGCCGGCCGGCCACTCGCCAGCCGCAGCGCCTCCACCACACGACGCGCAGCACGCGCAGCCAGCACAGACCCACCCCACACCAGCGGCAGCGCATCCGCCAGCATCAGGGCCAGGTCCTTGGCCGGGTTGGAGGCGACGTCGTTGTTCGGCGAGCACTCGATGGCCACGTCGTCCAGCAGCGCCGCAACGGCCTTGTGGTCCACCTCGGGACCAAGCTCCATCTGATGCAGACCCTGCAGTACGGCGACAGCCGAAGCCAACTGGTCGTCGGACTGCGACGGCAGCCGGATGGCGTGCCGCGAGCCGGCAGAGGCCTGTGCAACCGGGGAGTCCGGCGGGCAGGCCACCATCAGGCCACAGCCGCGACGCTCCGCCTCGGAAGCAGCTGACACCGCGTCGGAGTCCTCGTTCAACCCGCCCAGGACGATCACCAGGTCAAGCGGACCGGCCCACCCCGGCAGACCGGGACCGGGCCAGGCGACGAACGGGACCGGGCAGACCGGCTCCAGGATGGCCCGGACCAGCCGGGCGTCCCGGCCGGCGGCGAGCACCGCCCGCGGCCGGAAGCCGTCGGAGTCGACCTTGGACAGGGCATCCTCGGCCGCTTCCAGCTCGGCCCGGACCCGGGCGCCGGCCATCGCCAGCCGCCGGAGCAGGTGGTCTGCCGCCCCGAGCGCGGCGGGGTCGTCCAGCCGCGAGTCGTCGAAGAAGCTCATCAGTTGTCCGCGACCTCTTTGGTGTCTCGCGCCTCGTCGATCAGCAGTACCGGGATGTCGTCGCGGACCGGGTAGGCCAGCGCGCAGGAGCCGTTCGTGCAGACCAGCTCGTTCGCCTCGTCGTCCACCCGGAACTCCGACCGGCACTTGGGGCAGACCAGGATGCTCAGCAGGTCCGGGTCCAGATTGACTGCCATTCAGTTCTCCTTCACCGATGCGCCGGTGATCAGCGCCAGTACCTCGTCGCGGACGCGTTCCATGGTGGGCCGGTCCGCCGCCTCGACGTTCAGCCGCAGCAGCGGTTCCGTGTTCGACGCACGGACGTTGAACCACCACTGTCCCGCCGACACGGTCAGACCGTCCAGATGGTCAACGGTAATGCCGTCCCGGCCGCCGTAGGTGTCTTCGATCGCCGCCACCGTCGCGGCCGCGTCGTCGACCTTGTTGTTCAGCTCGCCGGACGCGACGTACCGCTCGTACTCGGCGAACAGCTCACTGGCCGGCTTGTCCTGCTCACCGAGCGCGGCCAGCACGTGCAGCGCGGCCAGCATGCCGGTGTCGGCCCGCCAGAAGTCCCGGAAGTAGTAGTGGGCGGAGTGCTCGCCGCCGAACACCGCGTCGGTCTCGGCCATCTTCTGCTTGATGTACGAGTGCCCGACCCGGGACCGGACCGGCGTGCCGCCGTGCTCGGTGATCAGCTCCGGCACCGCCTTGGAGGTGATCAGGTTGTGGATGACGGCCGAGCCGGGGTGCTTGGCCAGCTCGCGGACCGCGACCGCGCCGGTGACCGCGCTCGGCGAGATCGGGTCGCCCTTCTCGTCCACCACGAAGCAGCGGTCCGCGTCGCCGTCGAACGCCAGGCCGAGGTCGGCCCCGAGCTCGCGGACCCTGGCCTGCAGGTCGACCAGGTTCTTCGGGTCGAGCGGGTTCGCCTCGTGGTTCGGGAAGTTGCCGTCCAGCTCGAAGTACATCGGCACGATCGTGATCGGACCGCTGGCGAACACGGCCGGCACGGTGTGGCCGCCCATCCCGTTGCCGGCGTCGACGACGACCGTGAGCGGACGGCTGCCGCTCAGGTCGACCAGGTCGTGCAGGTGGTCGGCGTACGCGGTGAGCAGGTTCTTGCGGGTCACCTTGCCCGGCACGGAGCCGGTCGACGGGCCCTCGGTGAGCGCTTTGGCGACCAGGTCGGCGATGTCGCGCAGACCGGAGTCCGAGCCGACCGGAGCGGCGCCCGCGCGGCACAGCTTGATGCCGTTGTACTGCGCCGGGTTGTGGCTCGCGGTGAACATCGCGCCGGGCAGCTGGAGCCGGCCGGAGGCGAAGTACAGCTGGTCGGTGGAGGCCAGGCCGATGTCGATCACGTCGGCGCCGGTGCTGGTCACCCCCTCGGCGAACGCAGCCGCCAGTCCCGGGCTGGACGGCCGCATGTCGTAGCCGACCACGACTGCCCCCGGAGACGAGAGGACGTCCAGGACCTCGACGAAGGCTGCCCCGGTCGCCCGGGCCACCGACTCGTCCAGCTGGTCCGGGACGACCCCTCGTACGTCGTACGCCTTGAAGATCGCAGCAACGTCAACCATGCGTGGACCCTATCCGTCCGGCCCGCAAAGCTGTATTTCAGGTGACGCTGCCCCCCTCGTTCCGTATCTTCGGGCCTGGTCCACCGACCGGGGTGGCCTGGCGGCTGGGGGGTGGCCATTCGATGTTCCTGCGGCAGGCTCTGCGGTACCGGTGGTCCCAAGCCCTGGTCCTGGCCGGCGTCAGCTTGTTGATCGGCACGTGCGCTGCGTTCGCGCCCTGGTTCGCCCGGGCGGTCGAGCAGACGGTCGCGACCGAGACGCTGACCCGTCAGTGGAACGCGGCGGCCTGGCAGCTGGACGCGGCCCCTCCGACGGCGGTCTCCGGCCCGACCGATCCGACCGCGCCCGAGGATCTGGCCCAGCTCGTCCCGGCTGACCTGAAGCCGTTGTTCACCCCACCGTCGTACGGGATGACCGTCGGCGTGACCTGGGGTCTCAGCAAGGACAAGGCGACGATCGGGGGCCGGCTGGTCTGGCGGGACGGCTACTGCGGCCAGCTCGTGCTGACCGCCGGCAGGTGCCCGAGCGGCCCCGGTGAAGTGGTCGCGTCGACCGCGGACGCGAAGAACTTCGGCGCGACGGTCGGGGCAACGATCAAGGCGGAGACCAGCAGCTACACGGATCGCGGACTCCGAGTGGTCGGGATCTACCAGGCGGAAGACGAGGCCACCTACTGGTTCGGCCGCGGACCGACCGGCCACTCGAGGCCGGCCAGCGAGAGCAGACCGGCGGAGGCCGACTTCCTGCTCACCGAGCGCGACACGTTCGCCGCGGGGCGATGGGGCTACCACTCGACGCTGGACACCCGACCGCAGCCGGGGAGCGCGCGAGTCGACGACCTGGACCGCATCCGGCAGGTGACCGATCAGCTCGAAGCCCGCAACTCCGAGCTCGGCCTCGACGCCAGGAACAACTCCGGGCTGATCGACGTCATCGACGGGATCCAGGCCGAGCGCCGGCAGGCGGGCACGATCATCCCGCTCGTGATGGTGCAGGTCGCTCTGTTCGGTGTGGTCGTGCTGGGGTTGGCCCTGGCCGCTGTGGTCGACCAGCGCCGCCCGGAGCTGGCTGTCGCGCGACTGCGCGGGTCAGGCGCCGGCCGGATCGGCCGGGCACTCGCCATCGAGCTGAGCGTGCCGGTTCTGCTCGGTACGGCGGTCGGCGTGACCTCCGGCTTCGTCCTGCTTCTCGTGGTCCGGGCCGCCTGGCTGGGCGGCGCAGCGCCGGTGGAGATGCCGTGGACGGTTCCGGCCGCGGCCGCCTTGGCGGCGCTGGCCGGGCTGGCGGTGGTCGCGCTGTCGATCCGTGCGGTCGTCCGCCAGCCGATCTCCAGCCTGCTCCGGCGGATCCCGCCCCGCCGGCGGCACCGAGCCATCGGCCTGATCGATCTCACCGTCATCGTTCTCGCATCGGCCGGACTGGTCAGCGGATTGACCAATGGTGGACGAGGTCCGTTGCCCGTGCTGACCCCGACCTTGCTCGCTCTGGCGGCCGGTCTGGCGTTCGCCCATTTGCTGCTGCCGGCGGCCGGGCTGCTGAGCCGTCACGCTCTGCGCAAGGGGCGTCTGGGTCTCGCGCTCGGCGCTCTGCAGGTGTCCCGGCGTCCGGCCGTGACGCGGCTCGTCGCCGTGGTCGCGGTGGCGACCGGCTTGGTGTCGTTCGCCGGTCAGGCCTCTTCGGTCGCTGACCGCAACAGGGAGACGCGGGCAGGGTACGAGACCGGCGCCGAGGCGGTCCTGGCGATGGACACCACCAACCTCGGCGACTTCACCGCGGCGGTCGACAAGGTCGATCCGGACCGGCAATGGCTGACCCCGGTCGTTCTCTCTCAGCCGCCGTCCACCGAGAGCCTGCGCGCCGTGCTGATCGAGCCGGACGGCTACCGGCGGATCGCCTTCCGCGGCGACGAACTCACCGATGCCGAGGGCTTCCGCAACCTCCAGGCGCCCACGGAGCCGAAGCCGATCGAGCTGACCGGCGAACGGCTGATGGTGACCGCGAGTCTCGGCGCGATGACGCCGTACGTGCCGCCGTCCAGTGAGGGTATGGTTCCGCCGTCCGACGAGCAGGCCAGGTCCGTCGTCCTGCAGGCGACCGTGATCAACCAGCGCCGAGGTGCGCGCTACCTGGTCCAGTTCCCCCCACTGCCGTTGCGCGCCGGCAAGCCGGTCCGGCTGAGTACGCCGATCGACTGCCGGCCGTCGTGTCACCTGATCCGGCTCGGGGTGGCCCGCGAGGTCGGTGACACCGCGGGCGTCAAGGGCGACATCGCGATCAGCCAACTGGCGACCGACACCCAGCAGTCGATCCCGCTGGGCCGGGCGCAGGACTGGGTGAGCGGCCCGCAGACAGGAGCCGACAACCAGGGCACCATCGAGGCCGGGAGCCTGTCGAACGGGCTGACCCTCAAGGTGGCCAGTGTCGGCGGCGACCAGAACCTCCAGTACGCCGCCATCCCGACGCCGGTCCCGGCGCTGGTGAGTCCGGACTTCGCCGTCAGCGAGGTCCAGACCGTGCCCGGCCTCGACGGGCTCTCGATCCCGATCCACAAGCTCGACAGCCTGCACACCCCGATGCCGCGGCACAGCGAGCGCGTCGCCGTCCTCGACCTGGAGACCGTACGGCGGCTCGGCGGCAGCGTCGACGACACCTCGACCGACTTCGAGCTCTGGCTCAACGCCGACGGGCTCGCGAACGTCGACAAGATCATCGCGGACCTCACCGCGGCCGGAATCACCCCGACCCTCGTCGATCGGCAGTCGGACCGCATCGCCGGGTACGGGCGCTCCGCCAGCGCGCTCGCGCTCCAGCTCACTCCGGTCGTCGGCCTCGCCAGCTGGGCCCTCGCAATCATCGTGCTGCTGCTGATGGGCGTCAGCTCCTGGCGGTCCCGGGCCCAGGACTACGCGAGCCTGCGGATCAACGGCGTACCGGCGACGACGACCGGAGGGGCGGCGCGCTGGGAGCACACCGGACCGGTCGCGCTGGCAGCTCTGCTCGGGTCGGCGTGCGGTGTCGTCGGCGCCCACATCGCGCTACCGATGTTCCCGCTCTTCGCGGAGACCTCCGAACCGTCGCCGGTGCCACTCGACCTGGCGATCAACTGGCCCGGAGCGGTCATCCTCTGGCTGGCCGGCACCGTGGTGCTGACGGCGACCACGCTGGTGCTGGGCACCACTGTGAACCGGCGGGCCGGCTACAGCCGGATTCGGGAGGAGCTGTCATGAGCGGACTCGCGATCAGCACCAGCGGCCTGGTCCACATCTACCGCAGCCAGGGCCACGACGTCGCTGCCTTGTCGGGAATCGGCATCACCGTGCGGCCCGGTGAGCTGGTCGGTCTGCTGGGCCCGTCCGGGGCCGGCAAGTCGACGCTGCTGCAGCTGTGTGGTGGCTTGCTGACGCCGAGCGCCGGGCGGCTCCAGATCGGCGAGCACAACCTGGCGACGATGACCGAGCCCGAGCTCGACCGGATGCGCGCGCGGGACGTCGGCATCGTGTTGCAAGGTGCCGGGCGCAACCTCGTCCCGTACCTGTCACCGGTGGACAACGTCCGGTACGCACAGCGCGCCGCGTCTCGCGACCCTTCCCTGCCGAAGCCGGAGGAAGTGCTCGAGCTGGTCGGTCTGACCGACCAGGCCCGGAGCCCGCTGACCTCGCTGACGCCCGGGCAGATCCAGCTCTGCGCAGTCGCGGTGGGGATCGCCACGTTCCCCGGCCTGCTGCTGGCCGACGAGCCGACCAGCCAACTGGACCACCGGGCCCGGGACGAGGTCCTCGCCGCGATCTCGACCATCAACGACAGCACCGGCATGACGGTGCTGCTGATCACCCACGATCCCGAGGTCGCCGCGGTGCTCCCCCGCACCGTCACGATCCGCGACGGGCGGATCGCGTCCGAAGGGCGCAGCGGCGAGGAGTTCGCGGTCGTCGCCACCGACGGGTCGTTGCCGCTGCCGCCACATGTCGCCGAGCTGTTGCCACCTGGGACCCTGCTCCGCGTCACCACCACCGAGGCCGGCGAGGTTCGCCTGAGCCCGATCCAGCAAGAAGGTCAGTCGTGATCACGGTCACCAACCTCACCGTCGCGTACGACGATCTGATCGCCGTGGCCGACGTGTCCCTGCGCGTGCCGCCCGGGTTCGTCCTCGCGGTCAGCGGGCCGTCCGGAGCCGGCAAGAGCTCGCTGCTCTGGGCGATCGCCGGCGCGGTCCCGGCGAAGTCCGGCATGGTCGAGGTGGACGGCCTCACGATCACCGACCGGCCCGCGGCCGCGGCGCACGGCGTCGTACTGATCCCACAAGGCAACGGCCTGGCCCGGGTGCTGACCGCGCGGGAGAACCTCGCGCTGCCACTCCTTGCCAAACGCAACGAGCCGGACGCGGTGGACCGGCACGTCGAGCAGGCGCTGGTCGACGTGGGGCTGCAGGACAGCGGCGACCACCTGGTCGAGGAGCTGTCCGGCGGCGAGCAGCAACGCATCGCCGTCGCTCGCGGGCTCGCCCAGCAGGGCCGCGTCATCCTGGCCGACGAGTCGACCAGCGAGCTCGACGGCACGAACCGGGAGCGAGTCCTCGACCTGCTGCGCCGCGAAGCCCGTCGCGGCGCCGCGGTGGTCATCGCCACCCACGACCCGAACGTCGCAGCCGGCGCCGACGGCCACGCCACGATGGACGAAGGCCACCTGACCTGGCAGCGGCGCCTCTGACACTCAGAGGCGCCGCTCGAGCCCAGGTCTCAGGCGTTGTCGAACCAGCCCGGGTGCTTCCGGTGGTGAACCTCCGGGAGCTGCCGCGGGCTCGTCGGAGCCGCCCAGCCGACCGCGTTGGCGATGATCTGCTGGACCTCCGGCTGGTGGTACGTCGGGTACTCCTGGTCGCCGGGGCGGAAGTAGAAGACCCGGCCCTGGCCGCGCCGGTAGCAGCAGCCGGAGCGGAACACCTCGCCGCCGGAGAACGAGCTCACGAACACCAGCTCGTCCGGCTGCGGGATGTCGAACAGCTCGCCGTACATCTCCTCGCGCTCGATCACCAGCGGGTGCGGGACGCCCTGCGCGATCGGGTGGCCGGCGGCCACGGTCCAGAGCAGCTCGCGGTCGTTGTCGGACCGCCAGTCCAGCGAGCAGGTGGTGCCCATCAGCCGGATGAAGATCTTGCTGAAGTGCGCCGAGTGCAGCGCGATCAGGCCCATGCCGGACAGCACATGACGCTGCACCCGCTCGACGACCGCGTCCTCGACGTCACCGTGCGCGGCGTGCCCCCACCAGGTGAGTACGTCGGTCTCGGCCAGCACCTCCTCGGTCAGCCCGTGCTCGGGCTGCTGCAGCCACGCCGTCCGGACCACCACGTTGTCGCCGAGCTTGGCGCGTACGGCGGCGGCGATCGTCTCGTGCATGGTGTCCGGGTAGACCTTCTGGACCGAGGCGTCGCGCTGGTCGTGCACGTTCTCGCCCCAGACGGTGACGCGAATCGGATCAGTCATGGAGAACAACCTCTCGTCCCGCCTTCGCCGAGGCGTAGCAGGCGTCGATGACCTCGGTCCGCAGCAGCGCCTCGGACCCGTTGTGTGCGGCCCAGTCGCCGCTCTGGACGATCCGGACGAACTCCTGGACCACCGCGCGGTGGCCGAGCCCGGCGCCGGTCGCCGGCTTCACCTCGGCCGGCACGCCGCCGACATCGGTGAAGATGCGCAGGGTGTCGACGGTCGTGTAGTTCTGCACCTCGATCTTGGCGCCGCCGTCGGTGCCGAACAGCTCGATCCCGAAGTTGTCGCCGGGGGCGCGGTAGGTCGCCCAGCTGGTCTCCAGCTGCAGCGCGCCGCCGCCCTGCAACCGCAGGTACGCCGTGGCCAGGTCCTCCACCTCGAACGCCGACCCGAGGGTGCTCGCGTTCGGCACGGTGCTGCCCTTGCCGCGCGGGCCCAGCTCGGCGAACGTGCTCGCGCTGACCGTCGACACCTGCGGCTCGCCCAGCAGGTGCAGGGCCAGGTCGAGGATGTGCACGCCGAGGTCGATCAGCGGGCCGCCACCGGACAGCTCGCGGTTGGTGAACCAGCCGCCCATGCCCGGGATGCCGTTGCGGCGCATCCAGTGCGCCTTCGCGTAGTAGACCCGGCCCAGCTGGCCCTCGTCGATCTGGTGCTTCAGCGCCGCGACGTCACCGCGCTCACGGTGGTTGAAGATGACCTTCAGCACCTTGCCGGCCTTCTTCGAGGCCTCGACCATCGCGGTGCCCTCGGCGACCGTGCGGGCCAGCGGCTTCTCGCAGAGGACGTGCAGGCCCTTCTCCAGCGCCTTCAGGGCGATCGGGGCGTGCAGCTGGGTCGGCGTGCCGATGCTGACCGCCTCCAGGCCCTCGGTCTCGAGCAGGTCCTCCCACTTCTCGTACAGGTGCGGGACGTGGTGCTTCTCGCCCAGGGTGGTCAGCGTGTCCTTCTCCAGACCGGCCAGCGCCAGCACCTCGACGTCCGGCAACTCGGAGAAGGCCTCCAGCGCCGTCCGCCCGGCGAAGCCCAGGCCGATCACTCCGACGCGCAGTTTTTGATCGTTCACACCCACGATCCTCTCGCAATGACAACGAAGGTCACAAACCGCTTCCCACAGTGCGGAACACGTTCCGACACCAGTGGATCGGGTGGTTCTACGGCCCTCAGTCGTCGCCGGACTCGAAGTCCGGGTCGATCTGCTCGGGTGACAGCGCCAGTACGTCGGCCAGCTCGAGCACCAGCGCGGACCGGACCAGCCAGGCCAGGCTGGTCGCGGACCGTTCGGCCCGCAGCTCGATCGGGCGGCGGAAGACCACGATCCGGTACGGCTCGTGCGAGGTGCCGCCGCTGGAGTGGGTGAGCGGGATCTCGACCGCGTCCAGGTCGAGGTTCGGCACGTCCTCGATCGCGAACTCGACCCGGGCGACGACCTGCGGCAGCCGTTTCTCCAGCCGGGTCACCTCGACCGCGACCACCTCGTCGAACTGGGCCGCGGCGGACCGCTGCAGCGGCAGGCCGCGGGGCGCGAACTTGCTCGGCCGGCTGATCGGGCCGAGCATGCCGCGGCCGTGGCGGTCGATGTGCCTGCGATGACGGCGAGCCTCGGTCACGCGCTCAGCCTAGTGGGGGTAACGTCTGGTCGTGAGCATCGCCAGGATCTGTTCGCGCGCCGCCTGTCACAAGCCGGCTGTGTCGACGCTCACGTACGTGTACGCCGACTCCACCTGTGTGCTCGGCCCGTTGGCGACGTACGCCGAACCGCACTGCTACGACCTGTGCGCCGACCACGCCGACCGGCTGACCGCGCCGAACGGGTGGGAAGTCATCCGGCTGGCCCCGGACCCGGCCGCTGCCGGACCGTCGTCGGACGACCTCGAGGCGTTGGCGAACGCGGTTCGCGAAGCAGCCCGCCCGCTGCCCCCGCGTGAGCCGGGTCGCGGCGCGCCGGGCGCGCCGGTCGAGGTGGCCCGCCGAGGTCACCTGCGGATGCTGCAGGACCCCGGCGCGAACTCCTCCGAAGGCTGACTACCGCAGCGCGGCCCGGACGTCGGGCTGGGCGCCCAGCTGCGCCCGGAACACCAGTGACGTGTTGAGCGGCCACGCGGCCACCTGAGCGACGTCGTCCTCGTCCGGCTTGGCGGCCGGCATCAACGTGACGCCCGCGATCATCGTGCCCCGGGTCTGCTCGACCATCAGGTACGTCGCACGGGGCTGAGCCGGGAACGAGATCTGGGCGGTCGCGCCGGCGAGCACGTCCAGGGCCCGCGTGTTCAGCACGCGGCCGTTCGCGTCCCGGAGCTCGAACTTCACACTGCCGTTCTTGCCCGGCGCGGTCACCTGCAGGATCGCCGGCTGCTTGTGCGCCGGCAGCACCAGGTACGCCGGACCGGTCAGCGCCTCGGCCGACCCGAGTGACGCGAAGTCGCTGCCACTCGCGTCCACCATCCGCATCGACGCCGTGACCGGCTGGTCAGCGGTCACCGTGACCGCGCTGGGATCGCCGTGCAGCACCGGGTCGAGCCGGAACGTCTTCACCGAACCGGCCGGGATCTGCACGGTCTCCAGGCCGGCCGGCTTGAACGGCCCGTTCGGCCCGTGCACGGTCAGCCCGGCGGTCGCCTGCAGGTCGCCCGGGTTCGCCACCGACAGGATCCGCAGCCCGGCGCCTGGCGCGACCGCAGGCACGAACACCTTGGTCGCCGGCGGCGCCGACGGGTTCAGCCAGTCCACACCGGCGGGCTTCTTGCCGTTGGTCGCGTTGTCCCGCAGCGCCGGCGCGACCCGGCCGCCGGTGGACTCGACGTGCAGCGCGATGTCCCGCAGGTTCCGGGCGACCAGCCCGAGGTAGAGCTCGGTCGTCCCCCGCGCCGGTACGACGATGCCGCGAGCCGCAGGCAGGTCCTGGGGACCGCTGCGCGCATAGATGGCGACGTTCACCTCGGCGTTGATGCTGTCCAGGTTGGTCAGCACCAGGACGTCGCGCCGGTCGGTCGCGCCGGAGGCTCCGACGAACCAGAAGTCCGAGCCGGGCAGCTGGCAGGGCGTGCTCGCCATGCCCTCGTTCACGCCTTCGATGGAGGTCGTCGTACTCGTGCCGACGGTGCCGGCGGCCAGCGGGCCGACGCCGCGAATCGACAGCGGCGCGGGCTTCGTGACCGGGGTGCTCGACCCGATCTTGCCGCGCACCAGCAGCGAACCGGCCGGGTTGGCGTTCTCCGACAGCGGCGCGATCGCCAGCGGCGTCTCGTCGCCCGCGGCGGTCGGGGTCCCTTCGGGCAGGGTCGGCGACACCGCGTTCACCACGCTCGTCAGCTTGCCGCCGCCCGCGAGGGCCGGGCAGGACAGCGCCGTACGGTTCACCACTGTGCGGGCCGGCTCGCCGGTGGCCTCGGCCCGGGTCTCCGGCTCCTTGGCGTGCGTCACCACGCCGAGGCCGGCCGCGGCGGCCATCGCCAGCACGCAGGCCCCGAGCCGGATCCGCGCGTCCGAGAGCAGTCGCCTCATCGGTCCCTCCTTGCGTGGGTGCCGTGCGGCATCGCGACTGTCCGGCGGACTGTCGGCAGGCAGAAGATCAGCGCGATGATCCAGGCGATCACTCCGAGCACCCGCCACACGCTGTGCGTGTCGTAGGTGAGCGGCGTGCTGCCCGGGTCCTCCGAGCGATCGACCAGCCAGGCCGCGTCGCCGTCGTCGGCGCTGGCCCGGGTCAGGCCGGGCAGCGAGTCGAGCGTCGCCTGCAGCGTCGAGTCGACCGGCGCCGGCAGGTAGACGTAGTCGATCGCGAGCGCGGCCAACTGCCGGCCCTCTTCACCCGTGCCGCCACCGCCGAGCGTCGACAGCACATCCGTGATCGGCTTGGTCTGCTCCGGCTTCGGCGCGGCCTCCAGCGAACCCATCCGCGGACCGCCGTCCTTCACCAGCGAGTACCGCATCGGGTTGTTCCCGTCCTTGCGCACGACCAGCACGGATGCGTCCTCCGGCGGATCCTGCGCGGAGATCAGGTACGCCGGGAGGTCTTGAGCCGGACCGCGCCACAACGGGCCGTCGGCGCCACGCACCAGCCAGAACCCGGCCGTCACGATCGTGGTCACCAGCACGATCCCGAGCACGCCCTGCACGATGAGGTCGGTGGACTTGCCGACCGAGTCCCACGCCACGGTCACCGCGACGATCCAGCCCGCGGTCATCAGGAACATCAGCGGACCGCTGCCGCCACCGAGCCGGCTGGCGACGAGCGTCCCGAGCAGACCCAGCAGGGCGGCGAACCATCCGAGCAACTCGTACCGCTGGCGCGACTCCCGCAGCAGGCTGACCAAGGCCACCAGAATCAGCGGTACGACGAACCACCACGGCGTCGGCGCACCAATCGGCGTACCGGTCAGAAGGTGCGGCAGGCTGTCCCCCGGGCCGACTGCGGCAGTCGGCGGTCCGCCCGCTTCCTGCCCGAGCCGCGACGGGTGCAGCACCAACTGGATCGTCCACGGCAGCACCAGCAGCAGACCCAGTACGACGGAGAACACGAGCTGGCGCCCCTGCCGACGCCACCCGAGCCCGAGCACGGCGCCGAGGACAAGCGTCACGCTGACCAGCAGACCCAGCGCCGGTGTGAACGCGAACAGCACCGCCTGGCAGATCCCCGCGAACCACGCCGCCCGCCAGCTGCCCTGGATGATGACGCGACGCCGCCGGGCGACCGTGTGCACAGCAGCACCGAGCAACGGCAGCACGATCGCCGCCACAACCGTGCCGATCCGGCCCTGCGTGATCGCTCCGTTGGTGAACACCGCAAGCCCGTACGCCGATGCGCCCCAGGCTCGCGCGACACGGTCCATGACGAACGCGCGCAGCAGAACCCACGCGGCCAGACCGGCCAACGGGACGGCACCGAGGAGCAGCACGTCCGTCGCACCGGACGGACCGAACATCACTGCGGAGAAGGCCCAGAACTGTCCAAGCCAAGCAGGCGGTGTCACGCCGGGCGGTGCAGAGGCCGCGGCTTGCCAGAGCGCGCCGAGTGTTTCGTGCGCAGGCAGCAGCAGGTTGGATCGCAGCACGCCGCCACCGATCAGGCTGCGCCCGGCGACGAACGCACCGATCGCCAGGAAGACCCAGGCGATCAGGAACGGCCGGCGGATCAGCTGCCGACGCCAACGCGGCTGGTCGACGGCTACGCGCGCAGTGGACTTCGCACGGCGTGCAGTGGTGACGACCTGTTCTTCCGGCTCGTCCGCCCAGGCTTCGCGGATCCGCTCGGAGATCGTGCTGGTCGTCTCCTCCAGGTTGTGCCGCAAGGCGTGCACAGACCGGGAGAACAATCCCTTGATGTCGTCGTACGGCACCCGGTCGAGGCTGCGGCGGTCCCTGCGGGCCTGGGTCCAGCCACCCGCGAGCAACGTGCCGAGCAGTGCGGTCCACTCGTCGACGGCGCCGGACGGCGTCTTGCCGAGCAGGAACCAGATCGAGCGCAGGATCGTGCCGAACAGGAAGCGAAGGATCAGCAGCGGCAGCAGCTTGCCGGGCGCGTTGGCCAGCACGGTGTAGTACGCGTGCGAGCGGTCGAGCTGGTAGGCGTGCCGCCGGGTGCCGGCCAGTGCGCGGTCACCGGTCGCGGCTGCCTGTGCGTGGTAGACGACTGCGTCCGGTGCGACGCCGACCTTGTAGCCGGCGCGGCTGGCGCGCCAGCCGAAGTCGATGTCGTCGCGGAACATCGGCAGCCGCGGGTCGAACCCGTGCAGTGCTTCCCAGACGTCGCGACGGACGAGCATGCCGGCCGAGCTGACCGCGAGCACGCTCCGCAGCTGGTCGTGCTGACCCTGGTCGAGCTCGCCGTTCTCGATGCCGGTGTCGCGGCGGCCGCCGAGCGAGGTGGTGACACCGACCTCGAGCAGCTCCCGGTCCCGCGGCCAGAGCCGCAGCTTCGGGCCCCAGACGCCGACGTCCGGCGCAATCGTGGCCTGAAGCAACAACTTCTCCAGCGCCTTCGGGGCCGGCGCGCAGTCGTCGTGCAGCAGCCACAGCCACTCGACCACAGGCATGTGGCCGTCGTCGCCGTACGGACCGACGGCGGACGGGATCGGCGCGAAGCCGACCGCCTCGATGCCGCGGGCCACCGCCGTACCGAAACCGGTGCGGGCGGAGACGCTGACCACGGGCTCGACGCCGGGCATCGCGGCGAGCAGCTCGGCGGTGTCGTCGGTGGATCCGGTGTCGACAGCGATCAACCGGTCGGGGCGTGGATTGAGGGCCCAGAGCGCTTCGGACAACCGGGGCAGCCAGGCCGCGCCCTCGTGTCCGACCACGACCGCGGTGACGACATGCCGGACCCGCGGGCGACCCATCGGGTCGTCGGTGTGGTCGGTCGGGAAGTCGACAGCGTCGAAGAACTCCCAGCCGGCCGGAGCTTCTTGTTCCATGCGGAGCTGTAACACCTTTGCGGGGCTGTGGACGGCGTTCACCGCGCCTCCTGGGAGTCGCGACGAGGACTCACCATACAGCCGCCACGGTGAGCTATGCCCCGCTCACCCCATCACCTGTGGACAGCCGCGGGCCCCGGCGACAGATGTCGAGCCGGGGCCTCCGCGGGTGTATCTCTCGAGTTGTCCTGCATTGTTGCCGATCGCGGCCTGGTGGCAGGGCACCGGACCGAACCGATCAGCGGGGCCTCAGACGGCCTTTTTCTTCAGCTTGCGGCGCTCCCGCTCCGACAGCCCGCCCCAGATCCCGAAGCGCTCGTCGTTCTGCAGTGCGTACTCGAGGCACTCGCCCCGGACGTCACAGCCGAGGCAGACCTTCTTCGCCTCGCGGGTGGATCCGCCCTTCTCCGGGAAGAAAGCCTCTGGGTCGGTCTGGGCGCACAGCGCCCTTTCCTGCCAGTTCGGCTCCTCCTCGATCGCCTCACCGTCGACAATCGCCATCAGGCCCTCTGTCACGGTACGACCTCCTCGACCCTGTTCGTTCCCCTGTACATGTGGGTTTGCGGTCCACATGCCTGACCTCGTCCGTCCTGCGCTCTGCAACGGTCCCCGATACCGAGTGTCCAACGAACGACACGGTTGAAATTACATTCCTGCAATCCACGAAAGTCAAGCCGTGGTCTGCTATTGGCATCATCCGCAACACGGCTGCAAAAGAACGAGAGGCCTGTGTGCACAGGCCTCT
>NZ_JBSFBL010000022.1:0-97470 GCF_053592935.1 Kribbella sp. NPDC002412
ACGACGCGATCATCGTGTCGTCGGCCAGGAACGCGCCCTCACCGACGGTGGTCATCTTCGGCAGCAGGAGCACCGTCGACGCCTCGACGTCGCGGCCGACCTTCGCTCCAAGGGCGCGCAGCCACCACGGGGTCAGCAGGCTGGCGTACAGCGGGAAGAGCAGCGTGCGGGCCGAGTCCAGCAGTCGCTCGGTCGCCCACACCTGCCACCCGATCCGGCTCCGGACGGGGTAATGGCCGGGTTTGATGCCGATACCCAGCAGCCGGACGCCGATCAAGGTCAGCGCGGCCAGCGTTGCGAAGCCGACGAGCGTCATCAGCGGCACGGCTTTGAGTGCTTCCAGGGCCGCGGCTTGCAGCGTTGTCGTGCCTTCGAGCGCGTTGCCCAGTACGACGAGGGCGGCCGCGGCCGCCGCCACCGGGATCAACGACATGAGGGCCGACTGAGCGCCGTACGCGAGAACCCACCACGGCGCGCGGTTCGGGCGGTGGTCCGGCCAGGGATGGCGGGCGCGGCCGATGCGGGTCGCGGGGGATCCGGACCAGCGCTCGCTCGCCGGGACCTTGCCGGACACGGCGGAGCCGGCGGCGATCTCGGCGTTCCGGCCGATCTCCGCGCCGGGCAGCAGCGTGCTGCGCGAGCCGACGACCGCCTCGGCACCGACGGTCACCGGGCCGACGTGCAGCTGGTCGCCGTCGATCCAGTAGCCGGCCAGGTCGACCTCGGGCTCGATCGAGGCGCCGCGGCCCATGGTCAGCATGCCGGTCACCGGCGGGAGGGTGTGCAGGTCGACGCCGCGGCCGATCTTCGCGCCGAGCGCTCTGGCGTAGTAGGCGATCCAGGGTGCGCCGGCGAGGTTGGCCGCGCCGGCGGCGTCCGCGAGGTTCTCGGCCGCCCACAGCCGGACGTGGACGTTGCCGCCTCTCGGGTACGTGCCGGCTTTCAGGTTGCGCAGCAGGATGCGGGCGCCGACGACGGCGATCCCCATCCGCCCCGCCGGCGTGATGAGGATCAGCCAGCCGGCCAGGATCCACCACCAGGACACGGTCCGCAGCCACGGCAGCGGGCCGGCGAACTCCGCGAGCAGGTTGTTCAGGGTGAACAGGTAGACGAGCCAGCGGACGCCGACGACGGTCTGCAGGATGAGCGTCAGCGCAGTCTGCAGGAGCTGGGTGGCCTTTGGCGTCGGCCGGATCTCGCGGAGCTCGACGGGCTCGGCGATGGTTGGGGTCGCCTCGTCGAGTCGGTCCGCGAGCGCGCCGAGCCGGGGGTACTCGTAGATGTCCGCGACGGTGACATCCGGGTAGCGCTCGCGCAGGGCGGACACCAGTTGCGCGGCGGCCAGGCTGCCGCCGCCGTGCAGGAAGAAGTCGTTGTCGTCCCCGGTGACCTTGGCGCCGAGCACCTTCGTCCAGCGCTCCGCCAGCCATCCCGCCGTACCCTCGAGCTCGGCTGCGGGACCGTCGGTGTCGAGGTTCTCCAGCGGCCAGGGGAGTGCGTTGCGGTCCACCTTGCCGGACGTCCTGGTCGGCAGGGTGTCGACGACGGCGATCAGCGGCACGAGCGCTGCCGGCAGGGCTTTGCGGAGCTGCTCGGTGGCCGCTTGCTGGTCGAACTGCGTGGTGTCTTCTGGTACGACGTACCCGACGAGCAACTGGTTACCCGCGGCGCTGGCGCGGACCGCGGCGGCTGCGCCGGACACGCTGGGCAACGCCTGCAGGGCGGCGTCGACCTCGCCGAGCTCGATCCGGCGGCCGCCGAGCTTGACCTGCTCGTCCGCGCGGCCCTGGAACAGCAGTCCCTCGGGCTCGTAACGGACCAGGTCGCCGCTGCGGTACGCGCGTTCCCAGCCGAGGGTCGGCATCGAGGCGAACTTCTCCGCGTCCTTCGCCGGGTCCAGGTAGCGGGCCAGCCCGACACCGCCGATGATCAGCTCACCGATCTGGCCCTCCTGCACCTCGTTGCCTTCGGCATCGACCACGGCAAGGTCCCAGCCGTCGAGCGGGAGGCCGATCCGGACCGGTCCTTCCCCGGTCAGCTGGGCGCCGCAGGCCACTACGGTCGCCTCGGTGGGACCGTACGTGTTCCAGACCTCGCGGCCGTCCGTCGCCAGTCGCTCGGCGAGCTCGGGCGGACACGCCTCGCCGCCGAAGATCAGCAGCCGCACCTGGTCGAGCGCGTCCGGCGGCCACAGCGCCGCAAGAGTCGGCACAGTCGACACGATCGTGATGCCCTGCGCGACGAGCCACGGGCCGAGATCCATTCCGCTGCGCACGAGTGACCGCGGAGCCGGGACAAGGCAGGCTCCATGCCGCCAGGCCAGCCACATCTCCTCACAGGACGCGTCGAACGCCACTGAGAGGCCGGCGAGAACCCGGTCGTCCGCGCCGATCGGGTCCTGCTGCAGGAACATCCGCGCTTCCGCGTCCACGAACGCGGCGGCCGATCGATGCGTGACGGCGACACCCTTGGGTACGCCGGTCGAGCCCGAGGTGAAGATGATCCACGCGTCGTCGTCCGGCTCGGGACCGTCGGCTCGCGGCGGTGCGGTCTGCGGTGAGTCCATGCGGGCCGAGTACGGGTAGTCGTAGTACCCGTCGGCGTTGTCGTTGTCCGGCAACGGCCCCGGCTCCGGCCGCATCAGCGTGAGCTCGAGGTCGTCGGTGACGATCGCCGCCACGGACGCCTCGCCGAACACCAGCTCCGCCCGCTCGTCCGGATCGTCCGCATCCACCGGCACGTACGCCGCCCCGGCCTGCAGTGTGCCGAGGATCGCGACGTACAGATCGTTGTGCCCCGACGAGATCCGCACCCCGACCCGATCGCCCGGCCCGATCCCGCCCTCGGTCAACCGCGCGGCAAACTTCCCGGTCTGCTCCAGCAGCTCCCGGTAGCTCAGACTCACACTTCCGTCGTCCAGCGCCGGCTCGTCCGCAAACCCGGCAGCCGTCTCCTGCAACACATCCACCAGCGTCCGCGCGGGCGGCGCCGCCTCCCCGCGTCGCAACGTCACGCCCGGATAATACGCCCCCCTGTTAACACAACCAGAACCGTGAACAACCACAGAGTTCTTTCCCACGCGGCGGCTACGTTCCGCTGTCTTCGTCGCGTCACCCGCGCCGCTCCCGCCCGCCCCGCGTTGCGCGTGCTCCTGCCGTCGCCCGCTTGTGAAAGCCTACCGCCCGTGGTCGCCGCCGAGTAAACGAATGTCGGTGGACCGTGGTCGACCCGGCATCAACCGTTTGTTCCGAAGGTCGCGGATCCGGCGCAGGCGCCGAACTTGTCGCCGGCGTTGCCGAGTCGGCGAGCAAGCCAGATAGTCAGATATGAATGAGGTCTGGTTCGTGCTGTTGCCGGCTACCTTCGGCCTACTGGGGACGTTGTCTGGTGGCTACCTGACATACCGAAGCACAGGCGCGGCTGAGCTCCGAGCCGCCCGGCGTGCGACTCGTGCGGCACTCGTCACGCTGCTTGACTCGGTCCTGCAGGTCGACCAGGACGGCAGGCGCCATCGGGAGTCGGCCCGCGAAGCAGTCGCACTGCTGATGGCCGAGGGGCTACCCGCAAACGCCGCGGTCGATCTGCTGGACGCCGCAAGTCACTGGGCCCGGATCCTGCCCCGGCTGCAGGACTCGCACTGGGCCAGCACTGGTCGAGCCAGTCGCCTCGACCCGAACGGACCCCTGGTGAAGACAGGCCCCGACGTACGGCGGCTCTACGCCACCGCAATAGAAGAGCTGCTGACCTGGCTCAACGCACCATGGAGACCACGCCGCCAAACCGTCCAACGCATCCGAGACCGCCTGCAAGAACTGGACTCTGCCCTGACACAACGCGACTTGAACGACACCTGACGCGCCGTGGTGCGGCTGTCTCTACTTGACCAGGTCTGCGCGGGCGGCGTAGGTGTTGCAGGCTTTGTTTTCGGAGATGTTATAGCCGTTTTGGATCCAGAAGCCTTGGCTGGTGGCGAGGCCGTGGGTGCGTTCTTCTTCGGGGGTGCTGGGGGACTCGCCGAAGCTGTTGCTGGACTGCTCGCGGAACTCGGACATGCGGTCGGTCAGCGGGTAGGACGACGCGACGGCCTTGCTGAAGACGCCGGCGAAGCAGGAGGCCTGGAGCTCGTTGCGGCGGGAGTACTCGAGCTTCTTGTCGGGGTGGTCCTGCAGGTACGCCGCTCGCGCGTAGAACAACCCGGTGACGCCCTGGACGTGGTGGCCGTACTCGTGGGCGATCGTCATCAGGTAGGCAAGGTCCTGCTGCGGGCCGAACGCCTTGTTCATCTGCTGTACGTCGGTGTACATCACCGAGTTGCCGTAGCAGTAGAAGGCGAGGACGCGACCGGACAGCGGCGCGAACTGGCCGCACGGGGTGACGACCGGCTTGTCGAACACGACCAGGCCGGGGTCGGGCTTCTCCTCGCCGAGCTCCTTGAAGATCGGCCGCCAGGCGTCGTTGAGGCAGGCGAACAGCTTCTCGTAGTACACCTTCTGCGCAGCGAGGTTGCCGTTGCCGAGGCTGGCTGCCTTACAGTTCTGCTCCGGCAGGGCGCCCGTGCGGTAGATCTGGGCGTTGAGCAGGTAGTCCTCGGCCGAACCCTTCTGCGGGTTGCTCGTCGGGGTCGGCACAATCGACGGGCCGGTGATCTCGGGCCTGGCGGCGTTGTCGCCACTGTCGCCGCCGGTCAGGATCACGCTGATCGCAGCCAGCGCGCCGCCGACGATGACGAGCATCGCGAAGCCGAACAGGATCAGCCGGGTCGCGCCACCGCGGCGCTTCGGCGGCTGGAACCCGTTGAACTGCCCCGGTCCGCCGTAGTACGGCTGCGCCCACTGACCCGGGTACGGCGCCTGTCCCGGCGGCGGCCCCGGCTGAAAATGCCCAGGCCCACCCTGGAACTGCCCAGGCCCACCCTGGAACTGCCCAGGTTGCTGAGGCCACGGCGCGGCCTGCGGAGGCGGCAGGACACCGGGCGGTGGACCCACGGGCCGATCCTGTGGCCGGCCCCCGTAGCCGTATGGGCTGCTCACCGGTGTTGCCCTCCTGCCGCTGGACGGTGCTGACTCGAGTTCGCTGGACGAACCGGCACGAGACTACTCTCGACCCATGTCACTGAAGCGCCGCATCCTGCCGGCTGCCCTGCTGATGTCCCTGACCGCCCCGTTCGTTGCCCTCGGCATGTTGCCGGCCCAGGCCGCGCCGACCCGTGCCACCGACGACCAGATCACGGCGTACTCCGCCCAGGCGACGCTGACCAAGGACGGCGCCCTGCAGGTCAAGGAAACAGTGGACCTGACCGCGGGCGGCTCGACGTTCAGCCGCACGCTGGCCACCCGGGTCCGCGCCGACGCCGAGCGGGACCGGACGTACGACGTCCGCGACGTGTCGGCGACGGTGAACGGCCAGCCGGCCCAGGGGTTCCAGGACGAGGGCATCGACGACGGCCGCCGGCTCACGCTGAACGTGTCCGGCCAGTCGAAGATCGTCTACAGCTACACCGTGGACAACGTGGTGGCCGAGTCCACCGAGGGCCGCGAGGTGAGCTGGCCGATCGTGCAGGGCTTCGGTACGGCGATCCCGCAGGCCTCGGTGACCGTCGACATCCCGTTCGCGACGTGGGTGACATGCATCTCCGGCCGCGTCGGCTCGAGCATGCCGTGTACGTCGTCCCAGTTGGCCGAGTCGGCGTCGCTGCAGATCGACCAGAACGGCGTACCGGCGGGTGGACGGCTGACCTTCCTGACCGGGCTGAGCGACCAGGCGACCGTCCAGCCGAACGCTGAGTTCAGCACGCGCTGGAGCCTCGGCCGCGCGTTCACCGTCGACTCCGGCACGCTCGGCCTCGCGGCGATCGTGCTGGGCCTCGGGCTGCTTGCTGCCGCGGCGCTGTGGTTCTTCCGCGGTCGCGACGCGGCCAAGGTCGGTGGCGGCGCGCCGGAGCGGCCGGTGCTGGACAGCTCGGACGGACCGCAGTTCGCCGCGCCGGACGGCATCCGCCCGGGACAGGTCGGCACTGTCGTCGACGAGACGGCTGACGTCGTGGACATCACCGCGACGCTGCTGGACCTCGCCGTACGCAACTACCTGACCATCGTGGAGCTGCCGCGGCAGAGCCAGTTCGGCAAGCTGGACTGGGAGCTACACCGGCTCAACCAGGGTGGTCCTGAGCTGCTGCCGTACGAGAAGGCGCTGCTGGACGCGGTGTTCGCGGACGGCGACTCGGTGGTCGTCTCCACGCTGGGCCCGTCGCTGCGGCCGCGACTCAACCTGGTGCGGGAGCAGTTGTACGCCGACGTCGTCACGCAAGGGTGGTTCACCACCCGGCCGGACGCGGTCCGGAACCGCTGGACCACTGCGGGCGTGGTGCTGCTCGGTGCAGGGGGCGTACTGACGATCGTGCTTGCGATCGTCAGCAAGTACGCACTGGTCGGCCTTGCGGTGATGCTGGCCGGGCTGGTGCTCGCGCTCGTTGGTCAGGTCGCGCCGGCCCGCACCGCGCGTGGCGCGGCCGTGCTGGGGCGAGTGGCCGGCCTGCAGCAGTACCTGCTCGACGAGACGTCGGCCGACCTGCCGCACAGCCACCGGCTCGAGTTCGCGTCCCGGTGCCTCCCGTACGCCGCTGTCCTCGGGCTGACCGAGAAGTGGGCTCTGGAGATCGCGGCAACCGATGACGACGACGACCCGGACGCCGGGATCGGCTGGTACTCCGGGCCGGAGAACTGGCACCTGTCCGACATCGGAGAGTCGCTCAGCAACTTCGTCACCTCGTTCGGCGGCTCGCTGACCACAGCCCGTCGCCTGTTCTGAGCCGGACACGCAGAAGCCCCGGACCGCCGCCGTCTGCGGATCCGGGGCTTCGCTGTTGACTGCCTACGCCACGCGGGCTTCGTCGGCGGTGAAGGTGTTGCAGGAATTGGGCTGCTTGCTGTTGTACCCGGCGATCGACCACTGGTAGTTGCTGACCCGGTTGCCGTGGTCGTGGACCCGCGGCCGGGCGTAGTCGTCACCGCTGTGCGCGATCAGGAACCGCCAGTTCGCCAGCAGCGGGTTGCGCATCGGGATGAACGTCGCGTTGGCGCCCAGGTACGCCGCGCCGAGGCAGGTGGCCTGCAGTTCGCGGCGACGGCTCTCCAGCAGCTTCTGGTTCGGCGTCAGCCCCTGCTGCCGGGTCACCGAGGCCATCAGGATGCCGGACAGGTTCTGGACGTGGTGCCCGTACTCGTGCGCGAACGTGTTCAGCATGATCGCCCGCGCGTAGACGGGGTTGGACCGGTAGTAGCGGTTGTCCACGGCGAACGGGATGTAGATGGTCGCGTTCGCGGCGCAGTACGACGACCGGACACTGCGCTGCATGCCACAGGGGGACGACAGCTTGCCGACGTACACGACTGCCTTCGGGGAGCGGAAGCCGACGCCGACCTTCTTCAGTGCCAGCGACCAGGTGCGGTCGAGGCACGGGAGCAGGCGGGCGTAGTAGGCCCGGGCGGTGGTGATGTTGACCGGCGCGAACGTCGGCTCGGCGCACTTCGAGGCCGCGATCGGGCCGACCGTGTACAGCTTGTTCGCGGTCAGGATCTCGTCCTCGGCAGGTGCGGGTGCCTCGGTCGGCGACGGGCTCGCGGACGGGGACTCCGACTGGCTTTGCGTCGGCGAGGGGCTGTCGGTCGTCTGCGGGGTGTCGTCGCCGGTGTTGCGGACCAGGAGCGTGACGCCCGATCCGACGACCAGGACGGCGAGTACGACGAGGCCGATCAGCAGACCGCGGGTGCGGGTCTTCTGCTTGCGGCGGCGACCGGGGCCGGGTGGCTGCGGGATCGGGATCGGTGGGTACTGCCAGGTCGGCGCCTGCTGCACCGGCTGACCCATCGGACCGATCTGCTGCTGACGTGGAGCGGCGTGCCGCGGACCGCTCTGCTGCCTGTTTGGCGGCAGCGCGTTGCTCCACGGCGACTGCTGCTGCGGCTGCTGGGGCTGTGACGGCGCCCAGAGGTACGACCCTTCCGAGTGCGGCCCCGTCGACCCACCACTCTGCGGAGGCCCTGGCTGCCACCCCGCCAACCCACCACCAGACGAGTCAGCGCCGGACTGACCGGAGCCGGACTGGCCGGAGCCGAACTGGTTGGAGCCGAATTGGCTCGGTCCGGGTTGGCTCGGCCGGGGACCGGGTTGACCGGGACCAGGCTGGCCCGCTGCCGGGTGGTTGGGCGTGCGGCCGGACTGGCCGAGGCCCGGTTGCGGACCCGACCAGGTCGGGCCGGACTGCGGAGGCCCGGACCAACTCGGCCCCGGCGGCGGAGCGGGCCGGCCGGAAGGCGATTGAGGATCTGCCGGACGGGACTGGCTTGGGCCTGCCTGTGGGCCGGACCAGGTCGGTCCGTGCTCAGCACCTGGTTGGGGAGCAGGCCGGCCAGGGTCTGACTGCGAACTGGACTGGGTGGAGCCGGGCTGGGCTGGACCACGCTGGGCAGGGCCGGGCTGCGTAGGACCCGCCTGCGTCGGGTGGGACTGCTCCGGGCGCGACTGCTCTGCGCGCGACTGGTCCGGGCGCGACTGCCCGGCGCGGGGCTGGTCGGGGCGCGACGGGTCAGGCCGAGGCTCGTCGGGGCCCGACTGCTCAGGCCGGGGCTGGTCGGGCCGGGACTGTTCCGGGTGGGTTTGCCAGGTCGGACCGTCGTCTTGGACTGGGGGGCGGCGGCCTTGCCAGCCTTTGCCGAACCAGTTGTTGGCGGGCGGCTCGTCCTGGGACTCGTTGGGGTCCTGGAACTCGCGCTTGGCGTCCGTGCTGTCGCTCCACCACCTGCGCGACTGGCCATCCCCGGCAGGCTGCGGCGGCGGACCGGCCGGCTGGTCGCCGTCAGCCGGTTCGCGCTCCGGGGGTGGATTCCAGTTGTCCGACATCGAATACTCCTCACGACCTTGCTGGGTGTAGCCGTCACGGTGGTGCATCCGGCGCTGTTCGGGGTGCCGACGCCGCGCCCGGTCGTTCGATCCCCCCGGACAGACTGCAGGTCCCCGGACATACTTTGCGTGATCCGGGGCGCACCAGGCTAGCCAGCCCGGCAGGTCGCCGTCTGCAGCCCACCGCCTGGTGACCGAGACCACTATGACGTTGTGAGGTGCCGCACCAGTTCCGGAGGTACGGCGACCAGCCCCGAGCCGACCGCCGTACCAGGGCTCACTGCACCTTGGCAGAGCCGACCGCGAAGGTGTTGCAGACGCTCGGGTTGCGGCTGTTGAACCCGCGGGTCGCCCAGTAGCGGTGGTTCACCCCGTCGCCGTGGTCGTTGTTGTGGTCGGTCCAGTGCAGGATCAGCCACTTCCACTGGAACAGCGCCTCCCCGGTGATCGGGTAGCTGCGCCGGTTCGCCCCGATGAAGATGTCGCCGAAGCAGGACGCCTGCAGCTCGAGCCGCCGGCTGCCCTCCAGCTCCAGCGCCTGGGTCGGGGCCTCGTACCGGATCCGGTGGTTGGCCGCCAGGATGCCGGTCAGGTTCTGGACGTGGTGGCCGTACTCGTGCGCGAACTGGTGCAGCATCCACATCCGCGCCCACACCTTCTGGTACGCCTGCGGGTAGCGGTTGTAGTTGCCGATGTCCTCGCTGAGGTTCATGTAGATGGTCTCGTTGCTACCGCAGTAGAACGGCGGCCCGGAGTCGTTGCCCATCCCGCACGGCGTGCTGACGGTCCCGCTGAACGGCTGCACCGTCGGCGGCCGGAACCGGGCGCCGGACTTGGCGACCAGCGCCGGCCAGGACCGGTTCAGGCACTTGAGCAGGTTGGCGTAGTTGGCCCGCGCGCCCGACACGGTCGACGGGCGGGACCTGGACTCCTTGCAGTTCACCGCCTTCATCGCCCCGGCCTTGTACAGCTTGTTGCGCAGCACCAGGTCCGCGTCGGTCGGCCCGGGGTTCGGCTTCGGCTTGGACGTCGTCCGCGGCGCCGTCGGCTTGGTCGCGGTCGGCCGGGTCGTGGTCCTGGTCGGCGCGCTGGTTGCCCGGGTCGGCGACACCGACGGGCTGTTCGACGGGCCGTACGTCGGGCTGTAGCTGGAGGTGCCGTACGTCGGGCTGGTGTACGGGTCGCCGTCGCCCTTCAGCGCGTTCGAGACACCGAAGATGCCGACCGCACCGAGCACGACGACGCCGAGCACGACGAACACAGCCTTGCCCCCGCCACCCTTCTTACGCGGCGCCGGTCCACCAGGTCCACCGGGTCCACCGGGCGGCGCGCCCCAGCCAAACTGAGGCTGCGGCTGACCGTACGGCGGACGCTGCGGAGGCATCCCCTGGTACGGCGCGCCCTGGTACGGCGCGCCCTGGTACGGCGCGCCCGGCGGCGGACCGCCGTACTGAGGTGCCTGCTGCCACGGCTGTCCACCCTGGGGGGCACCGTAGGGAGGCTGCTGCTGCGGCCCGGGCGGCGGGCCCCACTGGTTGCCTGACACGGGGCAGACGCTATCCGAGCCCCGGGCCACCAACCGTTGCCTTGCTCAACAGACGGGCAGGATCAGCTGACCTTGCCAGGGCTCGCCGTGAACGTGTTGCACTTCCCCAGGTTGCGGCTGGCGTAGGCGGCCCGGCTCCACGCCCCGTGGCTGGCCTTGCTGCCGTGGTCGCGCGGCAGGTACGACACGTCCCCGCTCTGCGTCACGACCCACAGCCACTGCCGATACAGCTCGCCCTTGATCGGGTAGCTGTTCCGGTTGGCGCCCAGGAACGCGTTGCCGAGGCAGGACGCCTGGAGTTCCATCCGCCGGTTCACGAGCAGCTTCGCCGCCTGGTTCGGAGCGTCGTACCGGACTCGGTAGAACGCGGGCAGGATGCCGGTCATCTGCTGGACCGCGTGCGCGTACTCGTGCGCCACCGTGTGCGTGGCCAGGGCCCGCGCGAACGGCTGGTTCTGCTTCCAGTACTTCACGTCGTCCGCCACGTCCATGTAGATCGTGTGGTTCGACGGGCAGTAGAACGACAGGCTCCGGTCGGAATTGCCGCACGGGGAGTTCGCCGCGCCGACCCACGACACCAGGCCCGGGGACCGGAACGTGCGCCCGGATGCCGCCACCTGCCGCGGCCAGGCGCGGTCCAGGCAGGTCTTGAGTGTCCGGTAGTACGCCTGCGCCTTGGACCCGTTGGCGAGGCCGGTCCGCGGCTCCCTGCAGTTCACCGGCCGCATCACCCCGGTCTTGTAGAGCCGGTGCGTGGCAACGAACTGCAGCGGGTCGATCTCGACCGGCTTGGGTGAGGTCGTCCGGGTGGCCGGCGGCCGGGTCGTCGTGGCCCGGGTCGGCGGCGGGATCGACGGCCGCGAGGTGGTTGCCACCGGCACCGAAGGCGTGGAGTACGTCGGAGCGCTCGTCGCCACCGGCTGCGCCACCGACGGGTCGTCGCCACCCTGCGTGGCCTTGATGCCGATGAACACACCGGCGGCGCCCAGTACGGCGAGCAGCCCGAAGACCAGCGCGATCTTGCCGCCACTCGACTTCTTCGGCGGCATGCCAGGCTGCTGACCACCGGGCAACGGGCCCCATCCGTACTGCGGGCCGCCCTGCGGCGGACCGTAGTACTGCGGCTGCTGCGGCGGCCCGTAGTACGCCGGCGGTGGGCCGTACTGCCCCGGCTGCTGCGGCGGCGGTCCGTACTGCCCGGGGCCCGGTGGTGGGCCAGTTGGTGGTCCCCACTGGTTGCCTGGCACCCGTCAGACGCTAGCGGAGCCAGGGATCACGCTGGCCCGCGTGCTGCTCGCGGTATGGTGCCCGAGTCAACTGACCCTCTCTATACGGTGTGATTGGGCGATGCGTCTACGTCTGCTCGGGCTAACCCTGTGTGCCCTCGGTCTCTCCGCCTTGACCGGCGTCCCGGCCGGTGCGACCGGTTCCCACGGTGCCGCCGACCCGGTCGTGACCAACTTCGACAGCCAGATCCGGGTCGAGCGCGACGGCCTGCTCAAGGTCTCCGAGACCTGGAAGCTCAGCAACGTGACCGGGACGTTCACCCGGTTCGTGGTGACCCGTGACGAGCTGCCCGACGACGTCGACCACGTGCAGGAGATCTCGGACCTGAAGGTCACGGCCGGCGGCCAGGACAAACAGGCCGAGCTGAGCACGACCGGCAACGTCACCTCGATCGCGGTCGCGGACGTCAGCGGCAGCAGCCAGCTGGACTTCACCTACACGGTCAAGGGCGCGGTCGCCGAGACGCTGAACGGCACCGAGGTGCGGTTCGCCCCGCTGACCGGGATCAACCTGACCGTCCAGCAGGCGAACATCGTCTTCAGCACGCCGGAGGTCACCCACGTCTCCTGCTTCGCCGGCGCGGTCGACAGCAACACTCCGTGCACCCTGGCGCAGATCGGCGAGACGGCCGGGCCGACGTTCCAGCAGCAGGGCCTGCCGCCGGGCAATACGGTCCGGATGACGGTCGGCTTCCCCGAGGGCGAGGTGGCCGCGAACTCGATCGTCGAGTACCGCAAGTCCTTCAAGCGCGCGTTCTCCACCGACACCGCGCAGCTGCTGACCGCGCTCGGCCTGCTACTGCTCGGTGCGATCGCGCTGGTGGTGCTCTACCGGGTCCGCGGCAAGGACCGGGTCGACCCCCGCCGCGTCGTGCCGGCCTCGCTGTTCAGCCTCGGCAACGACACCCGGATCGACTTCACCCCGCCGTCGAACCTGCGGCCCGGTGAGGTGGGCACCCTGATCGACGAGCGGATCGACCCGGTCGACGTCACCGCGACGATCATCGACCTGGCCGTCCGCGGGCACATCACGATCATCGAGCAGGAGCACGACTCCGAGTACGCGCGCCCGGACTGGGAGCTGCGCCGGGTCGCGAACGCCCCGTCCGAGGAGCTGCAGCGCTACGAGAACGTCCTGATCCGGGCGATCTTCGGCGACTCGGACTCGGTGCTGGTCTCCGAGCTCGGCCGCCAGGTCCGGGCGAACCTCGGCCAGGTCCAGGACGCCTTGTACGACGGTGTCGTCAAGCGCGGCTGGTTCACCGAGCGGCCGGACCGGACCCGCTCGCTGTGGGCGACGATCGGGATCGCCGTGACCGTGCTGGGTGTGGCGCTGACCGTTCTCCTGGCGCTGCTGTCCACCTGGGGCCTGGTCGGGCTCGCGGTCACCGCCGTCGGCGTCGGCCTGATCGTGGTCGGGCGCTACATGCCGGCCAAGGCTCCGGCCGCCGGCCGGGTGCTCGGCCAGGTCGCCGCGATCCGCGGTGAGCTGCTCGAGATGGACGTCAGCGAGCTGCCGACCGACCAGCACGCGGAGCTGTGCTCGCGCGCGCTTCCGTACGCCGTCGTGCTCGGCGGCTCGGAGCGCTGGATCGACGCGCTGGTCGCGACCGACGACGACGTCGACGAGGACGAGGGCTTCGCCTGGTACCGCGGCCCGCGCGGCTGGCACCTGCAGTACCTGCCGGACTCGCTCCGCAACCTCACGACGAACCTCACGGGCGCGCTCTTCGCCCGCTGAGCCCAGCTCAGAACAGCGCCTGCCACACCGCCCCGGTGTGGCAGGCGCTGTTGCTTGTCACCAGTTGGCCTGCGGCCCCGCCGGCGGCAGCGGCATCCCCTCCGGGTGGATGACGTACACGAGCCCGCCGGAGTGCGGAACCCACGCGTTCTCGAACGCGGTCCGGTCGTACGTCGTCCGCACCTCGTCGTTGCTCGGGATCAGGTGCGACGCCGGGTCGTTCACCACCACGTTGCCGTCCGGGTCGAACCCGACGATCACCATCAGGTGCCCGTTCGTCCCGTAGCCGGCCCCGGGCAGGTCGCCCTTCTTGAACGACAGCGACGCGACCAGCGGGATGCCGGCCTTGATGAACTGCTCCGCCTCGGTCAGGGACCGCAGCCGGGTGACGAACCCGTCGATCCCGCGGGTCCCGGCGTACGCCGTGTTGAACGGCCAGTTCCCGGCGCCGTCGTAGGCGTAGTCGAAGACCGAGCGGGCCGCGTGGTCGACCTGTGGATCGGCGTCGTCCGGATCGACCCAGGCTGTCTCCGCGTCGGTCGGCCCGGCGCCGAAGTGGTCGAGCACCATGGCTGTCGAGGTCGCCGAGCACCAGGCCTCGCCGCCGCCGTCCCACTGCGGGTAGTGCCCGATGTGGGTCTCCTGCGAGTACGTCGGCACGTCGAGAACGATCCCCTCGGCGCCGCCAAGGGGGCTCACGGCAACCTTCTTCGCGTCCGGCAGCCGGGACGCCACCGCGCCGACGGACCGGACCGACGGGGTCTGCGTCGTACCCGCCAGCCGGTAGAGCGAGACCTTCAGCTGCCAGCGGTCGAGTGACCGGTCGTTGGCCGCGACGAAGGTGTCGACGGCAACCGATCCGTTCGTGTCGCCCTGGGACGGCACCGACGTCCGGTGGATGTCGCCGGCGGCGGTGTCGTCGCCGCTCGACCAGCGGCCGAGCACGTACCACTTGGTGGACGTGCCGAGGTCGGTGCGGCCGGACATCGCCACTTCGACCCAGGTCCCGGGCGGGGTGGTCGCGTTCCAGGACGCGATCAGCTCGGTCAGGCCGAAGCCGGGTGTGACGACCGGTGAGGTCCAGCTGGTCCGGTCGTAGCTCTTGGCGGCGCCGTCACCGAACGGGTCGACGTACGACGTGCTGCCGTCCGGCGTCCCGAAGGTCAGGGCGCCGTCGGCCACGGTGGTGCCGGAGTGGGCACCGGCGAGGAAGTCATCGGTCGACGTCCACGTGTGGTAGGCGATGTCGCGCAGCTGCGGCACCTTCGTGGCCTCGCTGGGCAAGGTCCCGGAGGTCAGCACGACCACGCCGGCGAGCAGGGCGGTGAGACTTTGGGCGGCGGTCATGAGTTGACCGTAGACCCGGCGCTCCCCGCTGTCGCGGTGAACGCGTGCCGCGGTTGTGGTCTTGTCCGGTCAAATACTTACGAGCCCCGGATCAGGAGCGCAGCTCCCACTCGTCGGCGAGCATCGCGAAGACGGCTTCGTCGGTCCACTCGCCCTTGATGAGCTCGTTCTTGACGAAGGTCCCTTCGTGGCGCATCCCCAGTCGCTTCAGCAGCTTGGCCGAACCGGTGTTGCGCGCGTCCAGCCGGCCGATGATCCGGTGCATCCCGAACTCCTCGAAGCCGAGCCGCAGCACCTCCACCGAAGCCTCCGCCGCGTACCCGTGCCCGTGGAACTCCGGGTGGAACACGAACCCGATCTCGCCGCCCTGGTGCGCCGCGTTGTGCACGAACAGCGACACCTCGCCGACGTGCTGCCCGGTCTCGCGCAGAATCACGGCCAGCGTCAGCGCCTGCCCGTCCGCGTCCATCGGCGGAAAGTCGGCCAACCGGCCGGGCAGCGACTTGTTGCGGACCCGCTCCGGAGTCTGCGTGTCGTACAGCAGGAAGCGCGTCACGTCGTCGTTGGACTGCAGCTTCAGGAGGTCTTCGTAGTCGCTCTCGAGGTACTGGCGCAGGGTCAGGCGGTCGGTCTCGATCGGCAAGGAATAGGTCACGCCGACGAGCCTATGAGACGTCCGCAACCCAATAAAACAAGGGTGGCCAGGCCCTCCCACCTTCGAGGCGGGAGGGCCTGCCTCCTCTCCCCGGCTCAGCCGTTGGCGAGGGCCACCAGGCGGGTCATGTCGCCGTTGAAGCGGTTCTGGTCGAGCGGGGTCGAGGTCCACTGCCAGAACGTGTAGTAGGGCCAGCCGCCCGGCAGGGTGCCCGGCGACGACGCGTACCGGGGCACCCAGAGCGGGTTGGTCGTGCTGAAGGCTGTGGTGTTACCGGTGCACCGGGTCCACCAGTCCAGGTTGCTGTAGATGACGGCGTCGCGACCGGTTCGGGACTTGTAGGTGTTCAGGAAGTCCCGGATCCAGGTCACCATCGCGGACTGGCTCAGTCCGTAGCAGGTGGCGCCGTACGGGTTGTACTCGATGTCGAGGGCGCCCGGCAGGGTCTTGCCGTCCCGGGACCAGCCGCCGCCGTTGGTGGCGAAGTAGTTGGCCTGGGTGGCGCCGCTGGAGCTGTTCGGCAGCGCGAAGTGGTACGCGCCGCGGATCATGCCGACGTTGTAGGAACCGTTGTACTGCTGGGCGAAGTACGGGTTCTTGTACGACGTGCCCTCGGTCGCCTTCACGTAGGCGAACCGCTTGCCGTTGTTCCAGTGCGTCGTCCAGTTGACGTTGCCTTGGTGGCTGGACACGTCGATGCCTTCGACGGTCGCGGCCGGCGCCATCACGGCGGGTGCGGACGCGGTCGTCGTGTTCTGCAGCCAGCCCATGTAGGCCTCGCCGGCCTTGCTGATGCCGTGCTGACGTGCCTCGGCGGTGGGCTGCGGTGCGGTGGACGGGGGATCGGTCGGACGTGCTTGGGCGGGGCCGATCGAGGCCAGGAGCAGGCCAAGAGTGACGGCGGCACCCGTGAAAAGGGCGGACTTCACGGTGAACCTCCAGAGCGATGAGGGGCGGAACAGAGCGCTCGGCGGAGGTTTTACCCGGCTTTGGTAAGAATCAACCCTCGATCGTCGGATATCTGTGAGTATTTACCGAGGTTGTCAGGAGCAGGTGCCAACTCCCGTTACCCTTGATCGGTGACACTTCGCTTGTACGACACCGCGACAGCAGCAGTGAGGGATTTCGAACCGGTCCACCCGGGCAAGGTCGGGATCTACCACTGTGGGCTGACGGTGCAGGGTGCCCCGCACGTCGGGCACATCTACAAGGAGGTCGTGTTCGACGTCCTGCGGCGCTGGCTCGAGCGCTCCGGGTACGAGGTCACCGTGATCGCGAACGTGACCGACATCGAGGACAAGATCCTGGCCAAGTCCGCCGACCGGGGCGTCCCGTGGTGGGCGCACGCCTACGAGTTCGAGCGCGAGCTGCACTGGGCCTACGACGTGCTCGGCTGCCGCCCGCCGACGTACGAGCCGCGCGCCACCGGGCACATCCCGGAGATGCTGGAGATGATCGACCAGCTGATCGAGCGCGGGCACGCGTACATCGCCCCGGACGGGTCCGGCGACGTCTACTTCGACGTCCGGTCCTGGCCGTCGTACGGCGAGCTGTCGAACCAGCGGATCGAGGACATGAAGGCCGCCGAGGACGCGGACCCGCGCGGCAAGCGGGACCCGCGCGACTTCGCGCTGTGGAAGGGCCACACCGAGGCCACTCCGCGGACGGCCTCCTGGCCGACCCCGTGGGGCCGCGGCCGGCCGGGCTGGCACCTGGAGTGCTCGGCGATGGCCGGCAAGTACCTGGGCGAGGAGTTCGACATCCACGGCGGCGGGCTGGACCTGCGGTTCCCGCACCACGAGAACGAGCTGGCCCAGTCGACCGCGGTCGGGCAGAAGTTCGCCCGGTTCTGGATGCACAACGCGCTCGTCACCACCGCCGGCGAGAAGATGTCGAAGTCGATGGGCAACAGCGCGGTGGTGCGCAACGTGGTCGAGCGGGTCCGCCCGATCGAGCTGCGCTGGTACCTGGTGCAGTCGCACTACCGGTCGGTGGTGGAGTTCTCCTTCGAGGCGCTGGACGAGGCCGCGAAGAGCTTCCAGCGGGTGGAGGGTTTCGTCACCCGTGCCACCGAGGTGACCGGCGGGGCCGAGCCGGCTGCCGAGCTGCCCGCGGACTTCGTCGCCGCGATGGACGACGACCTGGGGACGCCGGCCGCGATCGCCGTACTGCACAACACCGTGCGGGACGGGAACAAGCTGGTCGCGGACGGGGACTCGCCGGCGCTGCGGGAGAGTCTGGCCGCGGTGCGCGGGATGCTCGGCGTGCTCGGGCTGGACCCGCAGGCCGAGCCGTGGGCCTCGCGGACCGGTGCCACCGAAGAGCTCAGCGAGGTGGTGGACGGGCTGGTCAAGGCGCTGCTGGAGCAGCGGCAGGCCGCCCGGGAGCGTAAGGACTATGCCGCGTCGGACGACATCCGCGACCGGCTGAAGGCGCTCGGCGTGGTCGTCGAGGACACCCCACAGGGGCCTCGCTGGTCGATCGCGGCGCCTGCAACCAACAACGAAGGAAGCTGACGTGCCAGGCAGTAGCCAGCGCAAGGGAGCAATCCGCAAGAAGCCGCGGGGTAACCCGACCGCCGGATCCGGTGGCCGGGTCCGCCGCGGTCTGGAGGGCAAGGGCCCGACGCCGAAGGCGGTGGACCGGGTCAAGCACCCCGCGCACAAGCGGGCGAAGGCGAAGGAGCGCGCCAAGGAACGCGAGCGCACCCGCCGCCCGGCCCGGCGCGACACCGACGCGTCCGTCGAATGGGTGTACGGGCGCAACCCGGTGGTCGAGGCGCTGCGGGCCGGTGTCCCGGTCGCGGCACTTCATGTTGCCGAAGGCACCGAACGGGACGCCCGGCTGCGCGAGGCCCTGCACGTCGCGGTCGAGCACGGCATCTCGGTCCTCGAGGTGCCGCGCGCCGAGCTGGACCGGGTCACGGCCGGCGGCGCCCACCAGGGTGTCGCGGTTCAGATCCCGCCGTACGAGTACGCGCACCCGGACGACCTGCTCTCCCGGGCGTACGACGCGGGGGAGGTGCCGCTCGTGGTCGCGCTCGACGGTGTGACCGACCCGCGGAACCTGGGCGCGATCACCCGCTCGGCGGCCGCGTTCGGGGCGCACGGTGTGCTCGTGCCGGAGCGCCGTACGGCGTCCATGTCGGCGTCGGCGTGGAAGACGTCGGCCGGCGCGGCGGCCCGGATCCCGGTCGCCCGCGCGACCAACCTGAACCGGGCGCTCAAGTCCTACAAGGACGCCGGCCTGCTGGTCGTCGGCCTGGACATGGGCGGCGCCGTCGACCTCCCCGAGCTCGAGGCCGCCACCGAGCCGCTCGTGCTCGTGGTCGGCTCCGAAGGCAAGGGCCTGGCCCGCCTGGTCCGGGAGAACTGCGACGTCATCGTCTCGATCCCGATGACCAGCGCCACCGAGTCCCTCAACGCCGGCATCGCGACCGGTGTGGCCCTGTACGAGATCTCCCGCCGCCGCGCGCAGTGAGCCGACAGGGCAGCGCCCCGGATCCACTGCGGATCCGGGGCGCTGTTCTGCGTTGGTGTCAGTAGACGCTGACGCCGTAGCGGGAGAGAACTTCGGTGACGGGCTGGAAGTAGGTCGTGCCACCGGTCGAGCAGTTGCCGGAGCCGCCGGAGGTCAGGCCCAGGGCGACGCTGCCGGAGAACAGCGCGCCGCCGGAGTCGCCGCCTTCCGCGCACACGTTGGTGCGGATCAGGCCGGTGACGGTTCCTTCGGCGTAGTTCACCGTCGCGTTGGTCCCGGTGACCGAGCCGCTGCGCAGGCCGGTGGTGCTGCCACTGCGCTGGACCGACTGGCCGACGCTGGCGTTCCCCGCGGATGTGATGTCCCGGGTCGAGCCGTTGTAGAGGTTCACCACACCGGGGCGGTTGGTGTACGACGTGCTGTACCGGACGATCCCGTAGTCGTTGCCCGGGAAGCTCGTCCCGTAGCGGGTGCCCAGCAGCGTGGTCTTGCTCGAGTTCGCGTACCAGCTGGACGCGATGTTGGTGCAGTGACCGGCGGTCAGGAAGTAGTACGTGCTGCCGCTGCGGACGTTGAAGCCGAGCGAGCAGCGGTACTGCCCGCCGTAGATGGCGTCACCGCCGGCGATGAGCTTCGACAGCTTGCCGGGCATCTTCTCCAGCGTGACCCGGTTGCCGAACTGCTTCGTGACGTTGGTGAGCGCCGTCAGCTTCCCACCGGTGACCGTTTCGTCGTACGAGACGATGATCCGGCCGTCCGGGTTGGTCTGCCAGGCGGTGCCCGGGATGGACGCGTCCTTGGACAAGGTCGCGGTGATGGCCGAGGCCGACAGCGTCGAGGGGTCGACCGGAGCGGCCGAGGCCTGCGTGGACAGCAGGCCTGCGGCCGTCAGTCCGGCTGCTGCCAGGATGGCAGCGGTACGGCGGATGGGCAGAACGTTCACGGTTTCAGCCTCCTCACGATGAGGACGCGCTCGGGGCGGGTGCGTCCTTGACTTAAACCGTGTGCATTAGTACCCACTCTGCCCCTGAGTATTCAGGTGAACTCGGAGCGTGAGGGAAAACCTGCGTCTCAGTAGACCGAGACGCCGTACGCGTTGAGGGCCTCGACCACCGGCTGGAAGTAGGTGACACCGCCGGAGTCGCAGTCGCCGGAGCCACCGGAGGTCAGGCCGAAGGCCCAGTGCCGGTAGAACAGCGGGCCGCCGGAGTCGCCGGGCTCGGCGCAGACGCTGGTCCGGATCAGGCCCGCGACCCGGCCGTCGCCGTAGTTCACCGTGGCGTTCAGCCCGGTCACCCGGCCGCTGTGCAGGCCGGTGGTGATGCCGGAGCGGTAGACCAGCTGACCGATGCCCGGGTTCATCGCCGTGGTGATGTCCTGCGAGCGGCCGTTGTACAGGTACACGGCGCCGCCCGGCGGACGGATGACGGTGGGGTAGATGACCAGGGCGTAGTCGTTCCACGGGTAGCTGGAGTGGTGCAGCTTGCCGAGGTACAGGTCGTGGTCGGCGTCCTGGTACCAGGTCGTGGCCTCGTTGCCGCAGTGCCCGGCGGTCAGCAGGTAGTACTTGCCTTTCCGCTGGACGTTGAAGCCGGCCGAGCACTTGACCTCGCCACCCCACATGCCGGTGCCGCCGGTGACGTACTTGGTCAGCTTGCCGGGCAGCTTCTCGACGACGACGTTCGTGCCGAGCTTCTTGGTGACGTTGGTCAGCGCGGTCAGCTTCGCGCCGGTGACGGTGGAGTCGTAGGAGACCAGCACCTTGCCGTCCGGCCGGGTCATCCAGGCCGTGCCGGGGGTGTGGACCTCCTCGTTGAGGGTGGAGGTGATCGCCGCCGCGGACAGCCGGGGCGGCTTGACCGGGTCGGCCTGCGCCAGTGGCAGCGCAGCCAGAGACATAGCAGTAGCGGCGACGAGTGCCGCCGTACGTCTGAGGGTGGAAGATCGCATGTCACAAGCCTTCCGTGACGAGCCGCGGGCGAACCGGCCGTGGCAGCTTCAGGACATCAAACGATTGGAAGGCGAGTCTAAGCGTCCGTAGGTCGACGTCCGGTCGAGCAATTGACGCTCACCGCGCAGCTCAGCGTGGTCGACGTCCACCGCCCAGTCCTCGCCGGACAGCGTCACCGTCATCGCGCCGTTTCCGAACCACGGCCCCCGCGCGATCCGCCAGTCGGCAGCCACGTCGCGGACACCCGCCGACCGGGCGAGCTTGTGCAGCAACGTGGTCATCCACCGCTTGTCGAGCAGGTGGTTCGCCCACCGGATGTGCCGGGGGACCGGGTTGCGGAACGGCGACATGGTGAGCTGGTGGATCGCCGTACCGGGATGGTCGACGGCGAGCAGGTTGGCCTCGGCGAGGTAGCTGCAGTGCACGTCGCCGGACAGCATCAGGATCGAGGCCGGCGGGTCCTCGCTGCGGGCCACTGCGGCCAGTAGATCGGTCACGTCGTCGAACGACTTCCGGAACGACGCCCAGTGCTCCAGATCCATGCCCTGCCGGATCCGCTCGCCGATGCGCGCCGCCCGCGGTCCCCACGCGCCCGACGAGATCGCCTCGTTCCAGCCCTCCAGGTGATGCAGCCCGGGCGCGAGCAGGAACGGCAACGTCGACGCGAGCAGCAGGTGGTGAATCGGTCGGGACGCCTCGACGGTGTGGCGCCGGACCCATTCCCACTCGTGCGCGTCGACCATCGCGCGCTCGCCCGGCTCGAGGCGCCGCGAGCAGCGCGAGTCGACGGCGACCAGCCGGACCCCGCGGGACGCGGCCCCGAAGTCGCGGACGAAACTCCACCGCGTCGAGGCCGGGTCCTCGTCCGCTGCGCACGCGAAGCTGTCGAGGTACGCCGTACGCTCGTCGTCGTCCTCGATCGAGCGCATCGCGCGGTACGTCGCGTCCTGGTCGAGCTGCTCCGGCGACAGGTTGCCGAGGTGCTGGTAGACCCAGTACGACGCGTAGGCGCCGACGACCCGGTCGTGCCACCACGGTTGCGCAGTCACCCAGCGACGCCAGGTCAGCGAGGTGTTCCAGTCGTCGCGCAGATCGTGGTCGTCGAGCAGCATGCACAGCGGGACCGTGGAGAACAGCCAGCGGACTGCCGGCGTCCGCCACGCGTCGTCGTACAGCCAGGTGTACTCCTCATAGTTGCCGATCTCGTCGGCCACCTCGGACTCCTGCCGCCCACCGTGCGCCTCCCGCAACTTCTCGAGTACGGCGTCCGACGGGTCGTCGGCGTACACCTGGTCACCGAGCAGCAGGATCGCATCGGGTGACTCGTCGATGCCGGCCGCCATCCGCTCGGCCAGCGCGACCAGCGCGTCCGGGCCGAACTCCTGGAACCCCTTCGCGTCGAACGGCGCCGACCGCCGGCAGGACCCGAAGGTCAGCCGGAAGGTCCCGTCCGCGCGCGGCGTCCGGATCACGCTCGGGCCGTAGGGCTGGTCCTCAGGCGGCCACACCGTCGCGCCGTCCAGCCGGACCTCGTACGGCGTCTCGCTGGCCGGTGTCAGGCCCTCGATCCGGATCAGCGCGTAGTGGTGCCCGTGCACCGACCAGGTCCGGGCCTGGTGGCCGAGCACTTCGACCTCGCAGGGCTCGCTGGTCTCGACCCAGACGGTCGCCCGGGTGTCGTCGACGTACCGCAGCAGCGGCCCCAACCTGAGTTCCATCCGGAAAAGCTACAAGCTCAGTCCAACCGCAGCGAGTGCAGGACGAAGGAGGCGAGCTCGCGGTAGGCCTCGGCGTCGTTCAGGCCGGTCCGGCGGGCGATGTCACCGCGCTGGATGGCCTGCATGGTGTGCGCGATCATCTCGGCGGCGAACGCGATGTCGACCGGCCGGAACGCCTTGTTGTTGATCCCGTCCTCGATCAGCGTCCGGACCCGGTCGGCCGCGATCCGGGTGTTGCGCTCGTACACCGAGCGGGCCGGCGCGAACCGGGCCACGTCGTCCAGGAAGGTCCGGCTGGCCGGCCGGAGCGCGTCCGCGACCGCGTTCAGGTACGCCGCGATCCGCCGGTCGTGCCGGGTCTGCCGGGCGACCGCGGACTCCACCTGGGCGGTGGCATTCTTGAAGTAGTGCTTCACCACCTCGACGGCGAGCTGCTCCTTGCTCGGCGCGAGCGCGTAGAGGGTCGTCTTGCTGCAGCGCAGCTCGGCGGCCAGGTCGTCCAGGGTGAACCTGCTGAAGCCCTGCGTCAGAAACAGGGACAGGAGTCGGTCGAGCAGCTCGGACTGCCTGCGGGTACGCCGCCCCGGAACGACTGTTGTCATATCGAGACAGCATAGAACGATACGGAACTTTGGGCTTCAGTATCGTTACGAGTATCATTTCGTCAGCCGTTGAGAGGGGTGCCTGATGGCTGTCGATCGTCTGCTGCCGACTGAGGAATCCATTGACCTGCTCGCGCTGGTCCGCGACCTGTGCGAGCACGAACTCGCGCCGTACGCCGCGAAGGCCGAGGAGAGCGAGACCTTCCCGCGGGACGCGTTCCGCACGCTCGGCAAGGCCGGCCTGCTCGGCCTGCCCTACCCGGAGCAGTACGGCGGCGCCGAGCAGCCGTACGAGGTGTACCTCCAGATGCTGGAGGAGATCGCCGCCGCCTGGATGTCGGTCGGCGTGGGGGTGTCGGTGCACACCATGACCAGCTACGCCGTCGCCACCTTCGGCACGGAGGAGCAGCGGGCCCGGTTGCTGCCCGACATGGTCGGCGGTGAGCAACTGGGCGCCTACGCGCTGTCCGAGCCGCAGGCCGGGTCCGACATCAGCTCGATGACCACGAAGGCGGTCCGCGACGGTGACGACTACGTCCTGACCGGCACCAAGGCCTGGATCAGCCACGGCTCGCACGCCGACTTCTACACCACCTTCGCCCGCACGGCCGAGGACCCGAAGCGCGGCATCTCCGCCTTCCACGTGCCGGCCTCGTCCAAGGGGCTCAGCTTCGGTGCGCCCGAGCGCAAGATGGGCATGACCGGCTCGACCACGACCCTGGTCAACTACGACCAGGTCCGGGTCCCGGCCGCGAACCTGATCGGCGCCGAGGGTGACGGCATGCGGATCGCGCTGTCCGCCCTGGACTCCGGGCGACTCGGGATCGCCGCCGCGGCGATCGGCCTCGCACAGGCTGCGCTCGACGTGGCCGCGTCGTACGCGCTGGAGCGGCAGCAGTTCGGCCACGCGATCGCGGACTTCCAGGGCATCCAGTTCCTGCTCGCCGACATGGCGGCCGCGGTCGAGTCGGGCCGGGCGACGTACCTGCAGGCTGCGCGTCGGCGCGACCTCGGCAAGCCGTTCACCCAGCAGGCGGCGATCGCCAAGCTGGTCTGCACCGACGCCGCGATGAAGGTCACCACGGACGCGGTCCAGGTGCTCGGTGGGTACGGTTACACCCGCGAGTTCCCGGCCGAGCGCTACATGCGCGAGGCCAAGGTCACCCAGATCTTCGAAGGCACCAACCAGATCCAGCGGCTGGTGATCAGCCGCGACCTGCTCAGGAGCGTCAAATGAAACTTGCCCCGTCCGACGTCGCACTCGTCACCGGTGGTGGTTCCGGCCTCGGTGAGGCGACCGTACGGCGGCTCGCCGCCGACGGACTGGGGGTCGTCATCGTCGACCTGCCGTCGTCACCGGGCAAGGCGATCGCGGACGAACTGGGCGACCGGGTCGTGTTCGCCCCGGCCGACGTCACCGACGAGGCCGCGGTGACCGCGGCCCTGGACGCGGCCGCCGAACTGGGACAGCTCCGCGTGGTGGTCACCTGCGCGGGGATCGCCACCCCGGGGAGGGTCGTCGGCCGGAAGGGCCCGTTGCCGCTGGCAACGTTCCGGCAGGTGGTCGAGGTGAACCTGATCGGCACCTTCAACGTGCTCCGGCTGGCCGCCGAGCGGATGGTCGCGCAACCGGCCGGCGCGGACGGCGACCGCGGCGTCGTGGTGATGACGGCGTCCATCGCGGCGTACGACGGCCAGGTCGGGCAGGCGGCGTACGCGGCCAGCAAGGGCGGCATCGTCGGCCTGACGCTGACCGCGGCGCGCGACCTTGCCGACAAGGGGATCCGGGTGGTCACGATCGCGCCGGGCACGATGGAGACGCCGATGCTGGCGGGCCTCCCGGAGGAGACCCGCACGGTCCTCGAGCAGCAGGTGCCGCACCCGTCCCGGCTGGGGCGCCCGTCGGAGTACGCCGCCCTGGTCGGTCACATCATCGACAACCAGCTGCTCAACGGCGAGGTCATCCGCCTCGACGGCGCCCTCAGGATGCCGCCGCGCTGAGCCTCAGCCAGCGCACGCCGTGCGCTGGCACGTCGTACTCGAGCTGTCTGGACACGGACTGGGAGGTCCCGTCCCACAGGTCGTGCGCTTGGCCAGACGCAGCCGCCAGGGACTTGAGCGGCACGGACAGCTTCCGCGCGGAGTCCCCGGTCCAGAAGATCGCCACGTAGGCGGCCTCCTCCGATCGCGCGGTCCACACGATCAGCTCGCCGTCGTCGAGCGGCTCGCGGATCACTTCGCGGCCGTCGTACGACGAGGTCAGCAGCTCCGACAGCGCGGGATTGGCCAGCAGGGCAAGGGTTTCGTCATCGGTCGTCGGCAGGTCGCCGCCCATCATCAGCGGCGACCGGCCCATCGCCCACAGCGTGAGCAGGGTCTTCTGCTCGTCCTCGCTGAGCCGGCTGGCGCGGTCCTCGCCGCGCTCGGCCCGGATCCCGATGTGCCCGAGCGGAAGCATGTCGGCATCCGCCCAGCCGCCGGCCTGCTGGAACGGCGCCCAGCGGGCCAGCCGCGCGAACTGCGCGTGCACGTCCTCCCAGCGGTCCCATAGGTCGTCCGAGATCCGCCACATCTGCGCGTTCGCCCGCAGATGGTCGAGATGGTGCGTCGACAGGTGCGTGCCCGGCGACAGCGACAGCACGATGTCCCGCCCGCTGCGCTCGATCGCCGTCGCGTACGCCGCGATCTCACGATCGTGGTACGGCGCCAGCATGTCGTCGGCCTTGATGAAGTCGACACCCCACTCGGCGAACTGCGCGACCTGCGCGTCGTAGTACGCCTGGGCGCCGGGGTGGTCGTGGTTCAGGCCGAGGTTGTCCGGGTTCCACGCGCAGACGTGCTCCGGATCGGCGATCTCCCGTGCGGTCCACTGGGTGCCGAAGACGGGCAGGTCGAGCTCGACCGCGCGGCGGGGGATGCCGCGCATGATGTGCAGCCCGAACTTCAGCCCGAGGTCGTGCACCGCGGTCGCCAGCGGCCGGAAGCCGGCGCCGGCGACCGCCGAGGGGAAGCGGTTCGGCGCCGGCAGTTGGCGGCCGTAGTCGTCCAGGACGATCGGCGCGTTCGTGTTGTACCCGTGCGAGCGGGCGGTCGGGTCGTACCAGGCGATGTCGACAACTACCGTGTCCCAGCCGGACCCGAGCAGCTTTTCGCGCATCACCTGCGCGTTCGCGAGCACCTCGGCTTCGGTGACCGTGGTCCCGAAGCAGTCCCAGCTGTTCCACCCCATCGGCGGGGTGTTCGCCCGGGTCACCATTCGGCGAAGGAGCCGTCGGAGTGCCGCAGCACCGGTGATCGCCAGGCGTGGCCCTCGGCAGCGGCCGCGCGGACCGCCTCCTCGTTCACCTCGATGCCGAGGCCGGGACCGATGGGCCGCTCGATGTGGCCGTCCACGAAGCTGAACACCTGGGGATCGATCAGGTAATCGAGCCCGGCGCTGCCGCCGCCGTACTCGATGCCGAGGCTCTGCTCCTGGATCAGGAAGTTCGGCGTCGCCAGGTCGACCTGCAGGCTCGCGGCCAGCGTGATCGGGCCCAGCGGGCAGTGCGGCGCGACGGCCACGTCGTACGCCTCGGCCATCGCGGCGATCCGGCGGACCTCGGAGATGCCGCCGGCGTGCGAGATGTCCGGCTGCGCGACGGCGATACCGGCTGGGAGGACGTCGCGGAAGTCCCAGCGCGAGTACAGGCGCTCGCCGATCGCGATCGGGATGCTGGTCGACTCGGTGACCCGGCGCAGGTCCCGGGCGAACTCCGGCAGCACCGGCTCCTCGACGAACATCGGCAGCAGCGGCTCGAGCAACGGCAGGATCTGCCGGGTGGCCGCCGTGCTGAACCGGCCGTGGAAGTCGAGCGCGATGTCGACCTCGTCGCCGAGCGCCTCGCGCAGGGCGGCGACCCGGCTCACCATCGCGCGGATCTGCGCGGCGGAGGGGATCGGCGGCAGCGCCTCGGCGAGGTTGAGCTTGATCGCGGAGAATCCCTTGGCCACCTTGGCCTGGGCGTCGTCGACGATCTGCGCGTTGTCGCGGCCGTGGACCCAGGTGTAGATGCGGACCCGCTCGCGGACCGGGCCGCCGAGCAGCTCGTGCACCGGCGTCTGGTGGTAGCGGCCTTTGATGTCCCACAGGGCCTGGTCGATCCCGGCCAGCGCGCTGGAGAGCACCGGGCCGCCGCGGTAGAAGCCGCCCTTGGCCAGCGTCTGCCAGTGGTCCTCGATGCGCAGCGGATCCGTGCCGACCAGGTACTCCATCAGTGCGGTGACCGCGCCCTGCACCGCCTCGGCCCGGCCTTCGACGATCGGCTCACCCCAGCCGCTGATCCCCTCGTCGGTGTCGATCCGCAGGAACTGCCACCGCGGCGCCACCAGAAAGGTCTCGTACCCGACGATCTTCACACGGCCTCATTCGTTCGGAGTTCCGCGCCGGCCAGCAGGGCGGCGACGAGTTGGTCGGTCTGGCTCAGGACCAGGGCGGCAGCGCCGGACGCGCCCGCGCGGACGCCGAGGTCGAGCTCCGCGGCGACCACTTCGGCATCACGGGTGAGCGCCATCGCGGACCGGCGCAGGGTGGCGCGGATCGGCTCCAGGATCAGGTCGCCGGTCCGGGCGAGCTCGCCGCCGATGATGATCACGCCCGGGTTGATCAGGTTGCAGATGTTCGCCAGCACCCGGCCGGTCACCTCGCCTGCTTCCCGCAGCACCCGCACGGTGTCCGGGTCACCGGCGCCCGCCGAGGCGAGCAGCTCGTCGATGTCGTTCAGCTGCAGGGCTTTCAGGACGGCGGTCAGCGAGGCGTACTGCACCAGGCAGCCACGGTTCCCGCACGGGCACTGGGCGCCGGCCGGGTCCGCGGAGATGTGTCCGGCCTCGCCACCGCCACCGCGGGCGCCGCCGTGGTGAAGGTTGCCGTCGACAAGCAATCCGGCGCCGATCCCGGTGGACAGCCCGAGGAACAGGACGTCGCGGGCGCCCCGGCCGGCGCCCCAGGTGAACTCGGCCACCGCCTCGAGCCGGGTGTTGTTCTCCACCAGCAGCGGTACGTCGAGATGCCGCCCGAACTCGGCGGACACGTTCACCCCGGCCCACGCCTGTCCCGGCAGCGACGGGCCGACCACTCCGGTCTGCAGGTCGATCGGGCCGGGGACGCCGATCGCGACCCCGACCAGGTCATTGCGGTCGAGACCGGTCTCGGTGAGCAGGTCGTCGAGCAGCGCGACGCCGGCGGTCAGCCGCTCCTGCCACGGGGTGTCCCGCGGGGTGGTGACGCCGGCGCTGGCGAGCGTCCGCCCGGACAGGTCGGTGACGTGGCCCCAGACGCGTTCGAGGGTGAAGTCCAGGCCGGCCGCGGCGCCCGCGCCCGGGTTCGCCCGCAGGAAGCCGCGGGCCCGCCCGTCGACCTCGGAGGCGTCGATCCCGGCCTGGGCGACCTGGTCGCCGACCACCTCGATCACCACCCCGCCGGTGATCAGGTCCGCGACGATCGTCGACACGGTGGTCCGGGACAGGCCGCAGATGCGAGCCAGCTCGGCCCGGTGCAACGCCCCGTGCTCCATCAGGGCGGACAGCATCCGTTCGGAGTTCGTACGCCGCAGCGCTCGCAGTGATCCGGTGTCCTTGGCAGCCACGTCGTCGAGTATCGACGCCCGGTCCGGTCGGCGTCAACAAAACTGACATGGTGTGTTCACACTCTTGACACACACCCGGAACTACTCGAACAATTCCCGACACAGATCGGGTATCGGTCCCGGCCGGGCGACATGGATGGACGACATGAGCGCTGTGCGGAACGACCGTGAACCGCTGGTGGTGATCACCGGTGGGCTGGGCCGGGTGGCCGGTGTGGTGCTGCCCCAGCTGCGCAAGCACTACAGGCTCCGGTTGGTCGACCGCTCTGCGCCGGCCGCGTCCGGCGAGGAGGTCCTGCAGGCAGACATCGGCGATCCCGATGCGGCGTACCGGGCCTTCGAGGGTGCCGACGCTGTGCTGCACCTGGCCGCGAACAGCAGTCCGTGGCAGACCTGGGACAGCGTGTACGCCGCCAACGTCCAACCGACTCAGGCCGTGCTGGAGGCGGCTGCGGCGCACGCCGTCCCCAAGGTCGTGCTGGCCAGTTCGCTGCACGTGGTCGGTGAGTACAACCGGCCGCAGTACTGGCCGGTCGATCCGCGGGTCGATCCGCGCCCGTGTTGTCCATACGGCCTCGGCAAGGTCGTGCTGGAAGCGCTCGGCCGGACGCACGCGGCGCGGACCGGTGCGTCGGTGACTTGCCTGCGACTCGGACTGACGGGCTGGCCGCTGACTGAGCGGCGCTACCTGGGCCAGTGGCTGTCCGACGGCGACGCCGGGCGGCTGGTGCTCGCAGCGCTGAACACACGGGAGCACTACGGCGCGCACTTCGGCGTCTCCGCCAACACCCGCAACCACTGGGACATCACCTCGGCCCGGCACGAGCTCGGCTACCGGCCCGAGGACGACAGCGAGCCGCTGGCAGACCGGGCCGGCCCCTCCTCCGGCCCGGTCTGCCGGCTCTTCGACGACTCACAGCTTTCGGAATGACTTCGGAATGAGAGGTTCGACATGACCACCACGAATCCAGGGCTCTCCCGCCGCCGGTTCCTCGCCCTCTCCGGGACCGCCGTCGGCGGCGCGCTCGCGGTCGGCTGCTCGCCCGCGTCCTCGACGAACACGCCGGCCGCGGGCTCGGGCACGGGCTCGGGTTCGGCCGCCAAGGGGACCGTGACCGTGATGTCCCAGTCGGGTGAGTTCGGCCCGAAGGAGGCCAAGGCGGCCTCGCAGGCGCTCGGCATCACGGTCAAGACGGTCGAGTACGACCTGACCAAGCTGACCGCGATGCTGGCCAGCGGCAACCCGCCGGACGTGGTCCGCGGGATGGGCGCGACCGAGACGCCGTACCTGGTGGCCCGGCAGGTCGCCGAGAACCTCGATCCGTACTTCGAGAAGAGCACGCTGATCAAGGCCGACGACATCGACCCGGTCAACGACGTCTGGCGGTACGACGGAGAGAAGCAGGGCAGCGGGCCGCGGTACGGGTTCGCGAAGGACTACTCGCAGGACTGCACGCTCTGGTACAACAGCGGCCTGTTCGACGCGGCCAAGGTGGCCCGGCCGAGCGCGACCACGCCGCTGCTGCTCGACGACCTGCTCGAAGAAGGGCGGAAGCTGACCAAGCGGCAGGGCGCCAAGGTCAGCGTCTACGGCCTCAACCCGAACGGGCTCGGTCTGTTCACCCAGCTGACCTGGCTGACCGACCTGGCCGGCGGCAAGCTGACCGCCGACGACCTCGCGTCCGTGGACTTCAGCAGCCCGGAGGCGCAGCGGGCGCTGACCTGGTACCTGGAGTACGCCAAGGCCGGGATCGGCCCGACGGTTCTCAACCCCGACCCGAACGGCTGGGACGGGCCGACGTTCCAGGCCGGCCGGATGGCGGCCACGCTCAGCGGTTACTGGCTGGGTGGGCTGTTCTCGAGCGACGCCAAGTCCGCCAAGGTCGCGGGGTTCGCGCCGGCGCCGCAGTTCGACACCGGCCGCCGGGTCAGCCCGTGCTTCGGCGGCACCGGGCTGTGGATCCCGAAGGCCAGCAAGAACAAGGACGCCGCGTTCGCGGTGATGGAGTGGTTCCTGGCCGGCGAACCGGCCAAGGCGCGGGCGAGCGGTGGCTGGGGCATCCCGCCGCTGAAGTCCCTGCAGAAGCTGATGCCGCAGAAGCTGCCGTACCAGAAGCAGGCCTACGACGTGCAGATGGCCGAGAAGGAGCACTTCTCGGTGATGTCGTTCACGCCGTACGTGCGGCTGGACGCGATCAACACCGTGATCGGCCGTGAGTTGCCCAAGGCAATCAAGGGCACGGTCTCGGCGGCCCAGCTGGGCGACTCGCTGAACTCGCAGATCAACGCGCAGCTCGAGGACGGAAAGAAGCGGCTCCGGTGAGCTCAGTCCTGACCGAGGTACGCCCTCCGGCCGCACCACCCACTGTGGAGGGCCGGAGGAAGCCGCCGAGTCTGCGCCGGGCGCGCACCTTCTACCTGTTCGTCGCGCCGTGGATCATCGGGTTCGTCGCGCTGACCGTCTTCCCGCTGGGGTACGCGTTCTGGCTCAGCCTGACCGACTCCGACGGCCTCTCGCCGAAGACCCACTTCGTCGGATTCGCCAACTACGTCGAGATCTTCCAGGACCCGCTGACGATCAGTTCGCTGGCGAAGACCGGGGTGTTCACCCTGGTCACGGTGCCGCTGTCGATCTTCGCCGGGCTGCTGCTCGCGGTGATCCTGAATCAGCCGATCAAGGCCCGCGGGCTGTTTCGGGCGCTGATCTACCTGCCGGCGGTGGTTCCACCAGTAGGTGCGGCGCTGACCTTCCGGCTGATCTTCGACCGGGACGCCGGGGCGGCGAACGGGATCCTGAGCAGCTTCGGCCTGGACCCGATCACGTGGCTGGTCGACCCGAACGCCCGCTACGTGCTGTACGGCTTGGTGATGTGGGGCTGTGGCGGGTCGATGATCATCTCGCTGGCCGGGTTGCAGGACATCCCGAGGGAGTTGCAGGAGGCGGCCCAGGTGGACGGGGCGTCGTACTGGCAGTCCTTCAGCAGGATCACCGTCCCGCTGCTGTCGCCGGTGATCCTGTTCCAGGTGATCACCGGGGTGATCGGCTCGCTGCAGTCGTTCGCGCCGCTGTTGCTGTCGTCGGGTTCGCTCAGTGGGGCCGGGACGGTGCCGCAGGGCAACTACATGTACATGATCCACGTGTTCGCGCAGTACTTCTCCGCGTCCCGGTTCGGCTACGCCTCGGCGATGCTGTGGATGCTGTTCGCGGTCATCCTGCTCGTCACCCTGGTCATCATCAAGGTCAGTGCCCGGACCGTCTTCTACACCGTCGAGCCGGAGGGGAAGCGATGACCCGGTCCTACCGCTACGCGCTCTACCTCGTGCTGCTGAGCGTCGTGCTCGTGATGCTCAGCCCGATCTACTGGCTGGTGCAGACCTCGCTGAAGTCGCCGGCCGAGATGGCGTCCTTCCCGCCGACCTGGTTCCCGTCCGCGCCGCGGCTCGCGAACTACACCGAGGCCGTCACCAGCGTGAACTTCGTCGGCGCGCTGCAGAACTCGCTGACCATCGCGTTCATCACCACGACGCTGACCACACTCAGCTCGGCCTGGGTCGGGTTCGGGTTCGCCCGGCTGACCGCGCCGGGGAAGAAGCAGCTGTTCGTCATCCTGCTGTCCACGATGATGCTGCCGGGCATCGTGACGCTGGTCCCGACGTACCTGATCTTCGCGAAGCTGCACATGGTCAACACCTACTGGCCGTGGGTGGCGTGGGGGCTCGGTGGCAGCGCGTTCCTGATCTTCCTGTTCCGGCAGTTCTTCGCCGGCATCCCGCGGGAGATGGAGGAGGCCGCGATCATCGACGGCTGCGGGTACGTCGGGATCTTCTGGCGAATCTTCCTGCCGCAGTCCTGGCCGGTGATCGCGGCCAGCGTGATCCTGTCCTTCACCGGCGCCTGGGGCGACTTCGTCGGGCCGGCCATGTTCCTCAGCCAGGACAGCACCACGCTGGCGGTGGCGATGGCGACCGGCTACGTCAACGACAAGGGCCTCCCGCTCAACAACCTGGTCGCGGCCGGCGCCGTGATGTACGTGCTCCCGGTCCTCGTCCTCTTCATGTTCATGCAACGCCGCTTCGTCAGCGGCTTCTCCACATCGGGAATCAAGTGATGAGGCGCGCTCGGGGTTCATCTCCTCGCACGACAAGTGTGTGCCAGCCGTCAGCGGGGTGAGGGGGTTAGGGGGCCCGCGGGGTCGAAGAGGTCGCTGGGTTGGTGGGGGTTGTGGACGTTTTGGCGGATGAGGTCGAGGGTGGCTGGGTCTGTGTGGCGTTCGGTGACGCCGTCGGTGGTGGGGAAGTAGAAGGTGCCGTCGCCGTAGCAGAGGTCGTAGGTGACGCGGACCGGGTAGGACTGGGTGCGGCCGTGCAGGGTGACGACGAAGGTGCGCTGGTCGTTGTCCGAGCAGCCTTCCAACCAGCCGCCCGGGGGTGCGCCTTCGGGTGCGGTGGCCAGGCGTTGGGCGAGTTTCGTGGCCTGGCCACCGGTGAGGGGTGAGGCAGCGACCAGAGTGTTGTTCCAGTACTCGCAGATGCCTGCCGACGTGATGCGATCAGTGGCGTCGAGGCCGGTGCCGCGGGGCCCGGAGTCGGTCGGGGCGCAGCCGTGGTAGTCGGTGCCGGTGATCGGGCGGGCCGAGTCGAGGATGCGCTTGCGGAGAGCGTCGTCCTTGGTGAGCACGCTGATCTTCACACCGGCGACCAACCGAGTCTCCTCGGTCCAACCGGCGTCGTACTCCTTGACGCCTGGTGCCTGGACGTCGTTGAACCACACATACTGCTGCCGCCGCTCGACCGGCAGGACGGCTTCCTCGCAGGTGTAGCCCCATTTGCCGAGCCAGTCGTTGTTGCGGCCGATGATCGGCTTGCCGCCCGGCGATGGGAACGCTGGGCACGGCGCCGGGCCGGAGACGTGCTGCGTCCAGTCCGAAGGCACCTGGACCTGCACGGTCTTGTACGACTCCCAGCGCCACCCGGCCTCCGGCGTACCGGGTCGGGCGGCCTGTGGATCGGTGCGGATGTCGGTGATCGAGTGCGTCGCGGTGATCGCGGTCGCGACCGCTGCACACGCGAGTACGGCGGCCCCGATCGTGCGACCGGTCCGGCGACACCGGAGCCGGAAGTGGACGGCGGCCAGCAGGTCGTCGTCCGACGGCGCGTCCGTCGCGTGCTTCGACAAGCTCATCACGATCAGCTGCTCGTGGGCGTCCATCAGCGGTTGACCTCCTCGGCTGTGGTCAGACTGGTGCGCAGGCGCACCAGCGCACGGTGGATCTGCGACCGCACGGCCGCGCCCCGTTGCCCCAGCCACGCATCGAAGTCCGGCGGTTGCATCGGCACCTCCCACCCCTAACCACGCGGTGGGAGAGCGGAACGTTGCAGAGGTCAGTCCGCGTCGGCGATCGCCGGGGTGGGGAGGGCCAGCTTCTCGTCGGGCTTGGCTCGGAGTACGTCGTCGACGTAGGAGCGGGCCGCCTCCATGGTGTCGACCTCGTGGCCGGCCTGCTCGGACAGGAACCAGCGGTGCTCGAGGACCTCGTGGAAGACCTCGGCGGGCTCGAGCTTGCGCTTCAGGTCGCGCGGGACCGAGCGGACGACCGGCTCGAAGACGTCGGTCAGCCACTGGTGCGCGACGATCTCCTCGTCCTCGTTCTGCTGGTCGGTGGCGGCGGCGAACGAGTCGAGGTCGTTCAGCAGCCGGCGGGCCTGGTTCTCCTCGACGTCCAGGCCGGTCAGCCGGAGCAACCGGCGGGAGTGGTGGCCGGCGTCCACGACCTTCGGCTGGATCCGGACCTGGCTGCCGTCCCAGTCGGTGATGATGTCGATCTCGGCGACGTCGAACCCGAGCTCGTTGAGCCGCCGGATCCGCGAGTCCAGCCGGTGCATCTCGTCGGTGGCGAACTCCTCCGGCGCGGTCAGCTCGGCCCAGAGCGCCTCGTACCGGTCGTTGATCGACTGGACCGTCTCCTGCGGGTCGATGTCCGGGTCGAGCAGCCCGCCCTCCTGCAGGTCGAGCAGCTCGCCGAACAGGTTGATCTCCGCGGTGTAGAGGTCGTGCGCCCGCTGCCCGTCGGAGATGTCCTGGTGCAGCTCACCGGTCTCGGCGTCCACCAGGTACGCCGCGAACGCGCCGGCGTCCCGGCGGAACAAGGTGTTGGACAGCGAGCAGTCGCCCCAGAAGAAGCCGAGCAGGTGCAGCCGGACGATCAGCGCGACCAGCGCGTCGATCAGCCGGTTGACCGTGTCCGGGCGCAGCGTGCTGGAGAACAGCGCGCGGTACGGCAGCGAGAACTGCAGGTGCCGGGTGATCAGGATCGAGTCGATCGGCTCGCCGTTGCGGTCGATCCGGTCGGTGATCACGCCGACCGGCTCGACGGAGGGCGCCTCCAGCCGTTCCAGGTCGCGCAGCAGCCGGTACTCGTGCAGCGCGAGATGCTCGAGGACCTCTTTGATCGCGTAGACGGTGCCGTTGACTCGGACGAACCGGACCACGTGCCGCGAGATACCGCGCGGCAGCGCGACCAGCTGGTCCTCGGGCCAGTCCTCCAGCGGGACATCCCACGGAAGCGACAGCAGACCGGTGTCCGGGCGGGTGGCGACAAATCGGGGCACGGCCCCCAGTCTGTCAGGAATCCTGAGGCTTCAGCGAGGTACGCAAGTTGTTGCAAGAACTTGCGTGATCTGGCGTAGAGTTTGCGTCATGACACGACGACTTGCAGAGGTGGCCAAGAAGGTCGGCGTCAGCGAAGCCACCGTGAGCCGGGTCCTCAACGGGAAGCCAGGAGTGTCGGAAGCGACCCGGGAGGCGGTGCTGACCGCGCTGGACGTGCTCGGGTACGAGCGTCCCACTCAGCTGCGCGGTGATCGCGCACGACTGGTCGGCCTGGTGCTGCCGGAGTTGCAGAACCCGATCTTCCCGGCGTTCGCAGAGGTGGTCGGGGGAGCGCTGGCGCAGCAAGGTTTCACCTCCTTGCTGTGCACCCGGACGGTCGGCGGCGTGTCCGAGGCGGACTACGTCGACCTGCTCCTGCAGCAGCAGGTGTCCGGCGTGGTGTTCGCCGGCGGGTTCTACGCGCAGGCCGACGCGCCGCACCAGCACTACGAGCTGATCCAGGAGCGCAAGCTGCCGACCGTGCTGGTCAACGCGGCCGTCGACCACCTCGGCTTCCCGCAGGTGTCGTCGGACGACTACGTGGCCGCCGAGATGGCGATCGGGCACCTGCGGGCCCTCGGTCACCGGCGGATCGGCATGGTCCTCGGCCCGCGCGACCACATCCCGTCGCGGCGCAAGCTGGAGGCGTTCGTCGCGTCGGCCGAGTCCGACCCGGACCTGGTCGAGCACACGATGTTCTCGCTCGAGGGCGGGCACGCGGCCGCGACCCGGCTGGTCAACAACGGCGTCACCGGTATCGTCTGCGCCAGCGACATTCTTGCCCTGGGCGCCATTCGCGCGGTCCGCCGGGCCGGCCTCACGGTGCCCGGCGACGTCTCGGTGATCGGGTACGACGACTCCGCGATGATGAACTGCACCGACCCGCCGCTGACCACCGTCCGGCAGCCGATCGACGCGATGGGCCGCGCGGCCGTGGACATGCTGGTCGCCCTGATCGAGCGCGCCGCGGTCCCCGCCGACGAGCTCCTCTTCGAACCCGAGCTGGTGGTGCGGGCGTCCACGACCCGCGCCCGCGGCTGAGCCGCACGCCGTACCCGCAATCCCACAGCCGTCGACCGCTGGCCGGTCGGCGGCTGTTTGCGTTGGGCCCGTCTTCCCGGCTGTAGTCACGATTTTGCAATCTCAAGTCGAGGTATTGCGCGCTCGCGTCCAGTTGCCTACGGTGTGCTCACGATCGAGGGAGAGGGTGGAAGATGACGACAACGCGCCGCGGGCTCGGCCTGTTGCTGGCGGTGGGACTGGGCCTGGGGGCCGTGTCCTGTGGATCGGGGGACGACACACCGGACGCTCAGAGCTCAGCGGGAGCCGACGGGCCGGTCACGATCACGGTCGGCTGCCAGCCGCCGAAGAGCAATCCGAAGGAACGCGCGGCCTGGGACGCGGACGTGGCCGAGTTCCAGAAGCTGCACCCGAACATCACCATCCAGAGCAAGGACGCGTTCCCCTGCATCAACCCGGACACCTTCCAGGCGAAGCTGGCCGGCGGCACCCAGGAGGACGTCTTCTACGTCTACTACACCGACGTGCAGAAGATCATCAAAGCCCGGCAGGCCGCCGACATCAGCGAGTACGTCGGCAGCGTGAAGGCGGCCGGAGACCTGCGCGACGACGTCCTGGGCGTGTTCAAGGACGGCGACAAGACGTACGGGCTGCCGCGCAACAACTACAACATGGGCCTGGTCTACAACCGCAAGCTGTTCAGCCAGGCCGGGCTCGACCCGGACGCGCCGCCGAAGACGTGGTCCGAGGTGCAGGCGGCGGCCAAGAAGATCGCCGGCCTCGGCGCCGGGTATGTCGGCTTCGGTGAGTACTCCGCGGGCAACACCGGCGGCTGGCACTTCGCCGCGAGCCTGTACGCGCGCGGTGGCTCGATGGTGAGTGACGATGGCAAGACGGCCGCGTTCAACAGCGCCGAGGGCAAGGCGGTGCTGGAGAACCTCAAGCAGATGCGCTGGAACGACAACTCGATGGGCAGCAAGCAGCTCCTCCAGTGGGAGGACCTGATGCGGATGATGGGTTCCGGCAAGCTCGGCATGATGATCGGCGCGCCGGATGTGGTGCAGTCGGTGAACAACGACTTCCAGGGCAAGTTCGAGGACTACGGCGTCGCCGCGGTGCCGGAGTCCGAGGGCAAGGCGTCGCTGAGCGGTGGCGACGGCTACATGTTCAACCCGAAGGCGACGCCGGAGAAGATCAAGGCCGGCCTGCTGTGGCTGGAGTTCCACGAGCTCACGCCGGGCAAGGGCCAGTTCAACTACCAGCGGTCGAAGGAGCAGGGCCGCCCGGTCGGGTTGCCGATCCCGGACCTGTACGGCGACTCCGCGCCAGGCAAAGAGATCGTTGCCCTCCGCAAGCAGTACGCCACCGTCCCGGTCGACCACTTCGCGCCGTACGTCGCCGCCCAGTCGACCATCACCAACAAGCTCGAGCCCCCGAAGGCGCAGGAGTTGTACGCGGTCCTCGACGTCGCGATGTCCGCCGTCCTGACCCGCCAGGACGCCGACATCGACAAGCTCCTGAGTGACGCCGAGAGCAAGGCCAACAAGATCCTGGCGAAGAACACCTAAATGACAGTTACCGAGGAGCAGGTCCGTCGTCCGCACCCGGTGCGGACGACGGACCCGCAGTCACCCGACGACCACGGCGCGCTCCGGCGGGCGGTGGGGCGGAACCTCACGGCGTACGGGTTCCTGTGTGGGGCGCTGATCTGTTTCGCCTTGTTCTCCTGGTATCCGATGGTGCGGGAGGTGTTGCTGTCCTTCCAGGAGAACAACTTCGTGGACCCGCCGAAGTGGGTGGGGTTCGACAACTTCCGGGCGGTGATCGAGGATCCGGCGTTTCGGTCGGCCTGGATCAACACGGCGGTGTTCAGCGGGCTCGCGCTCGTCATCGGGTACGCCGTCCCGTTCGTGCTGGCCGTCGTGCTCAACGAGCTGAAGCACGCGAAGGCCTACCTGCGGTTCGTCGTGTACCTCCCGGTGATGCTGCCGCCCGCAGTCGCCGTACTCCTGTTCAAATGGTTCTACGACCCGGGATCCGGCCTGTTCAATCAGGTGCTGGACGTGTTCGGCATCCCGCCGCTGAGCTGGCTCGACTCGACCAGTACGGCGCTCGTCAGCCTGGTGCTCGTCTCGACCTGGATGAACCTCGGCACCGGCACGCTGATCTACCTGGCCGCGCTGCAGAGCATCCCGGGCGACCTGTACGAGTCCGCCGAGCTCGACGGCGCCGGCCTGTTCCGGCGGGTCTGGCACGTGACGATCCCGCAGACCAAGCTGATCCTGCTGGTGATGTTGCTGCTGCAGGTCGTCGCGACCATGCAGGTGTTCATCGAGCCGTACCTGCTGACCGGCGGCGGGCCGGAGAACGCGACCGTCACGGTCGCCTACCTGATGTACCAGTACGCCTTCAACTTCGGCGACTTCGGCGGCGGTGGCGCGCTCGGCCTGATGCTGATGGTCGTGCTGATGGTGTTCTCCGCGATCTACCTGCGCGTGTCCCGGGAGGCCGAACGATGAGAACTCTCGTCTCACCACTGGCGCTGCGGACTCCGCGCGGCCGGATCATGTACTGGGCGACGCTCAGCCTGACCGTCATCGGTTTCACCGGCGCCTTCGTGTTCCCGCTGTACTGGATGGTGACCGGCGCGCTGAAGTCGCCGGACGAGCTGGCGCAGATCCCGCCGAGCTTCTTCCCGAAGGACTACGACTTCGGGGTCTACAAGGAGGCGTGGGAGCAGCTGCAGCTCGGGGTGTTCCTGAAGAACACCGTGCTGTACGCCGGGGGCGCCTGGCTGTTCACGCTCGCGGTCGACGTGACGGCGGCGTACGCGTTGTCGAAGTTGCGGCCGGTGTTCGGGAAGGTCGTGCTCGGCGCGATGCTCGCGACCTTGATGATCCCGCCGATGGTCTTGCTGCTGCCGACGTACCTGACCGCGAAGGACCTGCCGATCCTGCACCTGGACCTGCTGAACACGCCGTGGGCGATCTGGTTGCCGGCGGCGGCGAACGGGTTCTTCGTGTTCCTGCTGAAGCGGTTCTTCGACTCGATTCCGCGGGAGCTGCTGGAGGCGGCGGAGATCGACGGTGCGTCACCGGCCCGGATCCTGTGGTCGATCGTGCTGCCGGTGTCGCGGCCGATCCTCGGCGTGGTGTCGATCCTGTCGGTGGTCACGGTCTGGAAGGACTTCGTCTGGCCGCTGCTGGTGCTGCCGGAGACGGACAAGATGTCGATCAGCGTCGGCATCGCGTCACTGTCCGCGCAGATGCCGCAGAACGTGCTGATCGCCGCCCTGGTGATCGCCAGCCTGCCCACCATCGTGGTGTTCTTCGTCTTCCAACGCAGCATCATGGCCGGCCTCACCGCCGGAAGCCTCAAAGGATAAGGAGATTTCATGGCGGACGAGTGGTGGCGTGGGGCTGCGATCTACCAGGTGTACTTGAGGAGTTTTGCCGACGGGAACGGTGACGGGATCGGGGATCTGGCCGGTCTGCGGGGGAAGTTGCCGTATCTGGCTGAGTTGGGGGTGGATGCGATCTGGTTGAACCCCTGGTATCCGTCGCCGATGGCGGACGGGGGGTACGACGTTGCCGACTACCGGGCGATCGATCCGGCGTTCGGGACGCTGGCGGAGGCCGAGGCGTACATCGCGGAGGCGCACGCGCTGAACATCCGCACCATCATCGACATCGTCCCGAACCACGGCTCCGACCAGCAGGACTGGTTCGTCCAGGCGCTGCGGGCCGGCCCCGGCTCACCCGAGCGCGAGCGCTTCATCTTCCGCACCGGCAACGGAGACGAGCCACCCAACGACTGGCAGTCGATCTTCAACGGTCCGGCCTGGACCCGGGTCGAGGACGGTGAGTGGTACCTGCACCTGTTCGCCCCCGAGCAGCCCGACTTCAACTGGCGCAATCCGGAGGTGGTCGAGGAGTTCCACGACATCCTGCGGTTCTGGCTGGACCGCGGCGTCGACGGGATCCGGATCGACAGCGCGGCCGTGCTGTTCAAGGACCTGGACAGCGTCGAGGAGTCGTACACCGACCACGACGAGGTGCACGAGGTGTACCGCGGCTGGCGGCGGATCACCGACCAGTACGACGACCGGTTCCTGGTCGGCGAGATGTGGATGCCGGACCAGGAGCGGTTCGCGCTCTACCTGCGCCCGGACGAGATGCAGACCGCCTTCAACTTCGACTTCCTCTCCCGCCCGTGGCAGGCCGACCAGCTCAAGGCTTCGATCGACCTCACCCTGACCACCCATGTTCCGATCGGCGCCCCGCCGACCTGGGTGCTGTCCAACCACGACGTCACCCGGCCGGTCACGAAGTACGGCCGCCCGGACACGTCGTTCTCGCACCAGGACCGCAAGCACGGCATGCGGACCGACCTGGTCCTCGGCGAACGCCGGGCCCGCGCGGCCGCCCTGCTCGCGATGGCGCTCCCGGGCGGCCTGTACGTCTACCAAGGCGAGGAGCTCGGCCTGCCCGAGGTCGAGGACCTCCCGGACCACCTGCTCCAGGACCCGATCTTCACCCGCTCCAACGGCGCCGACCGCGGCCGTGATGGTTGCCGGGTGCCCCTTCCCTGGTCCGGCAAGGAGCCGCCGTTCGGCTTCGGCGCCGGGGCGCCGTGGCTGCCGCAGCCGGCCGACTGGAAAAACCTCACCGCCGAGTCCCAGCACGACGACCAGAACTCGATGCTGACCCTCTACCGCACCGGCCTGAAGCTCCGCCGTACCCACCTCGGCGACGGCACCCTCCGCTGGCTCGACACCCCACCCGGCGTCCTCGCCTTCACCCGCGAGAGCCTGATCTCGGTCACGAATCTGACCCCGGAGCCGATCGAGCTTCCGCCGTACGACGAACTGCTGCTGGCCAGCAGCCCGTTGGACGACGGGCTACTGGCCAGCGACAGTACGGCGTGGATCAGATGAGTGGACGGTGTTCGGTGTTCGTCGATTGCCGAACACCGAACAGTTGGTTAGTTTGAAGGTGTGGAGGAACTTGACGAGAGCATCAGGGCAGCCTTTGCGCAGGTAGAGGTGGCTGTAGCGCCGCCAGGCGACCTGTTCGAGGCGCCCGACTCAGGCGCGGACCTGATCGTCGACCCTGAAGGCGCAGCTCTTGGACTGTGGGTCAAGCACGCTGCGGTCGTCAATGATCAACAGGCAACACGACTGGTGCACGAGCACGAAAACCTCATCGCGATGGCTGCGGGTGCCCGAACGGTGGCGATCCTGTTCGTCGTTGCTGATCAAGTCACCAGGACGGCGCGCCGGGTCCTGACCCAGGCTGGAGCGGGATACCTGGACCGACGCGGACACCTTGGCCTTCATGCCCCCGGGCTCATCGTTGAAGTCGATATCGAACCGCAGATCCGGCAGGTCGGCAGGCGTGATCCGCTCTCCGGCAACGTGGGACTCGAGGTGGCGGCTGCCCTCCTCACGGCGCCTGAGAGAAGGCCTGCGGTCAGGCAGCTCTCCCGGGAGCTGGGGAGGTCAGTCAGCACAGTCTCAGAGGTTCTGGCCGGACTGCGAGAGGATCGGTACATCGACGAGCGGAACACCGTTTCCGGAACCCGCCTCTTCTGGGAGTTGGCTGAGCGTTGGCCGGGCGATGGCGACTATCTCGTCGAGGCGCCGCGGCCCGGTCGTGATTCCTCGATGGAACTGCTGAAGTTCGAGTTCAACAGGGTCGGAGAAGTGCCGGGATGGGCGCTGCGTGGTCCGGCGGCAGCGTCGGTTCTCGGGGCGCCCGTGGCTGTGCGGGCTGACCAGCCGCTGGACTTCTTCGTGCCGAACGCGACCATCGCACATCGCGCACGGAGGCTACTCGGAGCTGCGACTTCAGTAGATGTGGCCGGATGTTCAGTCGCAGTAGCGCCAGTCCCAGCGGCGTGCATGGCTCGCTTCGATCCACCGGAGAACTATTTCGAGTTTCCGACCACGCACCCGCTCTTTGTCGCACTTGACCTCGCTCAGGACGCGGGCCGCGGACGCGAGGTGCTGAGTGACTGGACGCCGTCGGGACCATGGGCTCGTGTCTGGTAGCCATGTTGTACTCGTCGGTCAGACCATGGCGGCGATTGTGGAAGCCGTCGCTTCGGTGGAGGACCTGACCGGTGCCAAGCCAACCGTCGTCGGCGGGCTCGCAGTTCTGGCTCGGTTGAGCAGTGCCCACCGCGCCACGATCGATCTGGACATCGTCGATCGCAGAGCCAATGGGCAGGATCGACAGTTGGAGATCCTTCGCACGAGCTCGGATACCACACCTGCCGAACCCGCCGGTGTTCTCGTGCCGACCAGCTACGGTGACGTTCGCGTGGATGTGCTCGAGGTGAATCAGCATGAGCTGGATCACCCAAGCGACGACGTCGGAGATCGTCTGCATGCCAGATCGCACGCGTGGGCCGCCGACTCGGCGTCCACCATGGCGATCTCGGTGGTCACATCGGGCAGAAACGAGCTGGTCCGGGCGTCGACGAAGGTCGCCGAGCCCGGACCTCTGATCGCCATGAAGCTGCAAGCCATCATGGATCGTGGCGATGACAAGGCCGGCACGGATCTTTGGGACATCATCCGGCTCGGGCTCGATCCGGTCTGTCGCCCGCTAGCCCTCGAGCAACTTCGTGCCTGCGATCGTCAGTTGGCAGCCGACATTGCACAACATGTCGAGGGATGGTTTCGCATCAAGCGGGACTGGGCCCTCGATCGGCTTCTCAGAGTCGCCGGGACTGCCGTGGTGCCCGACGATGTCGACCTCGTGGCGGACCTGCTTGCTGATGCCTGCTCGCGTTCTACCTGACGGCGGGCAGGCACCAGCTGTCCACTGATGGATCAGATGAGTGGACGGAATCGGCGCAACCGCAGGCTGTTCGTCACCACGAAGACCGAGCTGAAGGCCATCGCGGCCCCGGCCAGCATCGGGTTGAGCAGGCCGGCGGCGGCCAACGGGATGGCGGCCACGTTGTAGGCGAAGGCCCAGAACAGGTTGCCCTTGATGGTGCGCAGCGTGCTGCGGGACAGGCGGATGGCGTCCGCCGCCGCGCGCAGGTCGCCGCGAACCAGGGTCAGGTCGCTGGCCTCGATGGCCACGTCGGTGCCGGTGCCCATGCTCAGGCCGAGGTCGGCCTGGGCCAGGGCGGCCGCGTCGTTGACGCCGTCGCCGACCATCGCTACCACACGGCCTTCGGCCTGCAGTTGCTTGACCGCGTCGACCTTGCCGGCCGGCAGCACCTCGGCGATCACCTCGTCGATGCCGACCTCGGCCGCGACCTTCGACGCCACCGCTTCGTTGTCGCCGGTCAGCAGCACCGGTCGCAGCCCGAGCTCGCGAAGCTGCTTGATCGCCTGCGCGGAGGTGTCCTTCACCGTGTCCGCGACGACCAGCACCGCCCGGGCCTGACCGTCCCAGCCGACGGCGACCGCAGTACTGCCCTCGGCCTCGGCGTGCTCCTTAGCGTGCGCCAGGTCGTCCGGCAGGTACTGGCTCCACTCCTCCAGCAGCTGGGTCCGCCCGACCAGTACGGCGTGCCCGTCCACGATGCCCTGGACACCAAGGCCCTCGACGTTCCCGAAGTCCTCGACCTGGGGCAGCGTGCCGAGCTCAGCCTGAGCGCCACGGGCGACTGCCTGTGCGATGGGGTGCTCGCTGGAGTGCTCCAGCGCCCCGGCCAGCCGCAGCACCTCGGCCCGGTCCTCGGACGGCGCCAGCAGTACGTCGACCAGCTCCATCCGGCCCGTGGTCACGGTGCCCGTCTTGTCCAGCACGACGGTGTCGATCCGGCGGGTGGACTCGAGCACCTCCGGGCCCTTGATCAGGATGCCCAGCTGCGCGCCGCGACCGGTCCCGACCATCAACGCGGTCGGCGTGGCCAGCCCGAGGGCGCAGGGGCAGGCGATGATCAGCACGGCGACCGCCGCGGTGAACGCGACCTCCACCGGCGAACCGTTGCCGAGCCAGAACCCCAGCGTGCCCAGCGCCAGCCCGATCACGATCGGCACGAAGATCCCGGACACCTTGTCGGCCAGCCGCTGGACCGCGGCCTTCCCGTTCTGGGCGTCCTCGACCAGCCGGGCCATCTGCGCCAGCTGGGTGTCCGCCCCGACCCGGGTCGCCCGGACCACGAGCCGGCCGCCGGCGTTCACGGTGGCGCCGACGACCGCGTCGCCCTCGCCGACCTCGACCGGCACCGACTCGCCGGTCAGCATCGACGCGTCCACCGCGCTGCTTCCGGTGACGATCACGCCGTCGGTGGCGACCTTCTCACCAGGCCGTACGACGAACTGGTCGCCGACCACCAACTGGTCCGCCGGGATCCGGACCTCGGACCCGTCGCGCAGCACGGCGACGTCCTTCGCGCCCAGCTCCAGCAGGGCCCGCAGGGCCGCACCGGACCGGCGCTTGGCACGGGCCTCGAAGTACCGCCCGGCCAGGATGAACGTGGTGACACCGGCCGCGACCTCGAGGTAGATCTCCTCCGCGCCGCCACCCCGGGACGGGATCAGCGTGAACGGCATCTTCATCCCCGGCTCACCGGCGCCGCCGATGAACAACGCGTACAGCGACCACAGGAAGGCGCTCACCACGCCCAACGAGATCAGCGTGTCCATCGTGGCCGCGCCGTGCCGCAGGTTGGTCCAGGCGGCCTTGTGGAACGGCCAGGCCGCCCACGTCACGACCGGGAAGGCCAGCGTCAGCGACGCCCACTGCCAGAAGTCGAACTGCAGCGCGGGGATCATGCCGAACGCGATCACCGGAACCGCCAGCGCGATGCTGGCGAACAGGCGGTGGCGCAGCGGCTTCAGCTCGTCCGGCTCCTCGGCCTCCGGCGCGTCGACGGCGGGCGCCGGAAGGGCGGCGGTGTAGCCGGTCTTCTCGACGGTGGCGACCAGGTCGTCGGTGGTGATGCCGTCCGCGAACGTCACCTTCGCCTTCTCGGTGGCGTAGTTGACGGTCGCGGTGACACCGTCCATCCGGTTCAGCTTCTTCTCCACCCGGGCGGCGCACGAGGCGCACGTCATGCCACCGATGATGAGCTCGACGGACTGACCGGGTTCTGTGGTGGTCATTGCAGTGTGCCTCCTCTCTCAGTGGCCGTGCGGGGTGGTCTCGTGGCCCGGCGTTGCCGGGCTCTTGGACGCCGGGGCCTTGGTCGTCGGGACCTGCTTGGGCGGGACGATCGCGGTCCCGTCGGTGCCCACCTTCACGGTGAACTCGGCGGTGTGGACCTTGCCCGCGTGCTGGAAGTCCAGGAACAGGCTGTACGTCCCGGCCGTCGGGAAGGTGGTGGCGAACTCGATCTCCGGCCCGCCCTTCATCCCCGCGGTCGCCTCCTGTGCGGGATGCGTGTGCAGGTAGGCGAGGTCGCCGCCGCGCAGCGACACCAGGTGCCCGAAGGCGCCCAGGTACGGCTGCAGGTCGGTGACCGGCTTCCCGCCCCGGCTGATCGTGAACGTCAGCTCGGACTCCTTGCCCGCGACCGGGGTGCCCGCCAGCGTCACGTCGTACCCGTCGAAGCTGTAGGTGCTCGCCGGATCGCTCAGCGGGACCGGGATGTAGAGGCCGGAGACGTTGACGTCCGTGCCGAGGGTCAGCGTCCGGTCGAGACCGGCCGGCTGGAAGTCGGCGAACAGCCGCCACGTGCCACCGGCGGTGAACGTGAACGGAATGCTCCAGGTCCCACTCGCGTCCCGGGTCGGGTGCACGTGGTGGAAACCGGACAGGTCCCGCCGGACCACGATCAGATGCAGGTCCTTCTCGTGCGTCTCGGTGTACTCGTTGACGGGCTTGCCGTCCGGGCCCTGGATGGTGAAGCGCAGCTCGGTCTTGGCGCCGGGCTGGTAGAACGTTGTCGCGGGGATCAAGGTGTAGCCGGCTTCGGAGACCGCGAGCCCGGGCAGTTGCCCGCCCGACTCACTGTGCCCCGATCCGTGTCCTGCCTGCTCCATACCGCCCATCTCCTCTTCGTGCGCCGGGGCGGTGGTGTCGGCCGCCGCGATCGGGTCCACCGCGGAGCCGACCGCGAACGCCGCCCCGAAGGCGAGCGCGAGCGCACCGGCGAACGCGCCGAGCCGGAGCGCGGCGGCCCGGCTCACGACGCCGCCAGTTCGTAGCCCGCCTCGTCGACGGCCTCGCGGACGGCGGCCTCGTCGAGAGCGGACTCACTCGTCACGTGCACCGCGGAGGTGCCACCCGCGACGAGGTCGATGCTGACTTCCTGCACACCGGCGATCTTGCTGATCTCCTCGGTGACGGAAGCGGAGCAGTGCCCGCAGGTCATGCCGGACACGGAGTAGGTGGTGGTGGTCATAGCGGTTCTCCTCGTGCTCGGAATTTCGGTTGTCAGCTGCGGACGAGGCGGGCGATCGCGTCGGAGGCCTCGCGCACCTTCTCCTCGGCCTCGGGGCCGCCCTTCTGCGCGGCCTCGACCACGCAGTGCGCCAGGTGCTCGTCCAGCAACTCCAGCGAGAAGGACTGCAGCGCCTTCGTGGCCGCCGACACCTGGGTGAGGATGTCGATGCAGTACTTGTCCTCCTCGACCATCCGCTGCAGGCCGCGGATCTGGCCCTCGATCCGCCGCAGCCGCTTCAGGTGGCTGCTCTTCTCGGCGGTGTATCCGTGCACGTGCTCGGCGTCGTGGGTCATCTCCGGCTCCCTCAGCTTCCTTACTGCTACCCCTTGGGGGTATGTCGACAGGCATGAAGTTACCCCCTTGGGGTATCAGATGCAAGCCCTGGACCAATACCAGTGGGGGGTATTTTCGCCAGCGGTCCCCGAACAAACCTGCCAAGCTGTGCGTCGGAAGCGCGACAAGGGGGTCAGATGCCGGAGCTGGCGATCAGCACGCGCGGCTTGCGCAAGACGTACCGGACCCGGCGGGGCCGGAAGGTGGTGGCGGTCCAGGGCCTCGACCTGGACGTGCCGGTCGGCGGGGTACACGGGTTCCTGGGGCCGAACGGGTCCGGGAAGACCACCTCGATCCGGATGCTGCTCGGGCTGATCCGGGCCGACGCGGGGACGATGACGGTGTTCGGCCGGCCGGTGCCCGCCGAGCTGCCGGCCGTGGTCGGCCGGGTCGGCGCGATCGTCGAGTCGCCGAAGTTCTTCCCGGCGTTCAGCGGCCGGAAGAACCTCGAGCTGCTCGCCGAGGCGATCGGCGCACCCCGGCAGCGGGTCGGCGAGGTGCTCGAGCAGACCTCGCTCGGCGAGCGCGGCAAGGACCGGTTCCGGGCGTACTCGCTCGGCATGAAGCAGCGGCTCGCGATCGCGGCCACGCTGCTGAAGGAGCCCGACCTGCTGATCTTCGACGAGCCGACCAACGGCCTCGACCCGGCCGGGATCCGGGAGATCCGCGAGACCATGCGCAGGCTCGGCGACCAGGGCAGGACGGTGCTGGTCAGCTCGCACATCCTGGCCGAGGTCGAGCAGGTCGCCGACACCGTCTCGATCATCGGCCACGGCCGGCTGCTCGCCGCCGGCTCGGTCGCCGAGGTGATCGGCGGCGGTACGGCGGGAACCGTGAAGGTTGCTGTGGACAACCACGAGGCGGCGACCCGGATCCTGACCGCGGCCGGGCTGACAGTGCGCGCCGACGGCAACTACCTGCTCGTCGACGGCGCCGAGCACCCGGCCGACGTCACCCGCCGGCTGGCGCAGCAGGAGCTGTACGTGTCCGAGCTGATCCCGGTCCGCGCCGACCTGGAGTCGGTCTTCCTCGAGCTCACCGAAGGCGAGGGGTTGTGATGCTTCGTCTGACCGGAGTCGAGCTCCGCCGGCTGACCGCGCGCCGCCTGACCGTCATCGGCGTACTCGGAGTCCTGGCGATCACGGTGCTGCTGATGGTCGTCGTCTGGAGCGACGCCCGCCCGATGTCCGCGGAGGAGCAGCGGTCGTCGCAGGCGCAGTTCGAGGTCGCGCACGAGTACTGGGTCCAGAACGGCGAGGCGGACCGCAAGCGCTGCGAGGCGGACTGGGAGAACCAGCCGGACCCGAAGCCGGCGAAGGCGGAGTTCTGCAACTTCCGGGAGCCGACCATCGACGACTTCGGCAAGCCGCAGGTGGTGTTCGCCGAACTGATGCCGGAGCTGCTGCTCGGGTCGTCGTACCTGCTGGTCTTCGCCGCGTTCCTGATCGGGGCCAGCTTCGTCGGGGCGGAGTTCAGCACCGGTGCCATCGGCAACTGGCTGACGTTCGAGCCGCGGCGGTTGCGGGTGTACGGCAGCAAGTTGCTGGCCGCTGCGATCGGGTTCGTCCCGGTGGCGGTCGGTGTGCTGGCGATCCTGATGGTCGGGACGTACCTGATCGTCGACCAGCTCGGGGACACATCGAGTACGACGGGCAAGGTCTGGGGCGATCTCACCGCGACGGCCGGCCGGGCCGTCCTGCTGGTCGCCGTCGGCGCCGCGCTCGGTGGGGTGGTCGGGCTGCTGCTCCGGCACACCGCGGCCGCGATCGGGGTGGCGATGGGGTACCTGGTCCTGATCGAGGGTGTCTTCGCCGGCTTCCTGAACCAGGCCCAGCCGTGGCTGGTGAAGCTGAACTTCGACGCGTTCGTCCGGCACGACGCGACGTACTACGTGAACCAGTGCTCGACCGGATCCGACGGCAGCTACCTGTGCAACAGCATCGAGAAGACCCTGTCCTTCGAGCACGGCGCCTGGTACCTCGGCATCCTGGCTGTCGTCCTGGTCGTCCTCGGCGGAGCGGTGTTCTACCGCCGGGACGTCACCTCCTAGACCGGCGGAGGCGGCCGAACAGCACGAGGCCGAGAGTGATGGCAGCGGCTGCAGCCGCGAGTGCGAGGCCGCGACGGAGACCGGGCGGCGTGTAGGTGCAGTCGACCCGGTCCGCGTTGCCGGTGAGCGGTACGGCGACCAGGCCGCCGTAGTCCCGGGGCGTCTGGGCCTTGCCGCCGCCGGCCGAGCACTCCCAGCCCGGCAGCTTCGGTACGGCGATCACGGCGTAGCCCTGGGTGCCCGCGGGCAGCGTCGCGCTGATCGAGTGGCCGCCGACCTCGACGTCCGTTGCCCCGCTCAACCGCAACATCCGCACCGCCTTCGCCAGGCGCTGCTCGTCGAGGCAGCCGAGCGCGCCGGTCGCGGTGATCCCGGACGCGGAGCCGGCGAACTTGATCTCGGCCGACACCACTCCGGACGCCGGGACGGTGCCCAGCCGGACCATCTCGCTGTTCGTGTTGATGCCCGGCCGGCGACTCGCGGTCAACTCGTGCCACTGCTCTTCGTCGGTCAGCCGGGCCGCACCGGAAACCCGCGGCTGGTGCAGGAACGCCGTCGTGCCAGGCGTGCAGCGGCCGACCAGCTTCACGTCGCCGCCGGTGATCGACTTGCTGCCGCGGTACTCCGGCACCTCGTACACCTGGGTCCCGAGCAGCCGCTCCTGGGCGACGAACGCGTTCGAGGCGGCCGTCGCCCCGAGCCGTCGCCGGACCGTCACCAGCGGCGGTACGACGGACCGCGTGATGGTCTCCTTGCCGCCCGCCTCGAGGTGCAGGCGGGCCCCGATCGAGAAGATCGCGTCGATCACCGGGTGCTCGAGATCGTCGGACGCCCGGCCGTACCCGGCCCAGCCGAAGCCGAGCCGGGTCAGCGTCTGGTTCACCGAGTAGGGGAGCAGGCTGCTGTAGAGCCCGGCGCCCTGACCGCCCAGCAGCATCGGGTCGTTCGGCGTCACCGATGTCCCCGGGTCGGCGCGGTACTGCGGCCAGGCGTTGGCGCCCATGATCGCCTCGGACCGTTCGGTCTGGTGCTGGTTCCACGGCGGCACCGATGAGCTGAGGAGCTTCGCCCGCTCCTCGTCCGTCACCACCGCGGTCCACGTGGTCTCGACGGCGACCACGGCCATCAGTACGGCGAACGCCGCCGCGACCGGCCACTTCACCCGTCGCCCGGTGGCGAAACGCCGTACGACCCAGATGGTGCCCAGCGCAACGATCGTGACGGCGCCCGAGGCGATCAGCACGGTCATCGCGTGGTCGGTCAGCAGCGGACTGCCGTCGGACAGTACGGCGATGACCGCGAGCAGAGCCGCAGCACCCAGCAACGCGAGCGGACCGGGCAGCCGAGCGGAGACCGACATCCAGGCCAGGATCACGATCACGCCGCACAGCACGAAGGCCTCGCGGTACTGGCTGCCGTTCGGGGTGTCGAAGCCGTGCCACATCTCCTGCGTCGGCGTCCACCGGAACGACAGCACGATCGCGGCGGTCGTCACGATCCAGACCACCTTGGTCCGGATCGCCACGCTTCGGTTGAACGGCAGGGTGAGGGCGAGCAGCAGGGCGACCGTGCCGACGTACAGGCTGGCGGTGCGGCCGACGCCCTCGGACAGCGGCAGCAGGCGGGACAGGAAGATGTCGACCGGGGACGGCGTGAAGATGCCGGACGGCGATGGCGTCGCGTCGTCGTTCGCGGCGAGGATCGGCAGCAGGATCGGCCCGGCCAGCGCGATGCCGAGCACGAACGCGATGCCGTGCCGGACGACGCCGCGCACCCGGAGCCCCCAGGCCAGGTCACTGGTCAGCACCCGGGCGATCAGATACAGCCCGGCCGCGATCGTTGCCATGTAGGCGGTGTAAAAGTTGGAGATCCAGAACACCGCGACCACGAGCACGCTGAGCAGGCGGTTGGTCCGCCGCAGTGACCATTCGGCGACCAGGAAGAACATCGGCAGCGCGATCAGGCCGTCCAGCCACATCGGCACGTACGCCCCGTCGTCGATGGCCCAGCCGCAGACGCCATACGACGCTCCGAGAATGGCTGCAACCCAACGGGGTCCTGGCGACATCTTGAGTAGTAGGACCGCCATCGCGGCGGCCGCGAGGCTCAGCTTGAGGACGGTGATGACGTAGACGGCCAGGTCGATCTGGTCGCGCGGGAAGAGACCCACCAGCAGGGACAATGGGCTGCCGAGGTCGACGCCGTAGTCGGCCAGGAACCCGACGCCGAACGCGCTCTGCCAGTTGAAGAGCAGGTCACCTTGGGCGCGACCGTGCAGGACGTCCCACAGGTGGGCGAAGAAGGGGATGTACTGGGTACCGAGATCGTTGGTACTGCGGGACAGTGAACCGAAGGGAAAGGTACCGCGGATGACTCCGGAGGCGGCGAACACCGCCGCCACCAGCACACCGGCCACGAGCGCAGGCAGGAGAGCCGAGCGCCTCGGGCGCTGCACCGTTTCGTCGTCCACTGGCCGCCCCTTAGCTCAGTCCCCGTGTCCGCCCGCTCGATCGAGCGCCAAAGTAGCGCGTAGTTCCGGTCTGGACAAGAATCGGTCCTGCCGAGGGAGGTGGGACGGGTGATGCGGCTGAGTCTGGTGGTGCCCTGTTACAACGAAGTCGACGTGGTCGACCGGTTCCATGAAGCCGTCAGCCAGGACCTCGCGGAGCTCGGCCGGCCCTACGAGATCGTGTACGTCGACGACGGCAGCAGCGACGGGACCCTCGACGTCCTGGTGCAGCTCGCGGACGACGACCCGGCGGTCCGGTACCTGTCCTTCAGCCGGAACTTCGGCAAGGAGGCCGCGATGCTGGCCGGCCTGCGGTACGCCTCCGGCGACGCGGTGGTGATCATGGACGCCGACCTGCAGCACCCGCCGGAGCTGATCGGCCGGATGCTGGACCTGTACGAGCGCGGATTCGACCAGGTGATCGCCCGCCGGAACCGGGTCGGCGACCCGGCCACCCGGACGCTGTTCGCCCGCGCGTACTACTGGCTGATCAACAAGTGGGCCGACGTCGAGCTGGTCGACGGGGTGGGCGACTTCCGGCTGCTGTCCCGCCGGGCCGTGAACGGGCTGCTGGAGCTGGGGGAGTACAACCGGTTCTCCAAGGGGCTGTTCGCCTGGATCGGCTTCGAGTCGATCCTGTTCGAGTACGACAACGTGAAGCAGCCGGCCGAGCGGAAGAGCCGGTGGACGTTCCGCCGGCTGCTCGAGTACGGACTGGACGGGCTGCTGTCGTTCAACAACCGGCCGCTGCGGCTGGCGATCTACATCGGCCTGCTGCTGACTGCGGTCGCGGCCGGGTACGCGGTCTGGGTGATCGCGGTCGCGGTGCTGCGCGGGGTGGAGATGCCCGGGTACGTCACGCTGATCGCGGCGATCGTCGGGCTCGGCGGACTGCAGATGGTGATGCTCGGGGTGATCGGCGAGTACATCGGCCGGATCTACTACGAGACCAAGAAGCGCCCGCACTACCTGCTGAAGCAGACCAACCTGAACCCGGCCGACCACCCGGCCACCCAGGACGACCACCGCCGCAGGGTCACCTAGGCACGGTCACCTGGACACGGTCACCTGGACGCACCACGGCCCCGGATGGTCGAGCCATCCGGGGCCGCGGTTGCGTTACGTCGTACCGCCTGGTCAGGCGGTCAGCCGCTCCTCGGTGGAGGTCGAGAACAGGTGCAGCTTGTCGGGCAGCGCCGCCAGGTGGATGGTCGAACCCTTCTCGACCGGCATCCGGGCGTCGATCCGGGCGACGATCTGCTGGTGCTCGTTGTTGTGCTCCGCGGTCCCGTACAGGTACGCGTCGGCGCCGAGCTCCTCGACCACGGCGACGTGGACCGGCAGGCCCTGGTCGGCGACCTTGAAGGCCTCCGGCCGGACGCCCAGGGTCAGCGTCTTGTCGCTGCCGGCCTTGGCCAGCAGGCTGCGCTCGAGCGGAACGACGTAGTCGCCCAGCTTCGCGCCGCCCTCGGTGATGTCCGCGGTCAGCAGGTTCATGGCCGGCGAGCCGATGAAGCCCGCGACGAACTTGTTCTTCGGGTGGTCGTAGAGGTTCAGCGGGGTGTCGACCTGCTGCAGCAGGCCGTCCTTCAGCACGGCGACCCGGTCGCCCATCGTCATGGCCTCGACCTGGTCGTGGGTGACGTAGACGGTCGTGACACCGAGACGCTGCTGGAGCTCGGCGATCTGAGTGCGGGTCTGGACGCGGAGCTTGGCGTCGAGGTTCGACAGCGGCTCGTCCATCAGGAAGACCTGCGGGTTACGGACGATCGCGCGGCCCATGGCGACACGCTGACGCTGACCACCGGACAGCGCCTTCGGCTTGCGCTCGAGGTACTCCTCCAGGCCGAGCAGCTTGGCGGCCTCCATCACGCGCTTGGCGCGGTCCTCCTTGGAGACACCCTGCATCTTCAGGGCGAAGCCCATGTTGTCGGCGACCGACATGTGCGGGTAGAGAGCGTAGTTCTGGAACACCATCGCGATGTCCCGCTCCTTCGGCGGACGGTGCGTGACGTCGCGGTCGCCGATGTAGATGGAACCCTCGTTGACCTCTTCGAGGCCGGCGAGCATCCGGAGCGAGGTGGACTTGCCGCAACCCGACGGGCCGACGAGAACCATGAACTCGCCGTCCTCGATCTCGAGGTTGAGCTTGTCGACGGCGGGGGTGTCACCACCGGGGTAGATCCGGGTGGCTGCCTTGAAAGACACAGTGGCCATGACGATGTACATCCCTTCACCGGCAGGAACGTGCCGGACGATCCGAGTAAAGGCCCCCGGGCGGGGGTGCGCTTATCCTCACCCGCCCGGCTCGTCCTGACAAGGTGTACGGCGTGTGACGTGTCCGTACTGTTCACGTTGTGGACAACTCCACGCATCCTGCAAGTTCTTGCAGGATCTTGCTGCAAGAACAACGACCGGCTGGGTACAGTGCCGGGCGTGAGCAGCAGAGCACGGCTGGCGGACATCGCGGCCAAGGCGGGGGTGAGCGAGGCCACGGTCTCGCGGGTGCTGAACGGCAAGCCGGGGGTGGCGGAGGAGACCAAGCAGTCGGTCCTGACCGCGCTCGACGTCCTCGGGTTCGAACGGCCGACCCGGTTGCGGCGCCGGTCGGCGGGGCTGATCGGGCTGGTGATGCCGGAGCTGATCAACCCGATCTTCCCGGCGTTCGCCCAGGTGATCGAGTCGGCGTTGTCACAGCGCGGGTTCACCCCGGTGCTGTGCACGCAGTCGCCGTCCGGCGCCACCGAGGAGGAGTACGTCGAGATGCTGCTGGAGCGCGGCGTCTCCGGGATCATCTTCGTCTCCGGCCTGCACGCGGACACCGGGGCCGACCACGAGCGCTACCAGTCGCTGGTGGACCGGCGGCTGCCGGTGGTGTTCGTGAACGGCTGGCTGCCCGCGGTGGAGGCGCCGTTCGTGTCCTCGGACGAGTACGCCGCGATGGAGCTGGCGGTGTCCCATGTGGTTGCCCTCGGCCACCGCCGGATCGGGTTCGCGTCCGGGCCGGAGCGGTTCATCGTCGTCCAGCGCAAGCTCGCCGGGTACCGCACCTCGATGAAGGCGCAGCTCGGCCTGACCGACCCGGAGCTCGACGAGCTGGTCGCCTTGAGCATGTTCGGCGTCGAGGGCGGCGCCGCGGCCGCGCAGCAGCTGCTGGACGCCGGGGTCAGCGCGGTCATCTGCGGCTCCGACATGATGGCGCTCGGCGTCATTCGCGCCGCCCGCCAGCGCGGCCTCTCCGTCCCGGGCGACATCTCGGTCGTCGGCTACGACGACGCCCCCATGATGGAGTTCACCGACCCACCCCTCACCACGATCCGCCAGCCCGTCCAAGCCATGGGCCTGGCCGCCGTCCAATCCCTCCTGGAAGAAGTCCGCGGCCACACCACACCCCACACCGAGTTTCTCTTCCGCCCGGAACTGGTCGTCCGCAACTCCACCGGCCCGGTGCGCTAGAACCAGTTCTCACAGGTCTTGCTCTGGAAGTCGGCCAGCGAGCGGCGTTCCGGCGTTTCCGAGTCGGTCGACGGCACCAGCACGGTGCCGGGCCGGAGGCCGGTCAGGTCCTGCTCGCTGAAATCCAGGTGGGTCGCCGACCAGCTGTTGTCGTTCGTCCAGCCGTAGATCGTGTACCGCGTCTGCGGATCACGTGGCTTCAGGGTGCCGACGAGTCGCCAGCCGTCTCCGCCTGCGGTGAGGCTGAATTGAGAGAAGCCGGTCACCGGCGGGCTGACCTCCCACTCGCCGAACTCCTCTTCGTCGGGGCCGCCGCGGGACAGGAAGAGGGTGGCGCCGTCGATGTGGCCTTCGCACATCTGTACGACGGCCACCGGTTTGCCTGCGTCGTCGACCGTCATGCCGACGACTCCGCCGGCCTCGACCCCGCATCCGGAGAGGGCTGCCAAGCAGCCGATCAGCGTCAGGCACATCCCCAGGCGGCTCAGCACGACAGCAGGCTAGATGGTCACAGCGTCGTACGAAGGACTCCGGCCCGGGACCGTCCCCTGCCGGGCGGTTCCGGGCCGGAGGGCCTGGGGTGGCTACTTCTGGAAGGCGGCTGCCGCGGCGGAGGCGATGCCGTTGGCCCAGAGCTGGTCCACGCGGGCGCGCTCGTTGGCGTCCGGGTAGGCGTTGGTGCAGGACGGGCCGGGGCCGCCGCCGGACATCAGCTCGGAGCAGGGCCCGGAGTAGTGGTCCGGCAGACCGAGCACGTGACCGGTCTCGTGGGCGGTGATCCGGGTCGGGTCGTACTGCTGCGACTGGGCGTAGTCCAGGAAGATGTAGCCCCGGCCGTGGCCGTCGGTGGACGCGTACGAACCGCGTGGGTCGTTGCCCTCGGTGTAGTAGAAGTCGTAGTTGCTGCCCTCGACGAGGGTGACGTTGGCGACCGAGGAGTTCCAGATCGACGTGCTGGAGTTGATCTGGTTGCGGAAGGTCGGCGCGTCGACGGCGTACGTGACCGTGACGGCGAGGGCCTTGTTGCCGGCCTTGGCCTGCTTGGCGCGCGCGGACTTGATCACGGCGTCGTAGAAGGCCTTGGTGGCGGCCTGGTCCTGCGGCGAGCCCGTGTACGCGGCGCGGGTCTGCGAGGTGGACACCGAGGTGTCCGGCGCCGGCGCGGGGGACGCTGCGGCGAAGGTGGGGACGGCCAGCGCGGCGGCGGCGACCCCCGCGAGCGAAGTCAGGATACGGCGATGCGACATGGGAGGGCCTCACTCCGGATCTGTGGCGGAAAGCGACCGGCGGATTACTGATCGCTACAACCCCGGATGCTGCCAAGCCTGGTCGCATTCCGCACCAGATCACTGAAAACTCGGGGGTTAACCCTCGAACCCCACCCGCCGTTCTATGCCACCCATAGCCCGCGCCCTATGTCGCATGCGCAGAACCAACCACGCGGCCGGCGGTCCCGAATGCGTGGTTCTTCCGATGCGGGCGTGGTCACCGCGCGGACAGTCTGGAGCGATGGAGCGCTTCGAAACCGTGATCGTCGGCGGCGGTCAGGCCGGCCTCGCCGTGGGGTACCACCTGGTCAGAAGCGGGCAGTCCGTGGTGATCCTGGAGGCCGGTGAGCGCGTCGGCGACTCCTGGCGCCGGCGATGGGACTCGCTGCGGGTGTTCACGCCGGCTCGCTACGACGGGCTGCCCGGCTGGTCCTTCCCGGCGCCGGGCTGGTCGTACCCCAGCAAGGACGACGTGGCCGACTACCTCGAGTCGTACGCCGCCCGCTTCCGGCTGCCGGTTCGCACCGGAGTCCGCGTCGACTGCCTGGCCCGGGAGAACAGTGGGTACGTCGTCACGTCCGGACCGAGCCGGTACGTCGCGGACAACGTGGTGGTGGCGACGGGCGCGTACCAGACTCCCCGGATCCCGCCGTACGCCGCTGAGCTCGATCCAGGCATTGTGCAGTTCCACTCGAGCGAGTACCGGAACCCGTCGCAGCTCACCGAAGGGCCGGTCCTGATCGTCGGCGCCGGCAACTCGGGTGCTGAGATCGCCCTCGAATCGTCATCGGGGCACCACACGTGGCTGTCCGGCAGAGACACGGGCCAGGAGCCGTTACGTGCCGGCGGCTCGCTGGACCGCCTGCTGACGCCGCCGTTCTGGTTCCTGCTCTCCCACGTCCTCACCGTCCGCACACCGCTGGGCCGGAAGGCGCGCGCTCAGCTCTCCGGCCGAGGGCTTCCGCTGGCCCGGGTACGGCGGAAGGACCTCGAGCGAGCCAGGATCGAGCGAGTGCCGCGCGTGACCGGCGTCCGCGACGGCCTGCCGATGCTCGCGGACGGCCGAACTGTCGACGCCGCCACTGTGATCTGGAGCACCGGCTTCCGGCCCGCGTTCGACTGGATCCGGCTTCCGGTCCTCGAGCCGGACGGTGAGCCGCGGCACGATCGCGGGATCGTGCGGGCGGAGCCCGGGCTCTACTTCGTCGGCCTGTTCTTCCTGTCCGCGGGGTCCTCGCCGCTGATCGGCGGTGTCGGGCGGGACGCGCGGCGCATCGCCCGGCACATCGGGGTCACTCGCCAGGGATCCCTACGTTGAGGATGCGGGCGCCGGGGCCGCGTTCGGCGAGGCGGTCGGCCTTGTTGTAGAGGTTGCAGCGCTGCAGGCTCAGGCAGCCGCAGCCGATGCAGCCGTCCAGGTCGTCGCGCAGCCGCTCGAGCTCGGAGATCCGCTCGTCGAGCCGGCTGCGCCACGACTTGGACAACCGGCTCCAGTCCGCGCGGGTCGGCGTCCGGTCGTCCGGCAACGAGTCCAGCGCGCCCTTGATCTCGGCCAGCGCCAGACCGACCCGCTGGGCCGCCTGCACGAACGCGATCCGCCGCAACGTGCTGCGCTGGTACTGGCGCTGGTTGCCGGCTGTCCGTCGCGAGCTGATCAGCCCCTGGTCCTCGTAGAACCGCAAGGCCGACGCGGCGACTCCGGACCGATGAGCGATCTCCCCGATGGACAGCCAGTGCTCTTTGCTCGGAACGTTCTCCTCCGCCATACCGCCACCCTAGAACCGCCGGCCAAGAATTCAACCTCACTTGAAGTGAGGTACGTCGTACCAGTTCCGCGGGTGGTCTGGCGGAGCCGGCGTGGTCGGGAGCGGCTGCCGAGTCGGGTATACTTCTCATGTCGGTGCGTATGTCGCGTCACCAGAGATTTTCCCCAGGCGCTCCGACCCGTCGGTTTCAGCATCCCGCTGAAGGTCCCCGGCGACATGGGTGCAACGCGATAGCACCCGCAGGTCGATGCCTATCTCCTGCTTGTTCGTCCAGTCCGGCCAGCATCTGTTGGCCGGCCTTTGCGTGCGGCTTCGTGGGCCTCGTCCGTGACGTTGAGAGAGAGTTTGCGTGACCCAGCACCACCCGGAGAGCAACCAGCCCGACGGCCGGGCGAAGAAGCCCCGGCACAAGAAGTTCCAGAACCAGTCGTACGGCGAGCGGATGGGCAACACCGCTCCGGCTCGTGACGAGGACCGTCGTGACGAGCGTCGCGACGACCGCCCCGTGAAGGGCTACCGCGCCGACCGCAGCACCCAGCCCCGCAAGTACGACGACAACCGTCCGAGCTACCGCCGCGACGACCGCCCGCAGTCCGACCGGCCGCAGTACAACCGGGACGACCGTCCGCAGTTCAACCGCGACGAGCGGCCGGGGTACAACCGGGACGACCGTCCGCAGTTCAACCGCGACGAGCGGCCGCGGTACAACCGGGACGACCGTCCGCAGTTCAACCGCGACGACCGTCCGCAGTACCGGAGTGACAAGCCGCGCTACGAGCGTTCGTCGTTCCAGGACAAGCCCCGCTTCGAGCGTCGTGACGACCGGCCGTCGTACGAGCGCCGCGACGACCGGGCGTCCCAGAAGCCGCGCTACGAGCGGCGGGACGAGCGGCCGGTGGCGCAGGAGAAGCGGCGCGAGGAGCCGGTGGACCTGGGCACCGTTGCCCCGGACAACCAGTTCGCCGCGCTCGGGCTGGCGCCGCGGCTGGTGCAGCGGCTGGCCCGCGACGGCATCACCACGCCGTTCCCGATCCAGGCCGCGACCATCCCGGACGCGCTGGCCGGCAAGGACGTGCTCGGCCGCGGCCAGACCGGCTCCGGCAAGACGCTCGGCTTCGGCCTGCCGACGCTGATGCGGCTGGCCGGCGGTCACACCGAGTCCCGCCGCCCGCGCGGTGTGGTGCTGGTGCCGACGCGTGAGCTGGCGATGCAGGTGCACGACGCGCTCGAGCCGCTGGCGCACGTGATGAACGTGTCGCTGAAGCTGATCGCGGGCGGCCTGCCGTACCCGAAGCAGATCGAGTCGCTCCGCCGTGGCGTCGACCTCCTGATCGCGACCCCCGGCCGGCTGATCGACCTGTGCGAGCAGGGTGCGGCCGACCTCGGAGCGGTGGAGATCGCCGTCCTCGACGAGGCCGACCACATGTGCGACATGGGCTTCATGCCGGCGGTCACCACGCTGCTCGACATGACCCCGCCGTCCGGCCAGCGGCTGCTGTTCTCGGCGACGCTGGACAACGACGTCGACAAGATCGTGAAGACGTACCTGAAGGACCCGGTCACGCACTCGACCGAGTCCGGCCAGGCGAGCGTGACCACGATGGAGCACCACCTGCTGGTGATCGAGCCGGGGCACAAGCAGTCGCTGACGGCCGAGCTGGCCAGTCGTGACGGCCGCACGATCGTGTTCGTCCGCACCAAGCTGGGCGCCGACCGCGTCGCCACCCAGCTGCGGGACCGCGGCGTGATGGCGGCGGCGCTGCACGGCGGCCTGACCCAGGGCGCGCGGAACCGGACACTGGACCAGTTCAAGGACGGTTCGGTTCCGGTGCTGGTGGCAACGGATGTCGCGGCCCGCGGTATCCACGTCGACGACGTCGGGCTGGTCGTCCAGGCCGACCCGGCCGCGGATCACAAGGACTACCTGCACCGGGCCGGTCGTACGGCGCGGGCCGGTGGCAAGGGCGCGGTCGTCACCCTGGTGCTGCCGCACCAGCGGCGCGGCATGATCCGGCTGGCCGAGTCCGCCGGTGTCGACGCGGCGCCGGTGCGCGCGCGTCCGGGCGACGAGCTGGTCACCGAGCTGACCGGCGGCAACACGCCGTCCGGCTACCCGGTGAAGCTGCCGGCGCCGAAGCCGCAACGCTTCGGCAAGGGCGGCGGCAAGCGGTTCAGCAACAACCGCCCGGGTCGCGGTGGCAACGGTCCCCGTCGCCCCAACGGCCCCCGCCGTACCGAGAACAAGTCCTACCAGCACTGACCTACTGGGTCAGGATGGCCCACAGCCTGGCGAGGACGGCGGCGATCTCGGTGTCGTCGAGTGGAATGAGCTCGAGCACCAGTTCGTCGTCGTCCGCCCGGTCGGTCATCACGTAGATCGGCGGTGATCCCGCCTCCAGCTCGGTCGCGATGCGCTTCGCGTCGGCGACCTTCAGCAGGACGCGGGACACCTGCAGGCCGGTCGGATCCGGCAGGACCTCTGCCGACACCCCCGGGATCTCCTCGGCCGCCCGGGCGAACGAGACCACCTTCGCGAGTTGGTCCGCCTCCCACTTGACCCGGTCGAAGGCCTGCCACTCCTCGAGCGCGGCCAGCACGCCGACGACGGCTTCCTTGGTCGGCTTCATCACCCGGCCGATGCCCTTGTCCTGCGCCCGCACCGACTGCACAAGCCGCCAGCTGCCCGCGACCAGACCGGCGGTCGGCGAGCCGAGGTACTTCTGGCCGCTGACCAGGACCAGGTCCGCGCCGGTCGACAGCAGGTCCGCGATCCGCGGGAACTGCGCGGCGCCGTCGACGATCGCCGGCACGCCGCGACGGTGCGCAGCACGTACGGCGGCCACCAGGTCGATCGGCTCGCCCTGGGTCAGCCGGGACGACACGAGGAACAGGCAGGCGACGTCCGGACCGTCGAGCTCCTGCTCCAGATCGTCAACGCTGCAACGGGTTTCGTCACCGGCGAGGTCAACGTGCGCACCCGCCAGCCGGACGGCCTGCAGGTTCGAGTGGCCGTAGTTGACCACGTGGTTGACCGGCAGCACCACCCGGTTGTGCATGTCCGTTGTGTCCGGCAACGACGCGATCCGGCGCGGGTCGCCGCCGGTCATGGTGGCCGCCACGGCGAGCGTGATGCCCGCGGCGGTGCAGTGAACGACGGCCCCGGCCTGCGCGCCGGTCACCTGGGCGATGGCCTCGCTGGCCCGGTCGCCCAGCTCGTCCATGACGAAGAACTCAGGCAGTGCCTGTGCGACGGCCTCCGCCACCCCGTGGGAACTCCGCGACACCCCGAGCGGGGTGTACGTCCCCTTGGCATTGATCACCACACTCAACCGATATCGATCGTGGATGCTCATGGTGCTGCACACAGTAGTGGTGACGGACAGTGGTTGGCGAGACTCCATCGGTTCGGAACCGGCAGCATCTTGACCCCGAAGCTACTGGTGAGTCATTCTCAGTTTTCGTAACTCCCCTGCCGCCGGCCCGCGTCCCGAGGGAGGAATCCGTGTCGCCTCGCACCGCCCCGCGAACATCCCGCCGTTCTTTGCGTACGACGATCGCCGCCGCAGCCGCGGTCGCCGTACTCGCTGCTCTGCCCGCGCCCACCCAAGCCGCGCCACAAGCAGCCGCTGCCGTCCCGGCCGACTACTGCGTCGGGCAGTGCGACGACATCGTCACGCCGGGGCAGAACGGCCACGCGACCTTCACGGATCTCCTTCTTTTCAAGGCGTTCGGGACCCGTCCGGCGCACTTCAGCGACTCGCTGAAGCCGTACGAGAACCTGGTCTGGAACTCCCAGGGCATCACCGACGACGGCCTCGGCGCGTACTTCGACGACGCGTCGTTCGGCGTGAAGGCGGGTGACGTCGCCGGCACGGTCCAGCCGCGCTCGGACGTCACGATCGTGCGGGACAAGTCGCGCGGCATCCCGCACATCACCGGCACGACGCGGTCGGGCGTGATGTTCGGCGCCGGATACGCCGGGGCGCAGGACCGGCTGTTCGTGATGGACGTGTTCCGGCACCTCGGCCGCGGCCGGCTGACCCCGTTCGCGGGTGGGGCGCCGGCCAATCGAGCGTTCGAGCAAGAGTTCTGGCGGACCGCGCCGTACACCGAAGCCGATCTGCAGAAGCAGTTCGACGACGCCGACGAGCGGTACGGCGCCGACGGCGTGAAGATGCAGCAGGACATCCAGGCCTGGGTCGCCGGGGTCAACCACTACATCAACACGGTCGGCATCGCGTACCCCGGCGAGTACGTCGCACTCGGTCTCGACTGGCCGACGCCGCAGTGGAAGGTGACCGACGTCGTCGCCACGGCGGCCGTTGTCGCCGGCATCTTCGGCACCGGCGGCGGACACGAGGTGACGTCCGCGTTGGCGCTGCTCGAGGCGCAGGCGAAGTACGGCGTTGCCCAAGGCACCAAGGTGTGGGAGTCGTTCCGGTCGCAGAACGACCCGGAGGCCAACACCACCGTGCACAACGGCGCGACCTTCCCGTACGGCGAGACCGGTCCGAACCCGGCCGGTCGCGCGTTGCCGGACCGCGGCTCGGTCACGCCGGAGCCGCAGGTCATCGACCAGACCGCCGGAACGGCGAGCAAGCCGGCGCCGAAGGGCTCGGAGTCGCTGCGCGGCATCTTCGACCAGGGCCTCTTCCCCAAGGGCTTCGGTGACAAGGGGATGTCGAACGCCCTGCTCGTCTCCGGCGCGCACACCGAAAGCGGCAACCCGGTCGCCGTCTACGGCCCGCAGACCGGCTACTTCGCACCGCAACTGCTGCTCCGGCAGGAGCTCCAAGGTCCGGGCGTCAGCTCCCGCGGCATCGCCTTCGCCGGGCTGAACTTCTACACGCTGATCGGCCGCGGCCCCGACTACTCGTGGAGCGCGACCTCGGCCGGGCAGGACATCACCGACACGTTCGCCGTACCGCTGTGCGAGCCCGGTGGCGGGACGCCGACGAAGAACTCGCAGTACTACGAGTACCGCGGCCAGTGCACGCCGATCGAACGGCTCGAGCGGCACAACGAGTGGTACTCCAGCCTCGGATCGTCCGAACCGGCCGGCTCGTACACGTTGGTTGCCCTGCGCACCAAGTACGGCATCGTCACGCACCGCGGCACGGTCGGCGGCCGACCGGTGCTGTTCACCAAGAACCGCTCGACCTACGGCAACGAGGCCGGGTCCGCGCTCGGGTTCATGCAGCTCAACGACCCGGACAAGATCCACAACGCGGCCGACTTCAAGGCCGCGGCGCACAACATCGGCTACACGTTCAACTGGTTCTACATCGACAAGACGTCGATCGCGTACTACAACTCCGGAGACAACCCGGTCCGCGCGCCCGGCGGCGACCCGAACCTGCCGACCTGGAGCTCGTACGAGTGGCAGGGCTGGAACCCGGACACGAACCGCGCGACCTACACGCCGGCGGCGCAGCACCCGCAGGTGGTGAACCAGGACTACCTGACCAGCTGGAACAACAAGCAGGCGCCCGGGTTCTCCGCGTCCGACGGTCAGTTCGGCTACAACTCGGTGTACCGCAGCCAGCCGCTGGACGACCGGATCGAGGCCGTCATCGACAGCGGGCAGAAGTTCACCCGCGGCAAGCTGGTCGAGGCGATGGAGGACGCGGCGACCGTCGACCTCCGGGGTGACCAGGTCCTTCCGTACCTGTTGCGGGTCCTGAAGTCGGCCCCGGTCACCGACCCGGCGGTCGCCGACGCGATCGCCAAGCTGACCGCGTGGCAGGCAGCCGGCAGCCACCGCAAGACGCCGAACCCGTCCTCGAAGGTCTACGACCACAGCGAGGCGATCCGGATCCTCGACGCCTGGTGGCCGCTGCTCGTCCCGGCCCAGTTCAAGGACCTCGGCCCCGACCTGTACGCCGCTCTGGTCGCGAACCTGAAGATCGACGAGCGGCCGAGTGCGCAGGGTTCCGCGTTCCAGAACGGATGGTGGGGTTTCGTTCAGCGCGACCTGCGCAAGGTGCTCGGCGATCCGGTGCAGGCGCCGCAGCCGGTCACGTACTGCGGCGGCGGCGCGCTGGCCGCGTGCCGGACGGTCCTCGCCGACACGTTGCTGGTGGCAACCAAAGTTCCGGCCGCGACGACGTACCCGGCGACCGCGGACTGCGCGGCGGGCGACCAGTTCTGCGCGGACCAGATCGCGCACAACCCGATGGGCGGGATCACTCAGGACCGGATCGCCTGGGTCAACCGGCCGACGTACCAGCAGGTGATCGAGTTCCCGGCTCGCCGGGGTGACGACGTCAGCAACCTGGCCGTCGGCAAGACGGCCTCCGCGAGCAGCTACGAGAAGGGCTGGTACAACTCGCCCCCGGCGCTGGCGGTCGACGGCAAGCCGACCACCAGGTGGGCGAGCGACTGGTCGGATCCGCAGTGGCTGAAGGTTGACCTCGGCAACGAGCAGGCGATCCGGCGGGTGGTGCTGCTGTGGGAGGCGGCGTACGGGAAGTCGTACCGGGTCGAGGTGTCGTCCGACGGGTCGTCGTGGCGGCAGGTCTACGCGACGACGACCGGGAACGGCGGGGAGGACGTGGTGCGGTTCGAGCCGGTGCCGGCCAGGTACGTCCGGGTCACCGGAACGCAGCGGGCGACGTCGTACGGGTACTCGATCTACGAGCTTCAGGCCTACCGTCAATGACACAGCCGCCAATGAGCAACTCGGGCCTGTCAGGATGAGGGCATGAACCAGACCTTCCCTCCGAACCCGAACCACCCGAACCAGCCGTACCCGCCGCAGCAGGGGTACCAGCAGGGCCCGCCGCCCGGGTACGCGCCGCCGCAGCAGCAGGGCGGTTACCAGCAGGGGCCGCCGCCGGGCTACGGGCAGCCGGGGTACGGGCAGGCGCCGGGGAACTACCAGCCGACGCAGCAGCCGGCGCCGCACGTCGCGCCGCAGGGTTCGCCGTACCCGGTGCTGGTCTCGACGATGAACGACCTGCCCGGGTACACCGCGGAGAAGGTGTTCGGCGAGGTGTTCGGGCTGACCGTGCGCAGCCGCGACTTCGGGTCGAACTTCACCGCCGGGTTCCGGTCGCTGGCCGGTGGCGAGGTGCCGGAGTACACCCAGATGCTGGCCGAGTCGCGGCACGTCGCGGTGATGCGGATGTGCCAGATGGCCCAGCAGATGGGCGCGAACGCGATCCTCGCGATGCGGTTCGACTGCAACGAGATCGCCAACACGATGAGCGAGGTGGCCGCGTACGGCACGGCGGTCGTCGTCCGCAAGGCCGAGCCGGCTCCGACCCCTGATGAGGATGATGTGAATGACAGCTGAGCTGGTCTTCGGCCCCGGATTCCGGTGGGGGGTGTCGACGTCGGCGTACCAGATCGAGGGAGCCGTGGCCGCCGGTGGCCGCGGCCCGTCGACCTGGGACACGTTCTGCGCCGAGCCGGGCCGGATCCTGAACGGCGACACCGGCACGGTGGCCTGCGACCACTACCACCGGTACGCCGAGGACGTCGCGCTGATGCGGGATCTCGGGGTCGACTGCTACCGGTTCTCGTTCGCGTGGCCACGGATCCAGCCGTCGGGCCAGGGCCCCGGGAACGCGGCCGGGCTGGACTTCTACGACCGGCTGATCGACACGCTGCTCGGCGCCGGGATCCAGCCGGCGCCGACGCTGTACCACTGGGACACGCCGCAGCCGCTGGAGGACGCGGGCGGGTGGCTCGACCGCTCGATCGCCGACCGGTTCGCCGACTACGCCGCCATCCTGGCTGCGCGGTTCGCGGACCGGGTGCCGATGTGGATCACGATCAACGAGCCCATGGTGCTCACATTGATGGGGTACTCACTCGGCGCGCACGCACCCGGCCGGGAGCTGCTGTTCGACGCGCTACCAGTCGCCCACCACCAGCTGCTGGCGCACGGCCGCGCGGTGCAGGCGTTGCGGGCGGCCGGTGCGACCACCATCGGGATCGCCAGCAACCACGCGCCGACCTGGCCGGCCAGCGACAGCGTCGAGGACAAGGAAGCGGCCGGCCTCTACGACAACCTGATCAACTGGCTGTTCGCCGATCCGGTGCTGCTCGGGACGTACCCGTCCGGCTTCGAGGCCGCGATGCCGGGGCCGGTCGAGGATGACCTGGCGGTGATCTCGACTCCTCTGGACTTCTTCGGCATCAACCACTACGCGCCGGTGTCCGTCGGCGCGGCGACGGGCCAGGCCGACACTGCTGCGACCGACGGAATCCCGCTGCCGCCGGGCCTGCCGTTCGAGCCGCGAACCCTGGACGGCTATCCGCGGACCGACTTCGGCTGGCCGATCGTGCCGTCGGCGTTCGGCGAGATCCTGCGCATCTTCAAGGACCGGTACGGCGATCGGCTGCCACCCATCTACATCACCGAGAACGGATGCTCGTTCGCCGAGCCGGTGGACGACCAGCGGCGAATCGACTACCTCGACGGCTACCTGCGGTCGCTGAAGCAGGCGATCGACGACGGGATCGACGTCCGCGGGTACTTCCAGTGGTCGCTGCTGGACAACTTCGAGTGGGCGGCCGGGTACTCGCAGCGGTTCGGCCTGGTGCACGTCGACTTCGACAGCCTGGCGCGGACGCCGAAAGCGTCGTACCACTGGTTCCGTGACGTGATCGCGCAGAGCCGAGGATGATCCCCGAGCCGGGCGTCGTCCCGACGGCGTTCGCGGAGCCGGTCGACCGGGTCCGGTCACGCTGGACGGCGGCCGTCGTACTGGCGAACGTCGGGGTGTTCGCAGCCTGGCTGGGGCCGATCCAGGTGCTGCTGGCGAAGCAGTCCGAGGCGGTTGCACCAGGCAACAAGGAGTTCGTGTTCGGGCTGGTCACGGGGATTGGTGCCGCCGTGTCGGTGGTCGCGAACCCGGTCGCCGGCGCGATCTCCGACCGTACGACGTCGCGCCTCGGGCGCCGGGTGCCCTGGGTGCTGGCGGGCGCGCTGGGCGGGGTCGTCGGGTTGCTCGTGCTGTCAGGGGTCGCGTCGGTCGCGTGGATGCTGGTCGGTTGGTGCCTGGTGCAACTGTTCGGCAACGCGTTGCTGGCGGCGATCACGGCCGCGGTGCCGGACCGGGTGCCGACGCTGCAGCGGGGTTCCGTCGGGGGATGGGTCGCGCTGTCGCAGGTCCTTGGCGCACTGGTCGGCACGGGGCTTGCGACGTACTTCGGTGGTATCGGGGCCGGGTACGTCGCCTGCGCGGTCTTCCTGCTGGTGTCGGTGCTGCCCTACTTGGTCGGCAGTGGTGACGAGCGGCTGACGTCGCGACCGCCGTTGGTCGTGCGCGAGTTCGTCCGCGGGTTCTGGATCAGCCCGCGGCGCTACCCGGACTTCGGGTGGGGATGGTTGACCCGGTTCCTGTTCAACGTGGGCAACGCGCTCGGGACGCTGTACCTGTTCTACTACCTGCAGGACGAGGTCCGCGTCGACGAGCCGGACACCGCCGTACTGATCCTGACCGCGATCTACAGCGTCTGCGTCCTGGTCACCTCGGTCGTCTTCGGCACCTGGTCCGACCGGATCGCCCGCCGCAAGATCTTCGTCACCTGGTCCGGCGTCGTGATGGCGCTGGCCGGTGTCGTCCTCGCCTTCTGGCCCACCTGGCCCGGCGCCGTCCTCGGCGCGGTCGTCCTCGGCGCCGGCTTCGGTGTCTACCTCTCCGTCGACTTCGCCCTGCTCACCCAGATCCTCCCGAACGCCCGCGACCGGGCCAAAGACCTGGGCGTCATCAACATCGCCAACTCCCTGCCCCAGGTCTTCGCCCCCGCCCTGGCCGCCCCCATCGTCAAACACCTGGGCGGCTACCCGGTCCTCTACCTCCTGGCCGCCACCGTCACGCTGCTCGCCGGCCTCCTGGTCCGCCGAATCCGCTCGGTCGCCTGACTTCCGCTAAGCGGCGGCCAGTTCGGGCTCGGGGGTGGTGGGGAGGGGAGTGACGTCCGCGGTCGGGGTGGCGGCGGCGTCGTACTCGGCGGTCAGGCGACGGTAGGTCTTGGTGAGGAAGGCCAGCAGGACGACGACCAGCATGATCGCGCTGCCGATGACGAAGGTGAGCGCCAGTCCACGGGCTTGGCCCTCGCCCAGCAGCCAGCCGAAGGTCGAGTGGCCCGGGGCGGAGCTCATGTAGGGGACCAGCAGGAACTGCGCGACCGGGCCGATCACGAAGGCGGCGACCGGGGTGGAGGCCGTCTCGATGCTCTGCGCGAAGCCGAAGATCCGGCCCTGGGTCTCGAACGGGACGACGCGCTGCAGGATGGTCTGCTCGGCCGCCTCGGCGATCGGGATCACCAGCATGAAGCCGAACATCCCCAGCACCAGCAGCGACTGCCACTCGCGGATCGAGATCGTCATTCCGACGACCGCGATCGCGACGTTCGCGATCAGCAGGATCCTGAGCGGCGAGCGGCCCAGGCCGAAGCGGGCCACCATCGCGCCGCCGGCGATGAAGCCGACGCTGGTGACGCCGAGCACGATGCCCCACGCCTCGACGGAGAACAGTTCCAGGCCGTACGGGTCCATCAGCGTCATGAACACACCCAGGATCAGGTTGTTGAAGGTGCTGAACAGGACCAGCGGGACCAGGCCCGGTACGGCGCGCATCGTCTGCCACGAGCCGCGCAGGTCCAGATGCTTGCGGTTGTGCCGGGCCGGCGGCGCCTCGTCGATCCGGATCGCCAGCAACAGGTGGCTCAGGACGACGATCGTCAGGACGACGGCGATCGCGACCGTGCCGCCCATCCCCAGGAAGCCGACCGACAGGCCGCTCAGGATGCTGGTGAGCAGGTGGGAGACACCGGTGACCGTGCCGACCATGCCGTTGGCCTTGTCCCGGCGGTCCTCGGGGACCAGCAGCGTCACCGTCGTGGACAGCGCGATGCTTCGTAGCCCGCCCGCCAGGCTGCCGACCAGCACGAACCCGGCGAAGACCCAGAACCACGGCTTGGACCAGTCGGTGACCGGGACGGCCAGGTAGACCAGGCCGGCGGCCGCGAACGCGGCGCCGGTGATGGAGCTGGACAGCACCATGACGGTCTTCTTGCGGTGCGCGTCGACGATCGCGCCGAAGATCGTCCCGAAGATCGCCCCGGCCAGCATCGAGCTGCCGGAAACGATCGACGCGACCAGCACCGACTCGGTCACCAGGTACACCCAGAACGCCAGCGCGAAGGACAGGAACGTGGTCGTGACGTTGGCGATCAGGGTGTTCGCCAGCAGCCGCTTGAAGGTGCTGTGGTGCTCACTCATGGTGACTCCCAGGTCGTGATCCGGTGTGCTCTCACTTCTTCGTCGGATCGCGGGCGCGAGATTTGACACAGTCGGCGGAAAGAATTTCGGCGCGCGGCTAAGGTGCGGTCCATGCCGCCGCTGACCCAGTCCTCCAAACTCGCCAACGTCTGCTACGAGATCCGCGGACCGGTGCTGGAGGAGGCACAGCGGCTGGAGGCGGCCGGGCACCGGATCCTCAAGCTGAACACCGGCAATCCGGCGCCGTTCGGCTTCGAGTGCCCACCGGAGATCCTCGAGGACATCGTGCGTAGCCTCGCGGACGCGCACGGTTACGGCGACGCGAAGGGGCTGCCCGCCGCCCGCCGGGCGATCGTGCAGCACTACCAGCCGTGGGGGATCCATCTCGACATCGACGACGTGTACATCGGCAACGGCGTCTCCGAGCTGATCCAGATGGCCGTGCAGGCGCTGCTCGAGGACGGCGACGAGGTCCTCATCCCGGCGCCGGACTACCCGCTGTGGACGGCGGCGGTCGCGCTGGCCGGAGGTACGCCGGTGCACTACCGCTGCGACGAGCAGTCCGACTGGATGCCCGATCCGGCCGACATCGAGCGGAAGATCACCGACCGCACCAAGGCGCTGGTGATCATCAACCCGAACAACCCGACCGGCGCCGTCTACGACCGCGAGCTCCTGGTCCAGCTCACCGACATCGCCCGCCGGCACGGCCTGCTGGTCTACGCCGACGAGATCTACGACAAGATCCTGTACGACGACGTCGTCCACACGCCGGTGGCTTCGCTGGCTCCTGATGTACTGACGCTGACCTTCAACGGGCTGTCCAAGGCCTACCGGGTGGCGGGCTACCGGTGTGGGTGGATGGCGGTGAGCGGGCCCAAGCACCAGGCGACCAGCTACCTCGAGGGTCTGACGATCCTGTCGAACATGCGGTTGTGCGCGAACATGCCCGCGCAGCACGCGGTCGCGACCGCGCTCGGCGGGAAGCAATCGATCAAGGATCTGGTGCTGCCGGGCGGACGACTGCTGGCTCAGCGCGACACGGCGTACGAGCTACTGACGCAGATCCCCGGGGTGAGCTGCGTGAAGCCGAAGGGGGCGCTCTACGTGTTCCCGCGGCTGGATCCGAAGGTGTTCGGGATCACCGACGACCGGCAATTCGTGCTCGACCTGCTCCGCGCCGAGAAGATCATGATCGTGCAGGGCACCGGCTTCAACTGGCCCGAACCCGACCACATCCGGATCGTCACGCTGCCGCACAAGGACCAGTTGCACGATGCGCTCACCCGGATCGCGACATTCCTCGAGAGCTATCGCCAGCGACCATGACGGCGCTCAGCTGCTCGAAGTCCTCAACCGAGAGCGCGACCAGGCCGCGGCGGAGCTGGTAGCCCCAGTTGGGTTGCCGAGTGAGCTGCAGGTCCAGCTCGCGGAGTGGCACCGGACGGACCTTGACGAAGTCGACCTGGCGCCGCCAGGGGCGGATGGTGCCGCGGGCGCCCATCTCCATGGGCTCGGCCAGGTAGGGCTCGGTGTCGGCGACGATGCCGAGGGCGGTGAACGCACGTAGCGGTGTGCGGTCGCCGTAGCGGTCGGTCGGGGAGTAGATGACGAAGCCGTCGCCTTGGTGCAGGCGGGCGACGTTCGGACGCTTGCCGTGGTTGAGCTGGATGAAGCTGTGCTGTACGGCGAGCTGCGCGTGCTCGGCGGAGACGACGCCGAGCCAGGCTCGTTCGGGTTTCATGGTGTCAGTCTCGGGGCGAATATCTGACACGGACTGTCTTATATCTAGAGCCGACGGTGCTCATGATCCGCAAGGTGCAGCTGCACTTCGAGCTCGAGGTCACCGGGGTCTTCAACCCCGCGGTCGCCGCGGTGATGACGCGGTACGGCTACAAGATCGTCGCCTGATCCGGACCGCCAGGCCATCACAATCGCCCCGATCCGCGCCGCGCACGCTCACCGGCCGGGCCGGAGCACGGTTGTGATGGCCTGGCGGTCCCAACCAACGGCAAGGCCCCACCGGTAGCAGCCGGTGGGGTCGGCGGCGACAACGCCGTGCCAGAGCGGCTGGTCGAGCGCGGCCTTGAGGGCCGGCGTTGCGGCGACCTCGGAGCCGATCGCGGCGGCGAGGTAGAACCACTTGTTCATCGCGTCAGTTCCAGCAGTTGGGCGACGATCGCGTCGCGCTCCGGGGGCGGCGGCGCGAAGATGCCGGTGGCGTCGGCGATCCACAGCCCGTCGGCGGCGAAGTGGGCCGCGCGTAGCCGGGCCCGCTCGCCTTCGTCGGTCACGTCTGTGAGGTCGAGCCATCGACTCAGCGTGGTCTCCCACGGGTCGGCGAGGGCGGAGTTTGCCAGGCACTCGGCGTAGATCGCCAGATCCGCCCGGGTCAGCCGGCCGGCGGCGACCACACCTACATATGCGCGCACCCGCTCGGCGGCAGTCGACTCCTCGAACGGTTTCCCCAGCTTCGCGATCATCGCCTCCTCGACCCGCTGAGCGACGTACTCTCCCACCGCGATCACCAGGTCGTCCCGGGTCGGGAAGTGGTACAGCACCCCGCCCTTCGTCACCCCCGCCTCCCGCGCGGTCGCGTCGAAGGTGATCTCCACCGACCCCTCGTCCCGTCCCGCCAACCGGAAAGCCGCGTCCAGAATCGCCGTCCTCGAACTCGGTCGCATTGCCGTAACTTTACCATACGGTTGGTATAGTTACTCGGGCCTGCTTAGGGTGCGGTCATGCCCTTGTTCTCGTTTGAAGGTAAGAGCCCGGTGGTGCATCCGGATGCGTGGATTGCGCCGACGGCGACGCTGGTGGGGGATGTCGTGGTCGAGGAAGGGGTGTCGATCTGGTACGGCGCGGTGGTGCGGGCCGATCTGGGACGGATCACCATCCGGGCGGGGGCGAACATCCAGGACAACACCGTGATCCACGTCGGCAGCAATGGGTGTGAGATCGGGCGGAACGCGACCGTGGGGCATCAGTGCCTGGTGCACGACTGCGTGATCGGCGAGCAGGCGCTGGTCGGGAACGGCGCGATCGTGCTCGACGGCGCGGTCGTGGGTGAGCGCAGCCTGGTCGCGGCCGGGTCGACGGTCACGCCGGCGGCGGTGATTCCGCCGGAGTCGGTGGCGATGGGCAGTCCGGCGAAGAAGATCGTGCCGCTGGAAGGGGTCGCCAAGCTGTTCGTCGACCACAACGCGGCCGTCTACCACGACCTGGCCCGCCGGCACGCGGCCACGGTCGAGCGGGTCGACTGACCGAGCCGGCTGAGCGCGGTCGAGGGCAGCAGCGGCACCCCGGGACGGGACCCACCTGGACTCCCGACGCGGGGTTCCGCTGGTGCGGGCTGGCTGCTTAACCCGACAAACCTCCGGTACCCAGGTCGCCGCGGGGAATTCTTGTCGCGGGCACCACATCGCTGTTAGCGTGCCCAACTTGTAATGCTTGCAAGAAAGGCGGCCGGGATGACGCGTGGGGAGCTCGACCGGGCCGCCAAGGTGCGGTTCGCGCGCGAGGCGGTCGCGCAGGTGCGCGGCCTGCCCAACCAGCTCCGCGCCCGGGTGACGGACGGACCGCGTACGCCGTTCCAGCTGCCGGACCCACCGGACACCGCGCTGACCCGCGACGTGCTCGCGCTCGCGCGGCCGTCGTACCAAGACCCGTTGCTCGGTCACTGCATCCGCACCTGGTTCTGGGCCAACCTGCTCGGCGCCCGCGATGGGATCAAGCCGGACGCCGAGCTCCTCTACCTCGCCTGCCTGCTGCACGACATCGCCCTCACCGACGACTACCGCCCACCGGAGTCCGCCGCGTGCTTCGCCGTGCATGGTGCCGAGGTCGCTCGTACGACGCTGGCGGACCTCGGATCGCCGTACGCCGACGAGGTCGCCGAGGCGATCGCCCTGCACATGAACATCACCGTCCGCCAAGGCCCCGAAGCCCACCTCCTGCACGCGGGCGCCCACCTGGACGTCGCCGGCACCCTCCCCCGCGAGGCCATCCGCCAAGTCACCACCAAGCACCCCCGCACCGGCTTCCCCACCTGCTTCGCCACCCTCATGCGCCGCGAAGCCACCGAACGCCCCAACTCCCGAGCCACCCTCCTCTGGCACCTGGGCATGCGCCTACCCCTCAACCACAACCCCCTGGACTGATTAGGGTTGAGCGGGTGCTCAGGGCTCTGGTGGGATTCGGTGCGTTCGGATTGTTCTGGGGTGCCTGGGGCGCGATCCTGCCCGCGGTGCGGAGCGAGTCGGGGGTCGGGGACGGTGAGCTCGGGCTCGCGTTGCTGATGGTGGGCTTGGGCGCGCTTGCCTCGATGCGGTTCACCGGATACCTGATCGATCGGTACGGCGGCCCAGTCCTGCCGGTCGTGGTCGTGCTGTTCGGGGCCTGCGGTGTGCTCCCCGCGCTGGCCGACTCGGCGGTCACGTTGAGCGGCGCGCTGTTCCTGCTCGGCGTGACCTCCGGCGCCACCGACGTCGCGATCAACGCGACCGGATCCCACGCGGAGGCGGTCACCGGCAAGCCGTTGATGAACCTTGCCCACGGCATCTTTTCGGTCGCGGTCGTGGTCGCCAGCCTCGGTACGGCGGCTCTCCGCGCGGCCGGCGCGGACGCGTTGCCGGTGCTCGGCGGAGTCGGCGTGATCGTCGCCGTCGTCGGCTTCACGCTCGCCGCCGGGCCTCAGGAGAACCTCCACACCCCCACAGAGCCAACCGCGAGACGCCGTCTCGAGCCCGTGCTCCTCGTCTTCGGCGGACTCTGCGCTCTCGCGTACGTCGTCGAAAACGCTTGGCAGAGCTGGAGCGCCGTACACCTCGACACCTCACTGAACGCAGCCCCCGGACTGGCGTCGAGCGCGCCAGCCGTGTTCGCCGCCGCGGCCGCGACCGGGCGGATCGCCGGCAACGCGCTGCTCCGGCGACTCCGTCCGGTCCAGCTGCTGGTTGCCGGCGGCCTCCTCGCGGCCGTCGGGTCAGTTGTGGCCGCGACGGCCGGAACGGCGTGGCTGGCGTTGATCGGGATCGGTGTTGCCGGCCTCGGGACGTCGGTGTGCGCGCCGACCATCATCGGCATGGCCGGCGCGTGGGCCGGACCCGAGCGGCGAGCCGGTGCGATCTCGACGGTCACCACGCTGGCGTACCTCGGCTTCCTGCTCGGTCCGGCCGCGGTCGGCGCCGCGTCGTCGGCCTGGTCGTTGCCGGTCGCGCTCGGCGGGGTCGCAGTATTGGCGCTGCTCGTCGCGGCCCTCGGGCCGGTGGCCGCCCGGCAGTCGGAGCGAACCTTTCAGTCCTGATCAATGGTGTCGCGACCGACCCGATCGCGAACTACGGTGGGCAGCAACTGAGGGGAGAGATCTGTCATGACCGAGATCGCGAACACCGGCGCAGCGGTGATCGACCGCGCCGACGGACGGGACGACGGCGAGGACTGGACCGAGAACTACGAGCTGCTCCCGGGCGGGGCCGGCATCTCGATCATCCTGGAGGCGACCACGAAGGAGGGCGTCGGCCCGCGGCTGCATATGCACCCGTACGCCGAGACGTTCATCATCCGGCGTGGTTCGGCCACCTTCACCGTCGGCACCGAGCAGGTGGTCGGCCGGGCCGGCCAGATCCTCGTGGTCCCCGCCGACACCCCGCACAAGTTCGCCACCGGTCCCGGCGGCTACGAAGCCGTCCACATCCACGCCAACCCCACCTTCGAAACCACCTGGCTGGAGTAGCTACTCCACCGCCGAGCGCAGGCGCGAGACGAGGTCTTCCAGGAGTTCGGGGCCGGTGCCGAAGTTCAGGCGGGCGAAGCCGGTGGCCGACGGGTCGTAGTCGCGGCCGGGGCCCAGCGCGACCTTGGCTTCGCGGAGGAAGAAGTCGTGGGGCTCTTCATCCAGGCCCAGGCCGCGGCAGTCGAGCCAGGCCAGGTAGGTCGCGTCCGGTGGGGTCAGCGTGATCCCACCGGGGAGGTTGTCGCGTAGGTAAGACCGGTTGTCGGCCAGTTGACGTAGTACGGCGTCCAGCCAGTCGTCGCACTCGGCAAACGCAACCTCCGCCGCGAGCACCCCGAGCAGGCCGGCCTGCTCGGCCGTGTACGGCAGCCGTCGTACGACGTCCTGCGCGCGATCGGACGCGGTCACGACCTGCGCGGTCTTCAGCGCCGCGAGGTTGAACGCCTTCGACGCCGAGATCAGCGAGATCCCGCGCTCGCGCGCCGCGTCGGACACCTCCAGCCACGGCACATGCGTCGCACCCGGCAGGACCAGTGGCGCGTGGATCTCGTCCGCCAGCACCCAGGCGTCGTACGACGCGCAGAGCTCGGCGATCTGAGCGAGCTCGTCACGCGGCAGCACCCGGCCGGTCGGGTTGTGCGGGTTGGCGATCACGAGCACCCGCAGCCCGTCCCGCAACTCCGCCTCGAGCCGCGCGAGATCGAACCAGCCGTCCGTGCGCAGTGGGATCAGCACCGTCCGCAGACCCGCCTGCGGGAACTGCTGGATGAACGGCGGGTACGCCGCCGTCGCAAAGCCGACCGAACCACCGGGCGCGAGCGCAACGCAGAGCTCGATCAGCCCGGCCATCACGTCGGGGACCAGGCTGATCCGGTCCGGATCGACGGTCCAGCCGAGCCGCCGCTTCGCGAACCCGGTGAAGGCTTCCTGCAGTGGCACCGTGACCTCGAACGCGTAGCCGATGTCGCTGCGGTCGATCGCGTCGTGCAGCACCCGCGCGATCGGCTCGGCGAGGTCGAAGTCCATCTCCGCGACCGTCGCGGCGATCACTCCGGGCGCGTGACCGGACCACTTCTCGCTGCGCCGCTTCTGCAGCTTCTCCAAGGCGGCAACGTTCAGCATGGTCCTCGCAGTACCCAGGAGGTCAGCTCGGGACGCGCTCGCCCGGTGCGGTGAAGGCGGCGAGGACCGTGGCGGTGATGTACTCCGCGGCCTTGTCGGGAGTGAGGCGGCCGGTGTTGATCTCCTCGGCCGCGCCGTGCATGACGCTGTGCATGGTCCCGACCAGCCAGGTGGTCGGGAGGTCGGTCCGGAACACGCCCTCCTTGCGTCCGCGCTCGATCAGCCGCTCCACCCGCACCATCGGGTCGGCGTGCAACTCGCGGACCCGGCCCGGCGGGAGCGCGTCCTGCGCGGCGATCAGGAGTGAGCGGAACCGGTCGACCAGGTGCCAGCTGGACTCGATCAGCCGGCCGAGCGCCGCGCGCGGGTCGCCGGACAGGTCGACCTGGCCGAGCGCGGCCTCACCGCCCTCGATCGCGTGCACGAACACCGCGTCGACCAGGTCGGTCCGGGACGGGAAGTGGCCGTAGAGGGTGACCCGGCCGACCCCGGCGGCCTTGGCGATCTCGCTGGTGCTCGCGGACGGATCACGGCTGAGGCAGACGGTCGCGGCCTCGACGATCGCCGCGATGTTGCGCTGCGCGTCGGCCCGCTTGGTCGCCGTACCCGCTGCTTTCGCCGGCATCCGGCCTCCTCTTGTCGAACACCACTGTTCGAGTTATGGTAGCGCAAATAAGTCGAACAACAGTGTTCGAGATATCACGAGGACAGGGAATGACCATGAAGGAACCCGAGGTCACCGCGGTGGACCCGCGGCGGTGGCGGATGCTGGGACTGCTCGCGATCGCGCAGTTCATGCTGATCCTGGACGTGACCGTGGTGGCGATCGCGCTGCCGCACATCGGCACGGACCTGGGACTGGAGCGCGACACCCTGACCTGGGTGGTCAGCGCGTACACGCTGATGTTCGGCGGCCTGATGCTGCTCGGCGGACGGGCGGCCGATCTGTTCGGCTCCCGCACGATCGTGCTGGCCGGCCTCGCGGTCTTCACCGCGGCCTCGCTGGCGACCGGCCTGGCGAACAGCGCCGAGTTGCTGATCGGCGGCCGGATCGCGCAGGGGGTCGGCGCCGCCATGCTGTCGCCGGCCGCGCTGTCGACGGTGACCAAGACCTTCGACGGCGACGAGCGGAACAAGGCGCTCGGCATCTGGTCCGCCATCGGTGGCGGCGGCTCCGCGATCGGCGTGCTGCTCGGTGGCGTGCTGACCGCCGGTCCGGGCTGGCAGTGGGTGTTCTACGTGAACGTGCCGATCGGCGTGATCGTGTTCGCGATCCTGCTGAAGATGCTGCCCGCCGACCGTCCGGCCGAGCGCCAGGGCCGGCTCGACGTGCCGGGCGCGATCCTGGTCACGGCGGGCACGGGGACGGCGATCTACGCGCTGATCAACGCCGGTGACCGCGGCTGGCTGTCGGCCGCGACGCTCGGCACGCTGGCCGGCGCGGTCGTGCTGTACGCGGCGTTCGCCTGGCTGCAGAAGGTCGTCAGCTCGCCGCTGATGGACCTGCGGATCCTGACCCGCCGTCCGGTGGCGGCCGGCACGTTCCTGATCCTGGTCGCGACCGCGCTGATGATCGCGGTCTTCTTCCTCGGGTCGTTCTACCTGCAGCACTACAAGGGGTACGGCGCCTTGCGCACCGGACTGCTGTTCCTGCCGATCGCCGTGCTGACGATCATCGGGGCGCAGGTGTCCGGTCAGGTCATCGGCAGGCTGGGCGCCCGTCCGGTCGCGACGATCGGGCTCGCCATCGCCGCGATCGGCATCGCTGTCCCCGCCATCTGGGAGGGTGCTGCCATGGTGGTGATCGGGACGAGCTTCGGCGCCGGCGGCATCGGCGCAGCCTTCGTCGCGGCCTCGACCACCACGTTCTCGCAGATCCACTACACCGAGGCCGGGCTGGCCTCGGGGATCCTGAGCACCTTCCACGAGTTCGGTGCGTCGCTCGGTGTGGCGGTCGTGTCGAGTATTGCGGCAGCCAGCCTGGCCGGGACCGTCACGACCGGGTTCAGCCGCGGATTCACCTTCGCCGCGATCACCGCGGCCGTAGCAGCCGTTCTCGCGCTGGTCGTCGTACCGGTCGCCAAGTCTTCGACAGGAGCAGCTCATGCCCACTGAGACCCGCCGCGCGGTGCCCGCGGACGCCGAGCTCGTCCGGACCATGCTGGTCGAGCTTGCCAGTTACCAGGACCAGGCCAAGGACGTCACCGCCTCCGTCGAGGACTGGCAAGGCTTCCTCGGTCGGGACGACGTGATCGTCCTGATCGCCGAGGTCGACGGGACCCCCGCCGGCTACGTGTCGTCCCTGCGCCGTCCGTACCTGTGGGTCGGCGGGGACATGTTGGCCCTGGATGACCTGTATGTCCGGGAGCAGTTCCGCGACGCCGGAGTCGGCCGTCAGTTGATGCTCGCGCTGGCCAAGCACGCGCTGCCGGACCGGATGCCGATCAGCTGGGGTCTGCGCCTGGAGAACGAAGCCGGCTACCGCTTCTACGACCGTCTTGGTGCGAACCTTCGCACCAAGACGGCCGCCGGGTGGTCACCCGCTGTCTACGAGAAGCTGCTGGAGGAGTGATCAGCCTCCCGCGACCAGGGCGAAGTCGTCGAACCAGGCCTTGGCTGTGCCGGAGTTCTTGTAGGCGTAGAGGGTGGCGGTGGTGGAGCCGGCGCCGGTGGTGAAGGTGACCGAGGTCGGGGAGTACGGCGCAGTGCTGACGGGCGAGCTGGTTTCGGGACCGCCGTAGTTCTTGACGCCCAGGTAGACGGGGTCAGCGGACTTGAGGTAGCCCGAGAAGGTGTAGCGGGTGTTGGGGGTCAGGCCGGTGACGGTGGTGAGGACGCCGTTGCCGGCGCCGGTGAAGGTCGCAACCGCGGCGCCGGACCGGCCGCCGGTCGCGGCCACGGTGCCGTTGCCGGTGGCGGTCCAACCGCTCAGCTGACCGCTCTGGAAACCGGGGTTGGCGACAAGCACGTTGACCGCCTTCTTCGTCACCTCGAGCTCCGCAAGCTGGAAGCGGTACGCCGGTCCACCCGCCTCCGCCACCGGGAGACCCAGCTTCGTGGCGCTCACCTTGAGATACCGGTACGACGCCGAGACCGCGAACGTCTGTGGTCCCTTCACCGCCGAGCCGTTGCCGTACCCGGTGCGACTGACCAGCGGCGCCGACCAGTTCACCCCGTCGTCCGAGCCGCTGACGGTGAAGTCGGCCGGGAACGACGACCCGTCGCCCGCCTGGTCACTGCGCGGCCACAACGTCACCGCGTCGAAGGCCCGCTTGGACCCGAGATCGACCTGAACGGACTCGGCGGCGTTCGCGCTCGAGTGCTCCACCGACGTCCACCCCATCGTCGGATCGCCTTCGTTCGCACCCGCGTAGCTGTACTGCCGCCCATCGACGAGCGCCTCACGCGACCACCCACGAGTCGGATCCGGGTACGACGAGCTCGCGGTGACGACCGCCTTCCGGGCCAGGTTCACCGTCGTCTCGACAGCAGGAATCGTGGTGTCGGTCGACGGCGACAACTCGATCAGCGCGACCGCGTTCGGCGCCAGCGTGACCGAGCTCGACCACGTGGACGCACCCGGGACGACAGTGCGCGAGGACGGCGTCAGGCCCTCATGCGGGCTCGGCCGCTGACTCGCCAGCCCGGCGGCGACGTCGGAGTACGAGTTGCTCGCGTTGACGTCGTACCGGGTGACGCCGAAGGGCGATGTGCCGAAGGGGAGGTTGTCTACGGTCGGGCGGAACTCGGTGGTGTTGAGGGTGTTGTTCCACAGCAGCACGCTGACCTTGCGCGCCGATGGGTTCGAGGTGACCAGGCCGTACGTCGCGGTGCCCGAGTTGCCCGTGACGTCGGTGTCCAGCCGGGTGTCGCCCATCCGGTTGACCATGTCGAAGGCGTTCGCGACCGCCTTGCGCCGGCCCTCGACGGTCAGCAGGCCGAGGTCGCCGTTGAAGTCGAGCGTCGGGTGCCAGCCCTCCAGACCGCTGAAGAAGTGCACACCGCTCAGTCCGTCCTCGTCGAGCGCGTTGTACATGCGCTCGAGCGCGTACGAAGCGGTCTGGTGAGTGTCCGGCCAGGTGCCCGGGCCGTTGTCCATGCGGAAGGTGGAGTTCCACTCGGTGATGTAGAGCTTCTTCGCCGGGATGCCGCGCCGGGACAGCTCGGTGCGGATCTGCGCGGTGCTGTCGAACTCGTTGGGGCCGTAGGAGTGCCACGACACGAAGTCGCAAGGCACGGTCGGGTTCGCGGCGATGTAGTCCATCCACGGACCGAACAGCGGCGTGGTCGGCGTCGCGACTCCCGGCCCGCCGACCTGGGCGGTGGGGTCCCCGCGTTTCACGGCCGCCGCGCTCACGCCGTACAAGGAGTTGTACTGCGCGGTCGTGCCGGCCCAGAAGCCGGCGTTGTGATCGGGCTCGTTCCAGACCTCCCAGTTCCAGCCCCGGTACGCCCCACCGCGGCTCGCGTAGTGCCGGACCATCGCCTCGACCGCGCGTCCCCAGGCGGCGTAGTCGGTGGGCGGGCTGAAGATCGTCGGCCCGAGCTCACGCGGCATGTAGCTCAGCGAGATCCACGGCCGGATGCCGTTGTTCACCAGCGGTTGGAGGACGCCGTCCAGCTTGGTGAAGTCGAAGCTGTCGACCCCCTTCACGACGTCGTAGAACTCGTCGTCGAAGACGTGGTCGACCCGGATCTCCCGCAGCCCGAGGTCGTGGAGCTCGTCGGCGTGGTCCGCGAGGACGTGCAGGTTCTGCAGAGTCAGGTAGCCACCCTGCGACGCTCTCAGCACCAGGTCCTTGTCGAGGGTGCCGATGTCAGCTCCGTACGTTGCCTTCACCTCGACGGTGGCGCTGGTCGCGCCTTCGGCAGTGACGGCTGGGAGTCCGGCGAGGATCAGGGCTAACGGGAGCAGCAGTGCTTTCCATCGACGCATGAGCATCTCCTTGGTGTGGGGCGGATTCAGCCCTTGATCCCGCCCGCCATCACGCCGGCCAGGATGCGGCGCTGGCCGAGGACGAAGACCAGGACGAGGGGGAGGCTGACCACGACGACGTCGGCGAACACGTAGTTCCAGTTGGTGGAGTGCGAGTTCGAGCTGACGACGGCGAACAGGCCGAGCGGGAGGGTCTGCTTGTCCTCGCCGCTGAGCAGGAAGAAGGCGTAGAAGAAGTCGTTCCAGATGTAGACCCACAGCACGATCCCGGCCGCGAACAGCACCGGCCCGAGCAGTGGGAACACGATGGTGAAGAACACCCGCAGCCGGCCGGCGCCCTCGAGCTGCGCGGCCTCCTCGAGCTCCCGCGGGACGCTGCGCACGAACCCGGTGATCAGGAAGATCGCGAGCGACAGGTAGACCCCGGAGTACAGGGCCATCAGCGACAACCGGGTGCCTTGCAGGCCGAGCACCGCGTCGAGGTAGACCGACGTGATCACCGGCGCCGGGACCAGGATCCCGATGATGCTGCCGTAGAACAGCATCCGCACCGGCCGCGACGCGCTCCGGGCGAACACCCACGCGGCCATCGCGCCGGCCACGAGGATGAACGCCACCGAACCGCCGGTGATCAGCAGGCTGTTCAGCAGCCCGATGCCCGCGCGACCTTCGGTGAGCACGACGCGGAAGTTGTCGACGAGCGCCCAGTCCCGCGGCAACCCGAACCCCGGAGTCCGCGCCTCCGCGAACGGCTTGGCCGCGTTCACCAGAACCAGCCACAGCGGTACGCCGACGAGCAGCAGGGCGGTCGCGGACAGGACGACGTACTTGATCGTCTTCACAGGTCGACCTCCCGGCGTCGCAGGGTCAGCAGGACGGGGAAGGCGACGACGCAGACCAGCAGCAGGAGCAGCAGGCCCATCGAGATCGAGTAGCCGTAGTACCCCTGCGCGTACTGCTGCTGGATGAAGGCGTTCAGCACCTGGGTCGAGTCGCCCGGACCGCCGTTCGTCATCGCGAAGACGATGTCGAAGGTGTTGAACGCGCCGATCAGCGTGGTGACGAAGTTGAACGTGATCGCCGGCGCGAGCAGCGGGAGCTGGACGGTGCGGATGATCCGCCACCGCCCGGCGCCCTCGGTCCGGGCGGCCTCCAGCAGCTCACCCGGGATCGCGTTGAGCCCGGCGATGTAGACCAGCATGTTGACGCCCATGAACTTCCACGCGTTCACCAGCGCGACCACGACGATCGTCCAGGTGGTGCTGCCGAGCCAAGACACCTCGATCCCGAGCACCCGGTTCAGCGGGCCGTCGTCGGCGAGCAGCGCCTTGAAAACGTACCCGGCCGCGAGTGGCGAGATCAGCACCGGCAGGAAGAACAACGCCCGGAACAGGCCGTTGGTCCGGTTCGACCGTTCCAGTGCGAACGCGAGCACCAGGCCGGCCAGGTTCTGCGCGACCATCACCACCACCGCGTAGACCACGGTCACCCGCAGATCGTTGACCAGGGCCCCTTCCCGGACCAGCTCCCGGAAGTTGTCCAGGCCGGTGAACGCGATGGTGTCGCGGTACGCCGACCAGTCGGTGAACGCCAGCGCGAAGTTGAGCAGGTTCGGCACCAGGTAGAAGATGCTCACCACGACCAGGGCGGGCAGCAGGAAGCCCGCCGTACCGGCTCTGCCCCTGAGTGTGTCCATCAGAACCCGGTGAGCCCTGCGGTCTTGGCGCTCTTCGCCCAGGCAGCCTGCAGGTCACCGGCGACCTGCTCGGGTGTCGAGGAACCGTTGATCAGCTTGCTCATGAAGGTCGGGAACGGGCCGTAGTCCGCGGCGAACGACTGCGGGTAGCCGTCGCTCTCGAGTGCGGCGTAGGCGGCCTGGGTGGCTTCCGGCACCTCGGCCGGGGTGGTGAAACCGGTCAGTGTCGGCGGCTGCTTCTGCCCGTCGACGAACTTCTGGTAGCCAGGCCCCGACGCGAACTTCAGGAACGCGACCGCCGCCTGCTCACGCTTCTCGTCACCGGTGCGCGGCACCTGGATCGAGAAGGTCGTCGAGTACGCCGCCGTCGGAGTCGACGTGGACAGCGCCTGCCAGCCCATCGTCTTGTTCATCGCGGCCACACCGACCGACTTCACGAAGTCCGAGCTGACCCAGGTGCCCTGCGGGATCATCGCGACCTTGCCGGCCGCGAACTTCTCCTGCTGCTCGGCGTACGTGCCGGTCTTCAGGTTGCTGTTGAAGCAGCCGGCCTTGGTCAGCGACTGGTAGGCCTTGAGCGAGTCGACGACGGCCGGGTCGGTCCACTGGGCCTGGTTGCTGTTCAGCTTGTCCTGCAGACCCGACTTCATCGCGTCGGTCCACAGCATGAACGGAAGGATCTGCGTCGTCCACTGGTCGCCGCCGGCGTCGTACAGCGGAGTGACACCGGGGTGCTGCTGCTTGATCGTCGTACACGCGGCTTCGAGCTCGGCGAGGTTCGTCGGCGGCTTCGCGACGAGTTGCTTGTTGTACCAGAGGCCGAAGACGCTCGGCGGTTCCAGGCTCAGTCCGTAGTTCTTCCCGTCCAGCACGGCAGCGGTCCTCGCCAGGTTGAACCGCTGCTTGGCGATGAAGTCCTGACCGGTCAGGTCGTACAGGTTCTTCGCCGGGTCGAGCCGCCGCATGAAACTCGCGGTCGACTGGAACACCATCAGGTCCGGCCGGGCGCCGGTGGCCCACTTGGTCAGCAGGTTCGACTCGTACGGGTCCGGGAAGACCTCGGAGCGGATCTTCGCCCCGGTGGCCTGCTCGAAGTCCGCGAACAGCGTCTTGTACCCGGCCTGCAGGGTGTTCGACTGCCAGACGGTCAGCGTCACGCCCTTGAGGTCCATGTCCGCCGCCGCGTTCGGCAGCACGTTGCGTTCCTCGGTGTCGGCGCGGGTCGGGTTCCCGCACCCGGCGAGTGCCAGTAGTCCGAGTACGGCGACGGCGCCGATGATCCTGCTTCTCATGACTGTCCTCCCTCTCTGCTGAAGCGCCAGACCCCGGCGCCGACCCGGAACCGGGCTTCCCCGAGCGGCTCCGCATCCTCCGGAGCCGTGATGTGGTCGTGCTCGCCGGACAGCGGCACGTGGACGACCGCCGTACCGCCTGCGGGCACGGTGACCTCGAGCTCGAACCGGTCGCCGTCGAGCCGCCAGGCGGACCTGAGCAGTCCGGCCTTGGTACGGCGTTCTGCCTCGGCCCAGGTGAGGTCGCCGACCACCACCGGCCGGATGACCTCGTCCTGCAGACCGGCCAGGTGCCGGGTGAACCAGTCGTCGACGACGCCGAGCATGAAGTGGTTCTGCGAACCGTGGCCGTCCGGACCGTCCCAGTACTCCGGGAGAGCCGTTGTGCCGCCGGTCGTCAGGTGGCCGTAGCCGGGATAACCGGGCTTCGTGACCACGTCCCAGATCACGTCGTGCCGGCCGGCGTCGGCGAGCACGCGCAGGACGGATCCGAGCCCGATCTCGCCGACGGTCAGGTGATTGCCCTGCGCAACGATATCGGCGACGAGCTGGTTCAGCACCGCTTGGCGTGCCTCGGCCGGTACGACGCCGAGCTCGAGCGCCAGCGCGTGACAGGCCTGGTTGGCGACGCCGTACGTGTGGTCGTGCGGGTGGTAGAAGGCTGCTTGGAACGCCGCGGCGATCTGGGTGCCGAGATCCTTGAAGGTTGCGGCATCGGCCTGTTCACCGAGCACGGTGGCGATCTGGTGCAGGGTGTCGACCGCGCGGAGGTAGCCGAAGCTGGCGGTGACGCCCTTCGGCGTGGACTCGTCGAAGGCCGCCCAGTCGCCGAGGCCGTGGTCGAGCAGGTGGCCGTTGGCCTTGCTGGTCAGGTAGTCGACGTACCGGATCATCGCGGGATAGTGCTCGCGGAGGGTATCCGTGTCGCCGTACTCGCGGTAGAGCAGCCATGGGACGAGGACGATCGCGCTGCCCCAGTTCGGATCGTCGCGGAAGCCGTCCTCGAAGACCGTGTACTCCGGGGCGATGTCCGGGACCAGGCCGTCCTCGGTCTGCGCCTCGGCGATGACCTTCAGGAGCTCGCGGTAGTAGTCGGCGACGTCGTACCCGAACGCGATCGGGCCGAAGACGAGGTGGATCTGCTCCAGCCAGCCGAGCTTCTCGCGGTGCGGGCAGTCGGTCAGCACCGAGAACATGTTGGACTGGATCGCCCGGTCGATGATCGTGTGCAGCGTCGTGATCAGCTCGTTGGAGCAGGCGAAGTGCCCCACCTTCTCGTTGGCGGCGCGCAGGACCAGGCCGGTGACCGTGTCGCTAGTGGGTGGCTGGGGGAGGCCTTCGACCTGCAGGTAGCGCAGGCCGTGGTAGCGGAAACGCGGGTGCCAGGTCTCGGTGCCGTGGCCGGCCAGCGTGTACGTGTCCCAGATCGGGCCGCCGGTGCCGTCGAGGTCCTGGATCACCAGGCCGGCCTTGTCGAGCACTTCGCCCGGTCGCATCACGATCGCGGTGCCCGGCGGTCCTTGGACCTGCAGTTGCTGCCAGCCGGCGAAGTTGAGGCCCAGGTCGAAGACGTAGACGCCGGGCTTCGGCTCGGTGATCGCTTGGGTTGTGAGCGTCTCGACGATCTGCACGGCCGGGGCGGTGGACGTGCTGATGGCCGGTCCGGAGTTGCTCTTGGCGGCGGGCTGCCATTCGAGTGATCGGCGGGCGTCGTAGTCCTCGCCGCCGTACCAGGTGGAGAAGGTGGTCCGGCCGAGGGCGGTCTCCCAGGCGAGGGGGTGCGGCGTTCCGTCGAGCTCGAGGTGGGCGAGGAGGCGTGGTGGGCCGTCGGAGCGGGTGAGCTTCTGGTAGCGGCCGGGGGTCGGCGGGATGTGCGCCATGCCGGGGCCGACCTCGACGACCAGGGTGTTCTCACCGTCGTGGAGCAGCGCGGTGACGTCGTACTCGCGGTAGACGACGCGGCGGGCGAAGTCCGTGTACGGCGGTTCGAGTACGGCGGCGCCGATCGGGCTGCCGTTGAGCGTGGCGTCGTACACGCCGATCGCGGTGAGGCAGAGCTTGGCGGATCGGGCCGGGCCCAAGAACGTCGTGCGGAACACGGGCAGCGCCTCGGGATGGGCGGCGGACTCCCAGTGCGGGTTGCCGATCCACTGGGCTTCGGGGCGGTTGGTCACGCAATGGATGCTCCTCGCCCGGCCGCCCGAGCTGATAGGCCCGGATGCACCGCCTCTTGGACGAAACTAACTTCGGCTCCATACTTACGGCTGGACGGAGGTGAACGATATGGCCGAGCTGCCGGTCGCTCTGGAGAGCGGCCTGATCTTCTTCACCGACGAGATCACCGCCGGCGCCGGGCGGCACTTCCACGACGACAGCCACCCGGTGCACACGCACAGCTTCATCGAGATCTTCACCGTGGTCGGTGGCACCGGTACTCACCTGTCGCCGCTCGGCGTGCAGCGGTTGACCGTGGGCGACGTCGTACTGCTTCGTCCGGGCGCTTGGCATGCGCTGGCGCACTGCGATGAGCTGGAGGTGTACAACTGTTGCTTCGCGCCGGAGATGCTGCGGCGGGAGCTCGCTTGGACGCGTGAGGACCCGCTGCTGTCCTACCTGCTCTTTGAAGGGCCTTACACACCCGGGCATCAGGGAACCCTGGCGTTGCACCTGTCACCCGAGGTGCTGGCCGAGTACGTCGGGCACCTCGAGCCACTGTCCGCGCTCCGGCCGCCGCGCGCCGAGCGGTACCGGGCGGACGTGATTGGGCGGTTGTCGTGCGGTCTCGGGTTGCTGGCGCGCGCTGCCGGTGAGGCGAAGTACGGCTCGGAGACGCCGGGCGTCACGCATCCCGCGGTCCTGCAGGCGATCCGCCTGCTGGAGTCGGATCTCACCCGAGCCTGGACGCTGCAGGACCTGGCCGACGCCTGCCACCTCGCCCCGAACTACCTGATCCGCCTCTTCAAAACCAACACCGGCCTACCCCCGCTGGCCTACCTCGCCCACCACCGCGCCGAGACCGCTGCAGTCCTCCTGGGCTCCACCGACCACCCCATCGCCCGCGTAGGCGCCGCTGTCGGCTGGCCCGACCAAAGCCACTTCACACGCCGCTTCAAAGCTCACTACGGCGTCAACCCGACCACCTACCGCAGGCACGGTCTGAAGATTTATCAGTAGGGGTGTCGATTTCGGCGGGGGTCGGTCGACGCAGGGGTGAAGTACGACCTCAGACCACCGGAAGGACCCCTGCGATGACTACCAACGAGTTGACGGTTTCGGCTCCCCGTCGTGTCTCCACCCGTGCCCTGCTGACCGGCGGGATCGTCGCCGGCCCGCTGTACGTCGCGGTCTGGCTGGTGCAGGCGTTCACCCGGGAGGGGTTCGACCCGACCCGGCACCCCGCGAGCCTGCTCGCCAACGGTGGACCGGGCTGGATCCAGACCGCGAACTTCGTCGTCAGCGGCCTGCTGTCGATCGGCGCCGCGATCGGGCTCCGCCGTACCCTCACCGGCCGCGGCAGCAAGTGGGCGCCCCGGCTGCTCGGTGCGTACGGCGTCGGCCTGCTGCTGGCCGCGATCTTCCCGGCCGATCCCGCAGCCGGCTTCCCGGCAGGCACCCCGGCCGACTACGCCGAGATCAGCGCCCGCGGCATGGGCCACTTCGTGGCCGGCACCGTCGGGTTCACCGGCCTGATCGCCGCCTGCCTGGTGGTCGCCGCGCACTACCGCAGCATCGGCCGCAAGGCCTTCAGCCGCTACTCCGCCGCCACCGGCATCCTGTTCTTCGGCGCCTTCGCCGGCCTCTCCGCCGGCGCCGGCTCCCGCCCCACCATCATCGCCTTCGGCGTCGCGATCATCCTCGGCTGGGCCTGGATCGCGAAGCTCTGCGCCGACCAGCGGGTCAACGGCTGAGCCGGATGGTCACCAGCCTGGTCTCGACGCCGCTGTCGACGAGGTTGCCGGCGGCGTCGAAGGCGGCTGGGCCGTCGGTCATCCCGAAGTCGTTGTCGTTGATGACAGCCAGGGTGTGGGGGTCGACCAGCGCCACGCCCTCGATCTTCTTCGGCGCGCCCGGGATCGTGTTCAGGTCGAGGAACAGCCTCTTCGGCAGCACCGGCGGGTTCGTCGAGGCTTCCAGCGAAGGTGTCGTGGCCGGGTCGTCCCAGCGGCTGCCGAGGATGTTGTAGCGGGCCGCGAGTACGACGCGCTGCAGCCGGGCCGCGTTGTCCGTGCGCTCCTGGACCAACAGGGTTTCGGGGCCATCGGCAACCACCGAGGAGATCTTCAGCTCCGTGGTGTCGTCCTCACCGGGGTCGACCACGCCGACCGGGTCGAACTGGTACGCGTACTCCGCCGTGACCTTCCCGCGCCGCGGCGAGAAGCGCAGCAGACGCGTGGTCCGGGACGCCTCGCCGACCGCCTTGGTCGGGTTGAGTAGCGGGCTCTGCAGCGCCAGCACCAGGTCGCCGCCGGGCAGTTGCGCGAGACCTTCGAAGCCGCGATTCCCCTTGCGGGTAAGGAAGATCGACGGGAGCGCCTCGATCACCGGGTAGTCGGCTCCGGTCAGTGACAGACCCTTCGGCACGTAGCGGGCGAGCACCTTGCCGCGCGCCGACACGTGCACGAGCGACGGGCTGTACTCGTCCACCAGCCAGAACGTCCCGTCGTGCGCCCGGACGATGCCCTCGGTGTCCAGGCCGTTCGGGTTCAGGTTCAGCCGGGTGGCAGCGTCGTACGTGTAGGGGATCTCGTCGCGGCTCGCCTGGTTGGACAGGCCGGTGACGGGGGCGCCGCGGCGGGTGGTGATCGGGATCGCGGTCAGCACCTGCAGCTTGCTGCCGGAGACCTTCACCTTGACGATCGCCGGGTCGAAGCCGGGCACCGGGAAGGTACGGCGGTTGGCGCCGTCGACCTTGATCTGGCCGTTCGGACCGCGGTCGGTGACGGTCCAGAACTCACCCGGCCGACCGGCGGGGAACAAGTCGCTGCCGATACCGCCGAGGTCGACACCCCGGTCGTCCGCGACGCTGCCCGGCAGCAACGCGTTGGAGAACGCCGCGAGCGGGATGTCCGGCAAGGTCGCCGTACCGACTACCCGAGCCTCCGGGCCCGCAGCCTGGGCGCCACCAGCCACCAGAGCCGTCGCGACCACAGCCGCCGCGCCCGCCACCACCAACCGTCGCATCATGCTTCCCTCCCAGGAACGTCATCGCGACATTCCTCGCCGGAGGTGAACACCCGCTGACCCCGAACCGAACACCGACCCAACGGCTCGGCACCGACCGGGTCTCCCAGTGAACGGACCGTGCGCCCCGAGATCGCGCAGTACCCGTTCTACGGCAGGACCCATTTCTGGTTGAGGGTGGATTGGCAGGTGTAGAGGATCAGGCGGGTGCCGTTGGCGCTGGAGGCGCCGGTGGCGTCGAGGCATTGGGCGGCGCGGACGTTGATGAGCGTGCCGTTCGGGCGGGGCAACCATTTCTGGCCCGCGCTGCCGTCACACGTCCACAGCACGGCCGGTGTGCGAAGCGTTGTACTGCGGGCGTCCAGGCACTTGCCGAGCGCCCGGATGGTGCCGTCCTCGAACTGGGTCCACTGCTGGTTCGCGTTGCTGTGGCAGGTGTACAGCGTGGTCGGCGTACCGTCGGCCGAGCTGGCCTGGTAGATGTCGACGCACTTGCCGCCGATCCCGCTGATCGGCCCGGTGTCCTGGAACACCCCGAACTCCCACAGCGAGTAGTAGCTCCCCGCGACACCCCGGGTCGTCGCGCTGATCCGCACGTACCTGGCGTAGTTGGGGGTGAACGTGAGGTTGTCGGTGCCGCCATCCCCGACCGTGGTCGAGTAGACGGTCTTCCACGTCCGCCCACTGCCCGAGACCTGGATCTGGTACGACTTCGCCCACGCCGACCCCAGCCAGCTGAGCAGCACGCGGTCGACCAGTTTCACCGAGCCGAGGTCGACCCGCAGCCACTGCGGATCGCTCCGCGCGCTCGACCACGCCGTCGTCATCGACCCGTCGACTGCCTTCGGTCCTTCCCGTCCCGCGGTGTAGACGCTCGAGACGGCCACAGGACGGTTGAGCGCCAGGTTCCGCTTCGCGATGTACGTCGCTGTGTACGTCGTCGGCGTGGCCGGCGCGGTGAAGTTGTGGTTCCGCGCACCGCCGTCGGACCAGGAGGCGAACCGGTAGAGCTTGCCGGCGGACGGCTGCAGCAGGTCGGCGGACAGCGAGCCGTTCGACCCGACGATCGCCGTACTGGTCGTCGGCGTGCCCACCGTCTTCGAGAAGTACGTGACCTTCAGACCCGCCGGCTGGGTCGCGAACGTGAGGCCGACGGTCTGCGGATCCAACCGCACACTCTTCACGCTGGTCAGCCCGCCGGCGTCCCGAGCGGTCAGCTTGAGCTCCAGGTACGACGGATACTCGTGATCGGGCGCCGTGAACGTGCCGCTGGCGCCAGTCATCGTGGTGATCTGGTGCGCGTGGCAGTCGCTCGGGCAGTGGTTCATGATCAACGCCCAGGTGAGCGCCGATCCGGGCAGCGTGCCCTGCTCGGGGTCGGTCGCCGTACCCGCGAAGCTGATCGTGTCGCCGACCTTCCACTTCGTCGCCGGAGTGGGTGCGGTGATGGTCGCTGTCGGTGGGCCGTTGGCCACGTCGATCTCGGTCGACGCGGTACCGACGCCGCCGCGGCCGTCGGTCACCCGGAGTCTCGCGGTGACCACTCGGCTGCCCGAGTAGGTGTACTGCACGGTCGCCGCGGTCGAGTCGTCGTACTGCCCGTCGCCGTCCAGGTCCCACGCGTAGGTGAGCGCGTCGCCGTCGGCGTCGTTCGAGGCGGTTCCGTCGAAGGTGACCGTGAGCGGACTCGGCCCGGACGTGGGATCCGCGTTGATGATCGCGGTCGGCGGGTTGTTCGTGCCGTTGTAGACGTAGCGGATGATCCGGCCGTTGTCGTAGTCGACGGCGAAGATGTCACCGCCCGGCCCGGTCTGCAGCCTGGTGGTGCCGTAGCCCGAGGCGAACGTGACGGTCTCGCCGGGGTCAGGCAGGCCGTTGGCGCCGGGGAGCATCGCCCAGACACACTTGCGGCTGTAGTCGGCGAAGAACAGCGCGCCGTCGTACTCCGGCGGGTAGTTGCCGTCTTCGTAGAAGGACATCCCGGTCAGCGACGAGCTCCCGGTGCCGCAGCTCTCGCCGGCCACGACCTTCTCGGAGTGGTGGTAGGCGTAGTACGGCGCTGCCACCGCAGCCGAACCGGCGGTGTACAGGTTCTCGCAGATGCTCAGGTCGTTCGCGTCGTACCCGCTCTGCTTGGCGGCGCCCTCGTAGCAGGGCCAGCCGAAGTTGGTCACGCCCGCGGTCGGGCTGACGATCCGGTTGATCTCCTCCCACGCGCTCCAGCCGACGTCGCCGACCCAGAGTTCGTTGGTGCCGGGACGGAAGTCGAACCGCATCGGGTTGCGCAGACCGTGCGCGACGATCCGGCGCGCGTTCAGGTCCGGGCTGCTCAGCATCGGGTTGCCAGGCGCGGCCAAGCCAGTGTCGGGGTTGATCCGGATGATCGATCCGTCGAGCGTCGCCGGGTCTCCGCTGGTGCGGATGTCCTGGGCCCGCAACGCGCCGCCCTCGGCCGACGGCGGGGCGAGCGCGGTGCCGGTCGGTGACGGCGGGTCGCCACAGGGGTTGTCGGGCGTGATGTCCGAGGACTGCAAGGAGTCCTGGCCGTAGTCGGCATAGTTGAAGTTCGCGCCCTCGCCACCGCCCGCGTACAGCATGCCGTCCGGCCCGAACTCGATCGAGCCGATCGAGTGGCTCGGGAAGACCTGGCACCAGTCCTCGATCAGCACCTGCTCGGCGACGGTCGTGCCGCTCGGCGTCAGGACGGACAACCGGGCACTGGCTTGGCAGCCGTCACCGGTCGGGCCGGGCGGTGACGGGCACGGGTCGTTGGTTCCGCCAACAGTTCCCCACTTCGGGGCGGTGCCGCCGATCAGACCGTCGTACGTGTAGAGCACGTAGACGCGGGGATCGGCCGGGAAGTCGGGGTGCAAGGCGAGGCCGAGGAGGCCGCGATCCCAGTAGTTGTAGACCTTCGTGCGCAGATCGGCGAACACGCTCGGCGTGCTGTCGTCGAGTGAGTCGAAGACCTTGACCAGCCCGCTCTTCTCGGCGACGAACACCCGGCCGTCGGCCGCGAACGCGACGTTCGACGGGTTCGTCAACCCGCTGAACACGACCTGCTCACTGAAACCGGTCGGCACGACCGCAGCGCGTGCCGGCTCGATCGTCGTCACCGGCGCCAGCAGCAGCACGCACACTGCCGCCAGCATTCTTTTGGCGGAAAACATGATGTAGCCCCCAGGCCAAGATAGCCCCACTCGCCCGGCCTCACCCCCCACAGGTGAGGGCCCAGACTGCCCGACAGCATGCGGCACGATCGGACCGCGGGGCAAGAGGAGGTTTCAAACGGTTACAGGGAAGAGTTCTGAGCCGGATCGACTGTGTTCGAATGTGTACGGACCGTTGAAGTCACGAGGTGGGCGCAGCAGATTGAGGCGCACGTTCTCGCCTGTGAGGGGCTCGCGCTGCGAGCGCTGAGCTCGGTCGACCAACAAGTACTTCGCCAAGCTCTACAAGGGCTACACGGCCGCGCAGAAGGAGATCGTGTGGCGTGACCTGTCGACGAACAGCGTCCGCGACGACGGCTGGGCGCGGCCGTCGATACTCGAGCGGCCGAAGGTGATCTACAACAAGGTCACCCGCAAGTGGGTGATGTGGGTGCACTCGGACGGACCGTCGTCCCCGACGAGCACCTCGACGTACGCCCGGGCCGAGGCCGGGGTCGCGATCGCGGACTCGCCGGTCGGGATGGCCCGGGACATGAACCTGTTCGTGGACGACGACGGCACCGGTTACATCATCTACTCGTCCGAGGAGAACCGGACGATGTACATCTCCAAGCTGAACCAGTCCTACACGTACCTGTCCGCGGTGCCGGAGAACGCCGTACAGGGCAAGGACTTCGTCCGGACGCCCGCGACTCCGACGGCGGTGTACACCGGCGAAGTGGGCGCGGACGGCAAGCTCACCGTGACCATCGCCCCGACCCGCGCCCCCGACATCCAGGTCAGCTGGCTGATGGTCGCGAAGAACTGAGTGGTGGGTTCCCCGGGACGCTCCCCGAGCGGGCGACCTGCGCCTGGACGGTAACCCGACGACCCGGGGAACCCAGCCACAGATCCCATCACACGATCGGGTCATGCAACGAATGGGGGCCGAATCGCATCCTCGGGGTATGAGGATCCTGGGGTTGCTGGTGGCAGGAGTGGCATTGACCGCCTGCGGTAACGAGGTGGTGGCGGCCGGTGACGCCGGCGGCTCACCGGTTGGCACGTCGTACCTGTCCGTGCAGGTCACCGAGGACGGCAAGGACAAGCCACTGGCTCCCGGGACGCGACTCCGGCTGGACTTCCCGAAGGACGGCGTGCTGGGCTTCAACGCCGGGTGCAACCAGATGGGCGGCGACGTCTCGCTCGACGGCGGCACGGTGGCGATGGCGTCGTACGGCGGGACCGAGATGAGCTGCGGTCCGGCCGTGGACGCCCAGGAGAAGTGGCTGGGGGAACTGCTGGCGGACCGCCCCACCTGGAAGCTCGAGGGCGATCGGCTCACCATCACCCGAGGCAGTACGACGATCGTGCTGCAGGACCGGGAGGTCGTCGAACCCGACGTTCCGCTCGCCGGGACGGTCTGGACCGTCGACGGCCTGGTGACGAAGGAAGCCGTCGACCACTACCACAGCGTGCCGCCGGCGACCCTCACCATCGTCGGCGATCAGGTCAGTGGTTCGACCGGCTGCAACCAATTCCATGGCTCGGTCACGCTGGCCGGGAGCACGCTGACCTTCGGTCCGCTGGCTGTTACCGACAAGGGCTGTTCCGGCGACGCGCTTCGGCTGCAGGACGGCGTACTGGCCAGGCTGAAAGGCAAACTCACCTACACCATCGACCACGACCGTCTGGAACTTCGGCGGTCCGACGGCACGGTCGGCCTCGATCTCGTCGCCGGCAAGTGAGAATGATGGGGTGAGTTCGGCACGGGCTGCGACGCGAGGTCTTCCGGTGGGGCCGGGCGTCTACCGGTTCCGCGATGCGACCGGGAAGGTCCTGTACGTCGGCCGCGCGGTGAACCTGCGCCGGCGCGTGCAGTCGTACTGGACGAACCTCGGGGACCGGCCGCGGTTGCGCCGGATGGTGGAGCGCATCGACCGGGTCGAAGGTGTGTGGTGCGACTCCGCGCACGAGGCGGCCTGGCTGGAGCGCAACCTGCTCGAGCACTCCAAGCCACGATGGAACCGGACCAAGGGCGGTCAGGAAGTCGTCGGCTACATCCGGTACGACGAGGGCCCGAAGCGGTCCGAGTTGCGGTTCGCCCATCTGGCCACCGGCCCGGCGCGACACTTCGGTCCCTACCTCGGCGGGGTCCAGATCCGGCTGGCGCTCTCAGCGCTCCATCGCGTTCTGCCGCTGGCCTACGCGGGGACTACTCATGGTTCCGCGCGCGAGTTCGCCGCCCTGCTCGGGGTCGGCGCGGCGGACCGGGAGACCCTTGCCCGCACCGCGATCGCCGTACTCGAACGTGATCCAGCGGCGGTGAACGGGCTGCGTGGCGAGCTGGAACGGCGGCGGGATCGCGCGGCGGGGGAGTTGCGGTTCGAGTTCGCGGCGAAGCTGCAGCACGAGATCGCGGCGATCGACTGGATCGTTGCCGAGCAGAAGGTGTCGTCGCTGGCTCCGCTGGACCTCGAGGTGGCCGGGTGGGCGGACGGGGTTCTCGTGCAGTTCCAGATCCGGGGCGGACGGATGTGCACGTGGAGGCAACGTGCTGTGGCCGAGCCGCCGGACCTCGTGTCCACGACACCGGCGCTGTGGAAGCCCTTCGCCCAGCGCAACGCCGAGCTCGCCGCTCGCCTGCTGCACGGTCGGTGACTTCCTGGGCGCATAGCATCTGCTGTCATGGCGCAGCAGAGTCCGTACGGCGTCCCGCCGCCGCGCAGCCGCGGTCCGCTGGTGTTGGTCGGCGTACTGGTGCTGGTGTTGATCGCTGTGCTGGCTGTTGGTGCGGTCGTCGTCGTACGGCGGGCCAACGAGCCTGACCCGCCGGCGATCGCGACCAAGCCGGCTTCGGCTGATGCGGTGCAGTTCCGTCGCGTGCTCAAGGCCTCGGCAGGTGGTTGCGACAGTGCATCGCCGGCTGCGTCTCCGACTGTGTGCGGTCTGGACGGCTACAACTACGTGCTCGGCAAGGTCGAGCTGGACGGCGGGCACGTCACCGAGGTCAAGGCCGCGCAGTCGCCGGAGAACACCGGTTGGCTGGTGAACCTGACCCTTGACGACTCGGGGGCCCAGCTCTTCGCCAAGCTCACCGGCGACCTCGCCACCCAGCAGGCCCCGCTCAACCAGCTCGCGATCGTCGTACGCAACCAGGTCGTCGCCGCACCGGCCGTGCAGTCCGCCATCCCCGGCGGGAAGCTGCAGATCACCGGCAACTACAGCCAGCAGGACGCCGAGAAGCTCGCCGGCCAGATCACCGGCTGAACCCTCCGATCCGGTCCGCCGCCGGCCCCGAACGACTGGGAAAGCGGGGGAGGCACCCCGCGACGGCGGAGGGATCGGATCATGCGAGTGCCCGGAGCGCGCAGGCTCGTCGAGCGACGACACGGTGGTCGACTCCCTGGTCGACACCTTGGCCGGCATCGCCAGGGCCGGTCGGTGGACCAGGGTCGGTGGAAGTTGGCGGGTGCCGTCGCCGCGGTGGTCACCCTCGCGGCGTTGGCTCCGCTTTCCGGCCGTTCGGCGACCGTTCGGTACGACGCGGCTGGGGCGGCTCCGGTGGCCGACCCATTCATCGAGGACGAGGTGCTGGCCGAGTACCTCGAACCGGAGCAACTGAAGGCCGTCCCCGCCGGCCCGGGTCGGGTCGCGAAACCGGTACAGCTGGTGCTCGCCGGCGCACCGGTGATCAAGACGCTCGGCGAGAGCGGCATCCCCGACGTCGCGCTGCGCGCGTACAAGCAAGCCGAGGCACGGCTCGCTGTCAGCGACCCCGCCTGCGGCGTGCCGTGGACCCTGCTAGCCGCGATCGGCCGAGTCGAGTCCAACCACGGGCGCTTCGGCGGCGCCCAGCTGCGCGCCGACGGCTCAGCAACCCGCCGAATCCGCGGCATCCCGCTCGACGGCCGCCCGAACGTCGCCCTCATCCGCGACACCGACAACGGCGCCCTAGACGGCGACACGACGTACGACCGCGCGGTGGGCCCGATGCAGTTCATCCCATCCACCTGGCGCGCGGTCAACGCCGACGCCAACGGCGACGGCTTCGCCGACCCCAACAACCTCTTCGACGCCACCCAAGGCGCCGCCCAATACCTCTGCACCGGCACCTCAAATCTGACCAACCCCACCCAAGCCGCCCAAGCAGTACGCCGCTACAACAACGCCACCTCCTACGTCCGCGTCGTACTCGCCCTGGCCCGCATGTACCAGTCAGGCCGCGTAGTCCCCCTCCCGTCCACCGGCGACGCCTTCCCGAACGACCCCACCGACCCGCCAGCCGCAAATCCCTGGCCCACCAACGCCCTGGCGGACCGCCCCTGGCGACCCATCCCCTGGCCGACCAAACCGGCCACCCAGCCCGCAAGCCGTCCCCAAACAACCACCCCACCCTCGACCCAACCGAACTCCACCACCCTCCGCCGCCCTACCCCTCCCAACCCGACCACCTCCACCCAACCCACACCCCCGACCCCAACGCAGTCCCGCCCCTCCAACCCAACCCGGCCCTCCAACCCCAACCCAACAACAACCCCGTCCACCCGACCCTCGACACAACCGTCCGCCCCACCCACAACCCGACCGCCCGCCCCACCCACAACCCGACCGTCCGCCCCACCCACAACCCGACCGTCCGCCCCACCCACAACCCGACCGTCCGACCCCACACGGCCAACGGCCCCGGACACCACGCAACCGCCCGCCCCGGACTCGGCCCGACCGGCGACACCGAGCACCACGCAACCGCCCGCCCCCGACCCGACACGCCCACCTAAGCCGAAGCCGTCCAACCCCGGCTCATCCGGCCCCGGCTCATCCGGCCCCGGCTCATCCGGCCCCGGCTCATCCGGCCCCGGCTCA
>NZ_JBSFBL010000022.1:97570-123338 GCF_053592935.1 Kribbella sp. NPDC002412
TCCGACTCCCGCCCGTCCGACTCCGGTTCGTCCGACTCCGGCTCGTCGACCGGCTCGCCCAAGCCGGCACGTCCGCCGACTCATCTCCGGCGCAGTCCTCCGACCAAACCCCGGCGCCGTCCACCAACCCGACCCCGGCGCAGCGACCGACCACGGCCGCAGTCGGCTGGGCTCCGGCGATGCGCCAGGTAGTCGGCCAAGTACTCGCGAGGCCCGCCTGCCCCCAAACCCCCACACCCCAACGGGACAAACCCTCCAACACCTGCCTCGACGCTTCCGGGAACCCGTCCCCACCCCAAGACGGCAAGAACCGCAAACCGTGCACCCCACAGAAGGCGTGCATAGCCCCGGCGTCCCCACGCCCATCAGCCGAGCCCGAGCGCTGACCCGCCAGCCCCGCAGCGACGCCGACGCACCGCCTGCACGTCGGCGCCACCCCGCGGCCCGCCCGACACTCCTCATCACCAAGCAGCAGGACCGGCGCACTGCAGTGCGTCGGTTCCAGATGCGGCTCATCTACGCATGGCTGAGTGCCGGTGCCACTGCGCCTCTCGTCGTCGCATCAGCTGTACGTCGCCGCCACAACGCGGCCCGCCGCGTTCCTCGGGCCGTCCTGACCACCAAGCAGGACCGGCGCGACGCAGTGAGTCGATTCCACATGGGGCTCGTCGGCCCCGGCTGAGCGCCGGTTCCACGGCGCAGCTCGTCGAGCATCAGCTGCGCGTCGGCACGACCGCGCCGCTCGTCGCACCACCGTGCTGCTCGTCGTGCCGCACCGCTCGTCGACGCATCGGCTACGCGTCAGCTCGCCGTACCACCGTGCCGCTCGTTGCGCCAAAGGTGCTTACAGCAACTAGCCCGGTTGGTTCAGTGGCGTTTGCGGCGGTCTGCTTTTGACTGGGCGCGGCGGCGTTTGCGTTCGCGGTGGGCTCGGTCTTCCTCGCTGTGGTGGCTCGAGGTGTTGTGGCCCGGGCTGGTGCTGCCCGGTGGCGCGGTGTCTTCGTTGGCTCTCGTGCGGGAGTTACGGATCAGGACCACGACCACACACAGGATCGCCAGCGCGGAGAACATGACCACGTACCACATGCTGCCTCCTCCCGGTTGCTCTCGATTCTCGACGCGATGCGCGGTGCGGGCCTCATCCACGGCGGGTGACAGTTGCCCGCCGTACCGCCTGCTCGGCTATCGGACAGAACACCGGCCGAGCACATCCGATCGACCGGCAGTGCCGAACAGGTTGAGACGCCACCGGAGCCGGGCCCACCGGTGGTGTCGTCCGGCGACCGGCCGCAACGGGTGGATCGGCGCCGCGTTCGAGAGGGTGAATCAGCATGCAGCAATCACGACGACGCGTCCGGGTCATCGCGGCGACGCTGGCCGCGATCGCCTTACCCGCGACAGCCCTGGTCCTCAGCAACGCAACCCAGGCCACAGCCGGCGCCAGAACAGAGACCGCACCGGCCGCGAAGGTTCAGAGCTCCGACGTGATCGGCCTGACCGACAAGGGCCGGCTGGTGACGTTCCGCCTGACGTCCGCCGACAAGATCTGGCGTACGGCGAAGGTCCAGGGACTGCAGGACGACCAACGACTCGTCGGCATCGACTACCGCGTCCAGGACAGCAAGCTGTACGGCGTCGGCGACCGCGGCGGCATCTACACGATCAACACCACCCGCAACCTCGGCCAGACCACCAAGGTCTCCCAGCTCACCGTCGCGCTAACCGGCCAGAGCTTCGGAGTCGACTTCAACCCGGCCGCGAACCGCCTGCGGGTGATCAGCGACACCGGCCAGAACCTCCGCCACAACCTCGACGACCCCGCCGGTACGCCGGCCGCCGGCACGACCGCCACCGACGGCACACTCGCGTACCCGGGTGTCCCGCCCGCGCCACCGACCACGGCGTCTCAGGTGACGGCGGCGGCGTACACGAACAACGACCTCGACCCGAACACCGCGACAACCCTGTTCGACATCGACACCATGCTCGACCAGGTGGTCATCCAGTCGCCCGCGAACGCCGGACTGCTCGCACCCACCGGCAAGCTGACCGTCGACGCCGGGCCGTGGGCCGGGTTCGACATCTCGACGCGCCGCGACGGCAACCGCGGCTTCGCCGTACTGGAGGTCGGCGGCCGCATGCGCCTGTACGACATCGGCCTGACCACCGGCAAGGCAACCCGCCTCGGCACCTTCCCCAGCAACGTGCGCGTCACCGACCTCGCCGTACCCGTCGCCCGCTAACCCACCTCGCACAGTGACCCACCCCGCCAGGCTCCGGCCCCGTTCGCTGGAGCCTGGCGCCACCGGGCTGACAGCTTGCATGCATGAAAGCTTGCTCGACGGTCAGCGGTTCTCGATGGCGTTGCGAAGGTTGATCTTCTCGGCGATCAGCGACTGAACCTCGGCGATCTCCTTGGTCGACAGCCCGGTCCGGGCAGCAATGTCGACAATCGACAGGTCGTCGGCGAGATACCGCAGTACCGTCTTCTCCAACGGTGTGAACAGGTGCACGCTCGTACCGCTGTCCCGCCGGGTGGTCGCCGCCATGATCGCCGCGGCGATCGGGAACCCGCCGCGAATCGCCTCGTGCAAGGTGGCCTGCAGTTCGTCCATGCTGAACGGCTTGGTGAGAAAACCGACCGCGCCGGCCTCCAGCCCCCGGAACAGAGCCGCCCGGTCGCTCCGTGCGGTCACCATGACCACCCGCGACGACGGGTGCTCCCGGGCGATGATCTCGGTGGCGGTGTAGCCGTCCATGCCGGCCAAGCCGATGTCCATCGACACGACGTTCGGCGGGTTCTCGCGAACTCTCCGGACCGCGTCCTCGCCGCTCTGGGCGATGCCCAGGACCTCGAATCCGGTGCCCTGGAGGATCGCTGCGAGAGCCTCAGCGAGCGCGTTGTCGTCCTCGACGATCAGCACGGTCGGCGGCCCGTCGGTGATCTCCTTCAGCCCCGCCTCGAGGTTCAGGCTGCCCGCCACCTCGTCGCGAGCCTGCCGGTGTGATCCGGCCAGCAGTGCGTCCAGTTCGTGGTCGTCGAGCGGCGGGCGGTCAGCCATGGTGGTCTCCTCTCAGCCCGGCCAGCGAGATCCGGAGTGCGGCCCGGGCGTGGTGCAGACTGACTCGGACGGATGCGGGCGGCCGGTCGAGGATCTCCGCGATCTCCGCCGGCGTGAAACCGTCGATGCTCCAGGCAATGGTCACCCGTTGCCCGAGCGGGAGCCGCCGGATCGCGGCCATCACCTGACGCTCCTGGTCGTGGAACTCGATCCGCCGTACGGCGAGGTCCGAGCGCACCGGCTGGTCGTCGACCTGGCTGACCGGCACCTCGCGCCGTCGCCGCGCATCCTTGACGTAGGCGTTCCGGATCGCGACCCGCACGTAGGCGCGCGGGTTCTCGATCGCCGCCCAGTGCGGGAACGCCTTGGCGCACGCCTCCTGCGCCAGGTCGAACGACTCCTGCCAGCTCGCCCCGATCCGGCGCGCGAACAGCAGCAGGTCCGGGAACTCGCGGCGGTACCAGTCCTCGAACCCGCAGTGGTCCGGTGGCTGCGACATCACGCTCCTCAGGTCAGTGCCGATCAACCTGCGACCGGTTCACGCCGGGACCCGATCTCGGCCCGTACGCCGTGCACGTCCTCGTCGACGTACACACTGCCCAGCGGCAGCCCCGGCACGATCCGAAGCACCCGCTCGTGCCGGTGCCGCTCCCGCACCCACCACCTGACCAAGCTCATCAGACCGGCGACGATACACACGATCAAGACACTCATACCCACAAGGAGCACATTCCGGCCAGACCGTTAACACACGGCCGCAGGGCGTGGATCACAGCCAGAATGTCTGATTGTTCGCCGTGGGTGTGAAGCTGCGGTTGACGGCGTACACGTACATGCCGCGCCGGGTCCGCGTTGCGGTGCAGTAGAGGTTCGCGTTGAGAGTGTTGCTCTGACCCAAGTGCACCTTCGGGGTGATGATGTCATCGCCCCGGTCCCAGTTCGTCCTCCACAGTCCCGCATTCGACGCCTGGATCGCGGTGACCTTGCCGCCGTTCGGGCAGTTCCAGTTCCCGTAGACAACGGAGACCCTGCCAGTTGTCGCGGTTTGCGCCGCCGGCGCGTCCGTACTGGCAATGCCGTACACCACTGCGAGCGCAGACAATGCGGCTGACACCTTCCTGCACATGTCGATTCCTCCCCCTGACCCGTGACACGAGCCCTTCCTTGCAGGCTAAGGATCAAGGTCGGTCTGCCGCGTCCGGGGAATCACTGTCATTTCGCACTGAAGCCGGGCCCAGTGGTTTCACTGTGCCCGGCCTCAGTGCGACTGATGGGGTCAGGGTTGGGAGCGCGGTCCGTGTTCGGTGTCGACGTACAGGCCGTTCGGGTGGGCGGGGGTCTTGGCGCGGGTCGCACGCGACTCGGCCTGGGCCTCGGCTTCGGCCTTGGCGACGTCCACGCCCGCGTCACGGGCACCCTTGGCGACGGCGTCGTACGCCTTGGCGGCCCAGGTGCGCGCCGCGTCGTACTGGTGATTGCGCAGGCTGCTCGACGCCAGCCCGAGATAGACGTCGGCCCGTGCGAGATCGTCGTACGCGCGGATCGCTCCGGGCGCGGCGAGGGCTTCGGCGGCGAGGTCGTTCGCGGCCTGGTTCTGCGCGGCGGTCCGGAACCGGTCCAGGTTGTCGTGGTCGAACTGGCTGAAGTCCCAGTTGAGGTCGATGTAGCTCATCATCGTGTTCGACTGGTCGCCGAGCCAGGCGAAGTACGTCGGTCCGCTCGGGTCGAACAACTCACCGGTCGTGCCGTCGTACCCGTCGTGCGGGTGCGCCAGCCCGATGTGGTGCCCGACCTCGTGAATGATCGTGGTGCTCAGCCCGTAGCCGGACTCGACCACGTCCGGTGACGCGAAGTTGAAGACGAAGCTCTGGGTGCCGTCGACATAGTTGCTGTCGGCAAATCCCAGCGCCGGTACGTCGACGCCCGGCCCGACCGCGTAGTTGAAGATCGGCAGCTCGTAGTCGACCTTGCCCTGGTCGTCGAGGACCCGGCTGAGCTCGCGCTTGTTCTGCAGGTAGAAGTTCGCGAACGGCTCCAGTCCCTCTTCGGGATAGCAGGAGACGTTGTTGAGAAACGCGTCGTAGCAGCGCTTGGCCTCGCCGTCGAACGCGAGATCCTGGTCGTCGTACGTCAGCTTGGTCTGCTTCAGCACCTCGCCGAGCTCGGCCTTGACCAGCGGCGGCTTGATGTACTTGCTGTTGGCATCGGTCCCCGGCCAGCCCTCGTACGTGTTGCTGTCCAGGTTGATCGACTTGGCCGGCCCGTCCACCGGCAGGTCCGCCGGGTACAGCGGGGAGCTGGTGAAGAGCAGCTGCAGGGCGACGTACCGGATCAGCTTGGCCAGGTCGCCGGTCAGCGCGGACGGCGGCCGGTACCCGCCGGCGGCGTACTCCCAGGCCGGTGGGATGCGGTAGTCCGGCACGTTGTCCCCGTCGAGGTCCGCGTCGTCGACGTTCCAGCTGCCGGACGCCGCGTCGGGCCCCGCGGACAGGTCGTGGAACCAGATCCGGTGGGTGCTGCCGAGACCGCTCTCCTCGTCCTTGGCCGTCGTACCGCCCCAGGCGACGATCTTGCGGCTCGCCCGCTCGGTGCCGAAGTTGTACCCGGTGTCCGGGTCCGGCTCGTCGGTCTTGGTGTACACGTGGAACTTGAAGTCGGCGCGATCGTGCCAGTTGATCAGGAACACCGTGTTCCGCCGGGTGTCCACCCCCGCCGGCGGATTCTTCGCCAGCCACTTCTCGACACTCGGCGCGTCGATGTGATGGTTGGCGGTCACATCTCGATTGTTCTTCTGCTGCGCGTTGTAATCCGCCTGGAACGACGTCACCGGCGCCGGCTTGGCCAGTTTCGCCAACTGCCCGAAGAACCGATCCTGGTACTTCCGATCCGCAAACCGAACCTTGTAGTCGTAGCTGTACGTGATCCCGATCTTCTCGTCGATCCCCGCCATCAACCGAGTCATCACCTTCGGCTGATGCGTCTTCGGCAACGCACCCATGAACGCCGCCACATCAACCTTCTCCGGCTGATAACCCAGGAAAACGATGTTGACCGGCACCCGCTCAACCAACGCCGGCTTCCCACCCGGATTCAAATACCGAAACCCCGGCACCGGCGCCCCACTAGCCGGCGCCGCAACCACCCCTCCCGCCACCACACTCGCCACCACAGCGCCAACCGCAACCAACCGCCGCATAACCCCTCCGTTCACCCCAGCAGAACGGCTCAGTCTCCCATCACTCAGCGCAGAACCACTTGCACTGACACCAACCTGCCAGCGTTACGCCTCTCCGCTACGTTGCTCATCTCGACCGACCGTAGAGTCCTTGAAGGAGCAGCCAGTGCAAGCAGCCGAAGTCACTCCCGGCCGGACATTCGCCGTCCGCTTCGACCACGGCGAGGACTTCTACACCGCCGTGTCCGCACCCACAACATCCGCCAGGGCTTCATCCCCATGTTCATCGCCGGCCGACGCGACGTCGAACTGGTCGGCAGCTGCCAACGCATCGAAGACCCCGAGGCGCCCGTCTGGAACTCGGTCCACCTCGAGTACGTCGAAGCCCTAGGCGGCGTCACTCTCGCCTACGACGAGGCAACCGCGGAACTCCGCCCCCACATCCACGTCTCCGTCGGCCTCAAGACCCACTCAGCCACCGGCTACACCAGCCACCTCCTCGGAGCCACCGTCCAGTTCCTCACCGAGATGTACGTCGTCGAGGTCACCGACCCAGCCTGGACACGACCCCGCACCCCAGCGCTGTACGACGTACCTCTCCTGACCTTCGACACCTGAGGCGTACTCAAGCAGGCCCTCTCAGTCATGCGACGGGAGAGCAGCCCAGCGGCCATCATCGGAACGTGCCGGCCCGGGCGGACAGCAACCTGCCCAGGTGGCCGCGTTGGAGTCGGTCGGGCCGGGCGTCTGTGCTGGGTCAGGGCGCATGTTCGGGCGTACCGTCGAATATCGGCCGTTCGCCAATCTCGGTGTGCTGGCAATCGGCCGCTGGGAGCTGCGGTCGGAATTCGGGGCGACAGTGCGTCGTATGCAACACAGTCTCGGGATACCAGTCGTCACGATCGCCTCTGCAGTGCTTGTCTTTTCCGTCGCAGCAGCCCTTGGAGTGAATGCATCGACTGGAGTGCCGGAGAGCAACGCCTTTGTCGACAGTGGTCCTTGGGCCGTTTGGCGCATGGTCGCTGCGACTGCGAGCGTGCTCTTCATCGGCCTGTTCTTGGCCGCGGTCCGCGTCCTGCGCGCCGCAGCCGAGTGGGGTCTCGATGCCAGTGCATCCAAGGTGAGGACGTACTTGGTGTGTGCATTGGCAGGTACGGGCGTACTGGTCATCGGCCGCTTCATCGTCGGCAGTGGCACCCCGGATCTGCCTGTCCGGTATCTGAATCTGCGGGTCGGCTCTGTGCTGTTCACCGCCCTGCTGGCCGGCATCCCGTTCGTCGTACTTGTTTGGCTCGCGCACGACACATGTCATCTGCTGCGAAGGCAGATCGAGACCCTGCCTGCGCTCGCGCTCAAGCCTGAGGTTCCCTCGACAGACCCGTCCGACCGGGGCAAGCCGCAACCGCACCGTGAGGTGATCTCCAGGCTGCTGCGCGTGTGGGACCTACTCGGACTGTGCGTCGGAGCGTTCGCGATTGGTGTGGTCGCCGCCATCGTGACGGCGAGCTCGCTACGCGCTGCGCTCCTTGAGGCTCAACCTGACCGAGCCCACGAGTTCCCCGCTGTCAACGTCCTGTACTACGGCATACTGTTCGCCGCGCTTGCCTCGGTGCTCAACCTCCCGCTCGTCGCCGCCTGGAGGCGATCCGCGCGGAGCATGGTCGACCGGACCTACCCTCTCCCACCCGACGGCCAACCAACAGATGAGTGGTTGGCGGCCAGGGCTCGCCTCGAGGCCCTCCTACACCTCGACGTCTCGCTACTACGGAACCCACTCACTGCCCTCACGGTCCTGTCGCCACTGCTCACGAGCTCACTGGCCGCCTTCATCCCACAGGTCGGCGGTCCCTGAGACCGACAAGCCAAGCCGTACATCGCAACGCCCGAGTCGGCGAGGTGGGCTGTGGCCCGAAGGCTCATCACTCTCGGGCTCGTCAGCCTGTTGTCGTGATCAGTTCATGGAGAGCATGCCGGGTTTCGGGGTCGGGGGAGTAGAGCACTGTACCCATCATCCCGCGGGTCAGGAGGACCTTGTAGGTGTTGCGAACGAGGCGGTCGAAGGCTGCATCGTCCGTGGCCTTCCGATTCTTGAAGGCGGGGTCCTTGTTGGCGTCGCGAACCGTGGTGAAGCGCCCGTCGCGCCAGACGAGGTCCGGGCCGAGGATGACGCCACTCCAGTCGTACTCGAACCCCTGTGCTGTGTAGATACAGCCGACCTGACCGAACCCGTTGGGGTCGGTAGCCCAGAGGGCAGCCGGCGGAGCCTGCCCGACCTTGCGCTCGCCCTTGACGTTCCACGGGCGAGCCCAACTGCCGATCTGGACGTCCTCAACGAGGGTGTTGTCAGGGCGCGGGTTACTCCACGGCCAGCAGTAGCCCGCTGAAATGCGCGCGCCGTAGCCCGCTGCGACCTTGTCCTTGAGAAGGGACTCCATGGCTTCGGGGCTGTCGGCAACTCGAACATCGAATGCCGGGTCGCCCGCCCATTCGCCCGGTCCTTCACTCGAGAGGCCGAGGAGGCGTTTGACCCACTGGACGTACTCCTCGCTGCCGCCACAGCGGAACTGCGCATCGAGGTCGATCTGATAAACGTCGAAGCCGAGGTCAGCGGCGTACCGGGTGATCTCTTCCGCAGTCCCGAGCTCGCCCGGCTTCACCACCTGATGCTGATCGAGCAGGAATACAGGGACACGCGCGGCGGCGATCAGCTCGTCGACTTGCCGCCGTCCGGTCCGGAGCGCGGCCTTGGTGTAGCGGTCGACAGAGGTCTCTCGGATGCGGTGCGCTTCGTCCAGGATCAGCACGTCCAGGTCGTTGGGCTCTGCTTCCATGAACTGGTTGAAGTATTTGAACATCCTCTGGACGCGAGGCTGCCGTTCTCCAGCGACCTTCCGGAGAGTCTGAGTGAACGAGCGCGAGCCCGTCGCGTGGAGGACGCTGCGTCCCCGCCGAGCCAGGTCCCCGAGCAGGGACAAGGCGATCACGCTCTTGCCGCTTCCGGGCCCGCCGGTGACGATGACGACCGACTTGCTGTCGCTGCGCCGCGCACGTTCGACTTGGTGCAACACCAGCGAGTGCGCCAGCTTCTGCTCGGCGACCAGGACGAATCGCTCCCGCCGCTGCACTTCGTCGGCCGCGACCGCGAGCAACTGCTTCGACGGCGCAATCGCAGAGTTGATCAACTGATCGGCGTACGGACTCCCTGGAACATTTGGATCGAGCCTATCGCGAAGAAACTCGATGAACTCGCCACGGCGTGCACCGGTGAAGAGCTGCCCTCTGCAGTCCTGCGGATAGTCATAGAGGTCTCGCACATCCGCCTCAGCCATGGCGTTGTGCAGGTATGCCGCACCCGCGACAGCGTCTGGTTGGCCGTCCAGGAACTTGGAGAAGTCGGCCATGTACTCGCAATACCCACGCACCTGGGCGACCGGGTGCAGCCGAGGTGCGTTCGGGTAGCCGTCGATCAGAACGAGCTCGCTGTCCTCGTCCCAGGCGGCTGCGCGACTCCACTGCTTGAGCTCGATGACGACGTACGACGGTCCGCCCGTCCGCGGGTGGCGACCGGCGAGGACGACGTCCGCTCGCTTCGACGTCAGTGGAAGGTGATGTTCGACGAGTACCTCGACCTTGCTGAGCCCAGCCTGCTCAAGGTCCTGAGCGAGAACCGGCAGGCTGCGCTCCCATGACCTGACCTCTGCCGGCGCGGCCCGGCGGCCGGTGTGAAAGAGCATCTGCTCGGCGATCCTCAGTGCGAACTGCTGATCAAGCGTCAGCGTTACGAACCCAGCGCCGGATTGGCGGAACAGCGTCACGAGTTGAGTCCCCAGGCAGCACGAATCAAGGTCGTGCGGGTGGGGGCATGTCCTGTGAACGCTGCCGTTCGGCGGAAGCCCGTCGGGCCGCGCCTCCGACTCTACCTATTCAGCCGGGGACCAGGATCCGTGTCATGCTCGCGGCGTGTCTGATCTGATCGAGTTGCGAGACCGCATGCGCGCGTTCACCGAGGAACGCGACTGGGGACAGTTCCACGACCCAAAATCCCTCATCCTCGCCCTCGTCGGCGAGGTAGGCGAGCTAGCCGAACTGTTCCAATGGCTCCCCGCTGACACCGCAGCGGATCGCGTTCGCGACGAGCACCTCCACGACCGCGTCGCCGACGAACTAGCCGACGTCGTGATCTACCTCGTCCGCCTCGCCGACGTCCTGGACATCGACCTCAATGAGGCAGCCCTCCGCAAGCTACGAGCATCTTCCACGCGATTCCCAGCCGAAGAGGTCCACGGCCAAGCACCAGAGAAGCGCTGAAGTGCTCGGACTCGGTCAGGCCGCGAGTTCCACCCTCAGGAGGGGAGCGACGCAAGCGCGCGCGTAGGGCGGGTTGCCTTGAGGTCACTCATAGGTATGCCTGCCTGGGTCTCGAGACTCCTGAGGTAAAGCGATGGCGTGGCTGCGTGAGCTTTGATGTTGGTCTTCTTCGCCAAAGGCGTCCTGTTGCCAGTGCTCTCGTCGTCGATGTCGTTCTTGATGCGCCACGCTTTCGAAAAGATGGGGGATGTCGACCTGCATGTCGCGGAAATGCGCCTTGTCAACGGCTGGTTCATCAGCCAGGCCGACGTGCCCTGTGCCATCAACGGGCGTAAACCCCTTATGAGCGGCCGAGTCGCGGGTGTGTATCGCGGCGCCGAACAGCTCACCAAGCACACGGCACCTGCCGGTGGGGTTGAGCCTGCAGTTGTGCCTGAATCGATTTGCAGACCGTCACAGAGCACGCTGGCTCGGCTACCCGCAGCGGTGAGTCGGGCGATGGGATCGGGGGATCTTGCGGCTGTGGTGAGGTTGGGGCGTCATAGCTGCAGCGTCACTCGCATCGACGAGCTCGGACCCGGCGACAGTCAGACGCTTCGATGAGGACTTGGGGCATTCAGCAGCAGGATCGCGAAATGTCGGAGACTTGGCGCCATGGTCGGCAGCCGTCCGGACTCGACAGTCCGCGTGACGAACGGTCATCTTTCGGCGAAGCGCCGGCCGAGCCGTCGATGGCGCGCGGCAGCGCGCACGGGCGGGCGGTAGCCCGCAAGGTTAGGGCGGGTGGGAGCGTGCGGAGCGGGCGCGACGAGGAGCGGAGCGACGAGGAGTGGCTGCGTAGCGCGCGTGGGTAAGACCAGTACTCGAGAGCCGGTGAGGGGACTCGAACCCCTAACCACCGCTTTACAAGAGCGGTGCGCTGCCAGTTGCGCCACACCGGCGGGTGTAACGTGCTGGACCATCTTAGAGGATGGTGGGCGGTGGGGTTTCGGCGGTTGTGGGTGGCTCGGGCGGTTTCGTTTCTGGGGGACTCGCTGGGGTTGGTGGCGTTGCTGCTGTACGTCGAGGGGGCGACGGGGGCGGCGTTGGCGGTGGCGTTGTTGCTGTTGGCGGGGGACTTCACGCCGGGGTTGTTCGGGGCGTTCGCGGGGGCGATCGGGGATCGGTTCGACCTGCGCAGGGTGATGATCACGTGTGATGTCCTGCAGGGGGCGTTGGTGGTGGCCATGGCGGTCGCCCTGCCGCCGCTGCCCGTGCTCCTCGCGCTGGTCGCCGTACGGAGTCTGGTGGCTCAGGTGTTTCAGGCCAGTTCGCGGAGTGCGGTGCCGGCGCTCGTGAGGGACGAGGAGCTGGAGCGGGCGAATTCGTGGCTCGGGGCCTGGACGAACGGGCTGGAGGCGGTCGGGCCGCTGGTGGCCGCGGGGCTGTTCCTGGTGATCGACGTACGCGGGATCCTGCTGATCGACGCGGCGACGTTCCTCGTGTCCGCGGTCCTGCTGAGCGGGCTGCCGAAGCTGCCGCCGAGCGGACCAAGACACCACTCGTTGATCACGGATGCCAAGGACGGTCTCGGGTACATCTGGCGGACCAAGGCTGTCCGGGTCATCGGGCTCGGGTTCTTCGCCGTGGTCGCGTTCAGCGGGGTGGACGACGTCGCGATGGTGTTCCTCGGCAAGGACGAGCTGCGCGGAAGCGACTCCGCCGCGGCGACGCTCTACGCCGGCGTGGGCATCGGCCTCGTCGCCGGGTACGCCGTACTGACCCGGTACGCGACCCGCTTCCGCATGCCCGCGCTGATGCTCGCCGGGTTCGCGATCAGCAGCGTGGGCAACCTGTTCACCGGCCTCGCGTGGGCGATTTGGGCCGCGCTCGCGCTCCAGGTGATCCGCGGCCTCGGCATCGCGGCCCTCGACGTCGCCATCAACACCCATCTCCAACGCATCGTGCCGGCGCACATGCGCAGCCGCGTCTTCGGGAATCTGTACGGCGCCATCGGTCTGGCCGCCGGCGTGTCGTACATCGGTGGCGGCCTTCTCCTCGAGCACACCGACGCCCGCGTCACGTTCGTTGCCGCGGGCATCGGTGGGTTGCTCGCTACAGCTGCGACGGCGATCGGAGTACGGCGATCGGCCGCTTGAGCGACCGCGCTCCCGGTACGGCGATCAAGGCGATCAGCGCCATCACGAGGAAGGCCGCGGACGGGCGGTCGACGAGCAGCCCGACCACGACGGCGACGAGCAGGCCGCCGAGGTTGCCGGCCATCCAGATCAGGCCGGCCGCGGTGCCTTCGGCTTCTCCGGTACGGCGTTCCACGAGTTCCAGCACGATGGGGAGCGCCGGAAGGAGCAGGAGACCGATCAGGGTGATGGTGATGAAGGCGGTGGCCACGCCCGGGGCAACCGCGAGTACGACGCAGGCGACCGCGGTCAACCCCAGGCTGAAGACGAGGTGAGTCGATTCGGCGCGGCGGCGGGCGACGACGACGGGGATGATGGCGCTGCCCAGGACGCCGGCGACCACGTTGACCAGCAGGATGGCGCTTGCTGCGGCACTGCTCACACCGGCCGGCTCCAGAAGGGCCTGAGCGAAGGTGCTTAGGGCAACGAAGACGCCGAAGGGGAAGATGGCCAGGACGGACAGGCGGCGGATCAGCGGGTCGGCCCAAGCGATCCGCAAGGGACTGCGCTCGCCGGGAACGCGCTCGTCGGGCCGCAGTCTGGCGGGGACGAAAGAGCCGGCGCTGCGTAGGGCGATGGTCAGGACCGCTGTTGCGCCCAAGCAGAAGGCGGCGCTGACCGCGAGCATGGGGCGCAGGGACGAGCCGAAGATGGCGCTGAGGAGGAAGGCGAGCATCATGCCGGCGAAGATGCTGGCGGTGCCCACGGCGATGCCTTTCGGCCGGTCGTCCGGGGCCAGGTACCGGCCGGTGATGCCGGTGACCGCGTTCAGCACGAGCGGTTGGGCGATCGAGGCAATGATCTGCCCGGCGAGCAGCCAGCCGTAGTCGTCGCCGACCAGCCGCACAGCAGCACCGGCAAAGGTCAGCCAGGCGCCGACGACCAGGCCGGGCCGGAACCAGCGGTCCAGGACCAGACCACAGGGGATCGCGAGTACGACGTACAGCAGCGGGAACACCTGGGCGAGCCAGCCGATCGCGCTCTCGGACACGCCGTACTGCGTGGCCGCGTCGGTGGTGACGCCGGCGAAGTTGAGCCAGACCAGCTGGGTGGCCGCGCCGACCAGGGAATAACCGACGATCGCCGCCCAGCGACTCCCGGTCACCACTCGCGCCATTCAGATCCTCCAGCCGAAGCGCCTCAGCGAACTGTAATGCCGTCACACGCCGGTTCACACGCGTCCGGCGTACAAAGAAGACATGACTGATTGGGAGGGGCCGCTCGGCGAGGCGTACGAGCGTGCACAGGCATATCTCGCAGCGCTTCCGGAGCGACCGGTCGGCCCGCGGGCCACCGCGGAGGAGCTACACGCCGCGCTCGGCGGTGCGCTGCCGGAGCAGCCGACGGACCCGCAGGAGGTGATCGCGCACCTCGCCAAGGGCGTCGAGGAGGGGTTGTTGCCGAGCGGCAGCGGCCGGTTCTTCGGGTTCGTCTTCGGCGGCGCGACCCCCGCGGCGCTCGCGGCCGACTGGCTCACCACGGTCTGGGACCAGAACGCGGGCCTGTACGCCGCCTCACCCGCAGCGGCTGTGGTCGAGGAAGTCGCGGCGAGTTGGCTGGTCGAGCTGTTCGGGCTGCCGAGCGGTACGTCGGTCGGCTTCGTGACCGGGGCGCAGATGGCCAACTTCACCGGGCTCGCGGCGGCGCGGCACGCCGTACTGCGGCAAGCGGGGTGGGACGTCGAGCGGGACGGTCTGATCGGTGCCCCGCCGATCCGCGTGCTGGCCGGCGCCGAGCGGCACGACACGGTCGACCGGGCGCTGCGCTTCCTCGGCCTCGGCACGAGCTGCATCGTGCCGATCGAGGTCGACGGTCAGGGGCGGATGCGGGCCGACGCGCTCGCAACAGCGCTGCAAGACAACGGTCCGACGATCGTCTGCGCGCAGGTAGGCAACGTGAACACCGGCGCGATCGACCCGATCGCCGAGATCTGCGACCTCGCGCACGCGGCCGGCGCCTGGGTGCACGTGGACGCCGCCTTCGGACTGTGGGCCGCGGTCAGCCCAACCCTGCGAGAACAGCTGGAAGGCATCGACAAGGCCGACTCCTGGGCGACCGACGCGCACAAGTGGCTGAACGTCCCGTATGACTCGGGCCTGGTGCTCTGCGCCCAGCCGAATGCTCACCGCGCCGCCATGTCCGTGCGCGCTTCGTATCTGATCCATGACGAGAACGGCGAGCGCGATTCGCTCGAGTTCAACCCGGAGTTCTCCCGGCGAGCCCGCGGTTTCGCCGTGTACGCCGCCATTCGGGCACTCGGGCGTGAAGGGATCGCCGAGATCGTCGATCGGTGTCACGCGATGGCGTGCCGGTTCGCGGGCAGCCTCGAAGCACAGGGCGTCGCCGTACTGAACGACGTCGTGCTCAACCAGGTCCTGGTCCGCTTCGGCGACGACGACGAACTGACCCGCAAGGTCGTCCGCGCCGTCCAGCAGGAAGGCACCTGCTGGATGTCCGGCACCACCTGGCACGGCAAGGCCGCCATGCGCATCTCGGTCAGCAACTGGACCACGGACGAAGAAGATGTCGACAAGTCGGTCGCGGCGATCCTCCGCTGCCTAGGTCGCGAAGGACTCTAGCTGGGCTAGGGCGGCGTCCAGGGAGTCGCGGAGGGGGGCGGGGCGGCGGAGGGTTTGGGAGAGGAGTACGCCGCCTTGCATCGCGGCGAGGAGCGTGTTGGCCAGGGAGTCCGGGTCGGCGTCGGGGCGCAGCAGGCCCTGGTCGCGCATGGCGTGCAGGTGGTGCCGGAACCGGTCGAGCCACCGGTCGTAGCCGTCGGCCAGGTGAGCGCGCGTCTCCGGGCTCGACTCGGCGAGCTGGCCGGCGAGGGAGCCGAGCTCGCAGCCGCCCTGGAACTTCCGCGCCGTCTGCCGTGCCACCACCTGGTCGGCCCACCGGCGCCACGCCTCGAACGAGTCCAGCACCGGCTCTCGATCCATCGCCGCATCCGTCTGCCACTCGATCACGTCGTCGATCAGCGTCTGCTTGTCGTGGAAGTAATGCGTGAGCTGTGAGCCGCTCACGCCCGCGGCCCGGCGGACGTCGTCCAGCCCGGTCCGGGCGACTCCCTGGCGCAGCACCAGGTCGGCCGCGGCGGCCAGGATCCGGCCGCGGGTCGCCCGGCCCTTGGCCGTCAGGCGCTGCTCGCTCACGACACCGAGCCTAACCCCGTCTGGGTCCCCGAACCCAGAAACGCCATGGCGCATGATGGAGCCATGGGTGAGGGGATTCTGGAGCTGGCGCAGGAACTGATCGAGGTCAGCCGGCTGGTGGAGGACGACGACGTCGCGACCACGCTGGGCCGGTTCGTCAGCCGGGTGGTCCGGACAGTGCCGGAGTGCGAGGAGGCCTCGATCACCGTGCTCGCCGGCGACACGGCGGAGATCGTCGCGCGGTACCACAAGACCGCCGACCCGGTCGCCGAGCCCGCCCGCGCCACGCTGGCCGCGCAGCTGACCGATATGAACGGCCCGATGGCCGATGTCCTGACGTACGGCGAGCCGCACCGGATCGCGGACCTGGCCGCGGACCACCGCTGGCCGGAGTTCGCGGCGGCGGCGATCAACGCCGGATACCGGAGCAGTCTGCTGCTGCCGTTGCCCGCGGTCACCGGGTCCACGGCGGCGTTCAGCCTGTTCTCGGCCAAGGTCGACGCCTTCGGAAGTACGTCGTACGACGTCGTGCTGCTGTTCGCGATGCACGCCGGGGTCGCGTTCGACAACGTGCAGCTGTTCAACGACAGCCGGAGCCTGATCGACCAGCTGCGTACGGCGCTCATCACCCGGACCGTGATCGGCCAGGCACAGGGCGTGCTCATGCACCGCTACGGGATCACGGCCAGCGTCGCGTTCGACGTACTCAAACGCGCCTCGCAGGACACCAACGTCAAGCTCCGCCAGCTGTCCACTGATCTCGTGGACGCGCAGAACGAGGGCCAGCTGTCCGCGGCGCTGCGCAAGTACGGCCTGCAAACCGGCGAGTGAGGGGTGTCGATTTCCGGCCGAACCGATCGACGCACTGGTGCAAGCACACTTCGTGAAGGAGACACCAGATGTCGTTCCAGGCGTACTTGGACAAGATCGAGGAGAAGACCGGCCGGACCCCGCGGGCACTGGTCGAGCAGGCGAAGCAGCTCGGGTACGACGCTCCGGACGTCAAAGCCGGCGTGATCTGCGACTGGCTGAAGGCGGACTACGACCTCGGCCGCGGGCACGCGATGGCCCTGGTGCACGTGATCAAGAACGGGCCGGTGATCAGCGACAAGCACGTCGGTCGCAAGGGGCCGCACGGGGACGCGTCCAACGTGCTGTGGCTCGACGGCAAGGCGACTAACCCGGCCGGCTGACCAGGGCGAGCTCCGCCAGCTGGGCGAGGCGGTAGGCCCGGGCGGACTCGGCGGGCGTGAACGGCTCGCCGGGGCGGGTGAACGCGAACAGGCCGGTCCAGGGCGACGGGATCTTGAGCACGGTCCCGTCGGCGGGCAGTGGACCGGCCAGCGCGGCCCGGTCGGTGACGAGCTGGGCGCCGAGCAGCTCGGCGACCGCGTGCGGGAGCTCGCTCGGGTCGCCGACCACGCGCGCCGACAGGCTGAGCGCCTTCGTCTGGCCGTCGACCAGCGCGAGCGTGGTGGTCGGCCACACGTGCACGTCCCGGCCGCCGGCCGACTCGATTGCTTCCAGCAACGATTCCGGAGTGGTCGGGTCCGGCGTCGAGACGACGAGCTCGTCGCGGACGCCGTCCGGCATCGGGTGCACGTGCAGCCCGAGGATGTTCGCGTCCAGCTCGGCCAGTTCGTGCGTCAGCCGCTCGAGCGCGCCGGCCCGGTCCGCGAGCGTGACCCGGATCCGCCAGAGCGCGTCGACGCCGGAAGTGGGCCGGGTATGCGGTGCGTGCAACCACGAACGGAGCAGTCGCATCGTCGACGGCTCGATCACCCAGATCACCAACGCAGTGGTCGCGATCACGAGCAGTGTGACGGCGACGACGTACGGCGGATGGAACGCCAGCACGACCGCGTGGAGGGCGAACTCGACCGGGAAGATCGCGAGCAGCTTGGCCACGGTCAGCCGCAACCGCCGGGGATGCGGCAGCCGCCCGCACACCTCACAGGCGGTGCCACCGATGAGCGCCGTACGCAAGGGTTCCATGCTTCCGAGCGTGCCGGACGGACGTTGCTCAGCTGTTGCGGCGATATGAAGTTACCGTAGGCGGGTGGAATCGAAGAGGTCGCCGCGGGACAAGTGGATCACCATCTACGGGCGGAAGCCGGTCCTCGAGGCGCTGCACGACCCGAAGCTGTCGGTGGCGAAGCTCGTCGTGGCCGACAACGCTACCGGGCAGTCGCTGCACGAGATCCTCCGGGCGGCGTCGAAGTACGACGTACCGGTCGAGCGGGCGACCGCCACGCGGGTGAAGTGGCTGGCGGGGAACGGGAAGCACGACCAGGGTGTGGTCGCGGACGTGGATGCGCCGCGGATGACGCCGCTGGAGGAGTTCGTCCGGGCTCGTGGGAAGCGGCCGACGAACGTGTTCCTGCTGGACGGGGTGACGAACCCGGGAAACGTCGGGATGATCCTGCGAACGGCGACCGGGGCCGGGTTCGACGGCGTGATCCTGCCGCGGGCGGGGACGCCGCATGTCGGTCCGCTGGTGATCAAGGCATCGGCGGGGGTCGCCTTCCAGGCTCCGATCGTGAACACGTCCACCGCTGAGGCGGCCGTCGACTTCCTGCGCACCGCGGGCTACCACGTCTACGGTCTGTCGGCTCGGTCACAGGAGTCGCTGTTCAAGGCAGACCTGGCACCACGAGCTGTCTACGTCCTCGGCGGCGAGACCAACGGCCTCACCGTCCGCACCGACTCCGACCTCCAGATCCCGCTGCACGCCAACGTCGAGTCCCTCAACGTCGCCATCGCCGCCGCGGTCGTCGCCTTCGAGGTCACCAACCGCTGACCTCGCCCAGCCGCCGGGTCGCGAGCACGAGGATCAGGGTAGACACCGCCGGCCGCCGGGGGTGAGGCCCGGCGGCCGGCGGTGGGGTGTGGGTGGGTCAGGGGCAGCGGGGGGCCTTCTTGCCGTCGGGGGCGATGGCGAACCAGACGTTGCCGACGCCGTAGCCCGCGGTCTGGCCGAGCTTCTTGTCCTTGTGGAAGTAGTACAGCGGCCAGCCGTTCAGGGTGAGCTGCTTGCCTTCCGGGCGGTCGATCGTGCCGACGGAGTTGCGGTTGATCTTGCTGCTCAGGATCTTGACGCCGTTCTTGCCGGCCAGTACCGGCTCCCACTTCTTCGTGCACTCACCGAAGCACGTGGTGCGCGAGGGCTTGGCCGAGTCGTTGTCGAACCGGTAGATGGTCCGGCCGGCCTGGTTGGTGACGAACGGCATGAAACCGTCGACCACGTTGACGGTCAGCGTCTGCACGTCCTTCTGGACCGGCGCCGTCGTCTCGGTCTGGGTGGTCGACTTCGCCTTGCCACCTTGCGGGTTGACCGCGAACCACACGCCACCACGCCCCTGGCCGGCGAGCTCGCCGAGCCGCAGGTCGTCCTTGAAGTAGTACAGCGGCCAGCCCTTGAGCGTGACCTGCTTGCCCTCCGGGCGGGCGATGGTGGAGATCAGCCGCTCGTCGACCCCGCCACCGTCGATCTCGACGCCGGATCCGGCGAGCACCGGCTCCCACTGCTTGGCGCAGGCGTCGAAACACGTCGACTTCGACGGGTTCGCCGAGTCGTTGTCGAACCGGTAGACGGTGCGACCGTTCGCACTCGTCAGAATCGGCGTCAGGCCCGGCACCTGCGAGACCTTCAGCACCTTCGGCTCCTCCTGTTTCTCAGCAGCAGCCGGAGCGTTGGCAGCGGCCGGAGCGGCCTTGTTTTCCTGGCTTTCGGGAGCGCTTTTGTCGGCGAACGCCGTACTGCAGGCTGACAGTGTCAGTACGGCGGCAAGCGCGGTGATCGTCGCGGCAAAAGACTTCCTCATCAGATCCTCCATGCGTCTGGAACGGTCTGGTACGTGTGCTCTCGGACCAGGACACGTGCACTCCGGAGGATCGGTTCAACGGTCGCGAGGAATTTCCTCGCGACCGCCAAACCGTTGCTACAGGCAATCAATTGCGCTTGAGCAGCCCGATCGCCGCGATGGTGAGCCACAGCGGGCCGGTCATCCCGGCCATGTACTGCGCCGGGCTGACGCCGAGGAAGACGGTGAGCGCACCGAGGACGAGGCTGACCCAGGCGAGCCACGGCGCGACCGCCTTGAACTTCCGGCCGGCGATGCCGAGGGCGAGCGCGGCGACGCCGGCGCCGACCCACAACCACGGCACGGTGCCGATCCAGTGCCCGAAGAACGCCGCGGTTTCCGGCACCAGCAGGTCCGGTTCCTTCACGCCGAACACGAACTCGGTGGTCAGCGCCGACCCCATCAGCAGCGCCACCGACACCAGCATCAGGCCGGACCCGGCCACCTGCGGGAGCAAACTACCTTCCGGTGTCGTGTACACGAGCCGGCGACGCAGCCCGGCGGCGAACACGAGCAGGAGTACGGCGGACAGCATGGCTGCGGTGTGCATCGCGAGGATCGGCCCGGTCTGCTCCGCCAGCTTCGCCGTGATGCCGGCGGCGTCACCGGCGAGCTTGTCGTCGTACACGGCGTTCGCGAGGCTCGAAGCGACGACGGTGGCGATACCCGCCAGACCTGCGCCGAGGCCGGCCAGGACCCATCCCTTCCCCTGTGAGTGATGGATCGAGGCGGCGTGGCTGCCGCCGGTCGTCACGAACGTGCTGGTCATTTCGGTTCCCCCTGTGTCCGATGGTGCGTGTAGTGCGGGTTGGTGAGCGGCCAGTCGGCCGCGATCCAGCGCGGCACGAGCTCGTCGAGGGCTGCCTCGATCGGCCCGCCGGTGAGCCAGTCGACGACCCACCAGGAGATCTCCGCGTCCGTCCCCTCGTGGATCGGCGGGTCGATGTAGACGCAGCCGAGCAGCTCGGTCTCGCCGTTGTCGAACAGCGCGTAGTTGAACGACTCGTGGGTCTCCATCTCGGCCTCGTGCCGGGCCAGGTCCGCGCGGTCCTGCTCGGCGGTCATCGTCGCGGGCGGCCACCCCCAGGCCTCGCCGTACAGCGACCAGAGTCGTTCCTGCGACCCCATCACCGCCTGCATGTCCAGGTCGACGTCGGTCGCCCGGATCGGGCGGAGGTGGTGCCCTGTCGTCAGTGGCACCCGGAGCGGGTGGTTCCAGCCTTCCGGGAGCCAAGCGGTTGTTGTCATGGATTCAGCGTCGTGGCCGAGCGCGCCACAGACCACGGGCAGGACTCGTACACTGCTCGCACAGTTCAATGCGCGGGGGAGACCTGGATGTTCGCGGACGGGGCGAAGTCGGATGCGCACTTCGGCCTGCTCCTGCGCTCGCTGCGGGAGCGCGCCGGACTGACCCAGCAGGAGCTCGCCGAGCGCGCTGAGCTGACCACGCACGCCATCAGCTCACTGGAGCGGGGCACTCGGACCCGGCCGTACCCGCACACGGTCCGGTCACTCTCCGATGCGCTCGGCGCCACCGAAGGTGAGCGTGCGGCGCTGATCGCCGCGGTTCCCCGCCGCAAGACTGCCGAACCGGTGAGCCGGCCGACCGGCCTGATGGTCCCGCCGACCCCGTTGTTCGGCCGCGACGACGACATCGCGGCGATCGCCGCGCTCGTCCGCGACGGAGCCCGCCTGGTGACACTCACCGGGCCCGGCGGCGTCGGCAAGACCCGGCTGACGGCCGCGGTGTCCGACGTACTCGCGGCTGACTTCCCGGACGGCGTCGTGCAGGTCTCGCTCGCGCCGCTTGCTGATTCGTCGACGTTGATGGCCACGATCGGGCGTGCGCTCGGTCTCGCGGGTGTCGATGCACCGGGTGCCTTCGACCTGGTGGCTGCGCAACTGCGGGACTCGCGCCTGTTGCTGGTGCTTGACAACTTCGAGCACTTGCTCAGCGCCGCGGCCCCGACCGGGCAGCTCACGGCCCTGTGTCCGGCGCTGACCGTGCTCGTCTCTAGTCGGTCGCCGCTCCGGGTCCGGGGCGAGCGCGAGTACATCGTGGAACCACTCGACCTGCCGGCGCGGGACTCCGTCACGCTCGACGACATCCGCGCCCACGCGGCCGGTGCTCTCGTGCTGGATCGAGCACTGGCGGTCGGAGCGCGGCCGTCCGAGGACGACGTACCGGCGTACTCCGAGCTGTGTCACCGCCTCGCGGGTCTGCCGCTGGCCATCGAGCTCGCCGTCGCACAGCTGCGGCTGCTGTCACCCAGAGCGTTGCTCGATCGACTGGAGTCGGCGGGCAGAACCTCGGGCGCCCGCGACCTGCCGGAGCGGCAACGCACCATGCGGGCCACTCTCGACTGGAGCTACAGCCTGCTCGATCCCGATCAGCAGCGCCTGTTCACGCTGCTCGGCGTGTTCCGCGGTGGCGCCACGCTCGAGGCCGTCGAGGCGGTGGCGGCCGACGGCGACGTACTCGGGTTGCTGCAGGACCTCGCCGAGCACTCGCTCGTTCGCGTCCGGGGCGACCGTCTCGACCTGCTCGAACCCATTGCGCAGTACGCCCGAAGTCTGCTCGTCGGCGACCGCGCTGCCACGGCCGGGCGTGCCCACGCCCGCGTCTACCTCAGCCTCGCCGAACAGGCGGCGGCCGGGTACGAGCGCGCCGACCAGGTCGAGTGGCTCGAGCGGATCGAGGAAGAGGAGGCGAACCTCCTGGTCGCCGTCGAACGCTCCCTCGACACCGGCGACGCCACCACCGCCGCGCGCATCACCTGGTTCATGTGGCTGTACTGGTGGATGCGCGGCCAGTTCACGATCGGCCGCCGGCTCGCCGAGCAGTGCTTGGCCGCCGAGCTCCCGCCGTGGGAACGCAGCCGCGTCAACCTGGCCGCCGCCACGATGACGTACGCCGCCGGGGACCAGGCGGCGGCCGCGTCGTACTGGGCCGCGGCCGATCTCTGTGCCAAGGATCAGGACGATCCCGAGGTCCGCGCCAAGGCCATCGCCGGGACCGGGCTGGCCGCTCTTGCGGGCGGCGACCTCGACCTGGCCGAGGACCGCTTCCGGGTCGCCCTCGACTTCGCCCTCCACGACCGTGGCTCGCCCTGGCTGGCCTCGCTCGTCCACGTCTGGCTCGGCACGTTGCAGCTCCTTCGGGGTGATCCCGCGGCCGCCGTACCGGAGATCGAGCGCGGTCTTCACCTGGCCAGGAGGCGGGGCGACCGGCTGGCGACGTACGTTGCCCTCTACAACCTTTCCCAGGCCGCCCTCGCGCTCGCCGACTACCAACTCGCCCGGCGGCGCGTCGAGGAAGGCATCGCGCTGTCCCGCGAGACCCGTGATCTGGCCAATCTCGCCTATTTCGTCGAGAGCCTCGCGGTCATCGAGTCGAAGGAGGGCAACCACCTCCGCGTCGCCACTCTGCTCGGAGCCGCGACCGGTCTGCGCGACACGGTCGGTGCCGACGTCTACGCGTACTACCTGCCCGACGAGAGCCTGCGCGACGCAGCACAGCAGGCAGCACGGCTCACGCTGGGCGAGGACGCGTACGACGCAGCCGTCGCCGCCGGCCGCTCCCTCGACCCAGCCGCCGTACCAGAGCTCGCCCAGAGGTGATCCCAGCATCCCGGGGTGATGGCCCAACGCGAGCTCGCCAGCTGTCCAGCCTTGATCAAACCGTTGTCGAGTCCAGCAGCTTTCGTGTAACGCCGTAGGTGGTTCACGCGATTTAGTCGTGAGGCCGTGATCCGCTGCCCGCTCTTCCGCCCTGTCTGAAGGTTCTTGGGGGTTCCCTTGTTGTCCCGTTCTGCCCGCATGCTGCGGCTGGCCGTGCCTGCGGCCCTGGTCGCGGCCGGTTTGGTCGTGGTGACCGGTTCGTCCGGCTCCGCCGCCGAGCCCGGCCCGTACCGGCCGCCGTTCACGGCCCACCAGACCGCGTCCAAGGCCGAGTTCGAGCCGAACTCGGTGATGGTCAAGTTCAAGAAGAAGGCGACCAACTCGGCCCGCAAGGCCGCGGTGTCGAAGGCCGGCGCGACCGCCGACAAGTCGGTCGCCGCCGCGGGTGTGGTGAAGCTGACCGGCGACCTGCCGGCGCCGGACCTGCTGAAGAAGGTCAAGGCCGACCCGGCCGTCGAGCTCGCCTCGCTGAACTACCAGCGCCGGATCGCCGCCGTGCCGAACGACGAGTGGTACGGCACGGACCAGGCGGCGTACCTGAACACCGTCCGGATGCCGCAGGCCTGGGACCTGTCCAAGTCCACCGGCAACCAGATCGTCGCCGTGCTGGACACCGGCGTCGACGCCGGGCACCCGGATCTGGCCGGCCGGCTGGTGCCCGGGTACAACGCGACCTCGCCGAACCGCGGCCCGATCGACGACAACGGCCACGGCACCATGACGCTGGGCATCATCGCCGCGGCCGCGAACAACGGGATCGGCGTGGCCGGCGTCGGCTGGACCACCAAGGCGATGCCGGTGAAGGTGCTGGACGCGACCGGCAGCGGGTACGACGTCGACATCGCCGAAGGTGTCGACTGGGCGGTCGCGCACGGCGCCAAGGTGATCAACATGTCCCTCGGCGGCCCGGGCGACAACGCGGTCCTGCACGACTCCATCCGGAACGCCGTGAACGCCGGCGTCACCGTGGTCGTGGCCGCCGGCAACGACGGCAGCCCGGTGTTCCAGTACCCGGCCGCCTACCCCGAGGTGATCGCGGTCGGCGCGACCAACGAGGGCGGCGCCCTGACCAGCTTCAGCTCGTACGGCGACTGGGTCGACGTCGCCGCCCCGGGCTGGAACCTGCTCACCACGGGCGTCCGTGCGATGACCCCGCCCGGCTACCTGCCGTACTGGTACTGCACCGGCACCTCCTGCTCGGCGCCGATCGTGGCCGGCGTGGCCGCACTGGTGAAGAACAAGTGGCCGGCGTTCACCCCTGCGCAGATCGCGACCCGGCTCAAGGTGCTCGCCCGGGACGCCGGTCCGCGCGGCACCGACCCGTACTACGGCGCCGGCATCCTGGACGCGTACGCCGCCCTCGGCGGCAAGTGGACCACGGACTTCCCGGTCAATCCGGCCGACGGCAACGACCAGCCGGCCCGGGCGACCAAGCTGACCGTGACCGCGTCGACGCCGGCCACCATCTCGGCGCCGATCAGCGTCGAGGGTGAGACCGACTGGTACGCCGTCGACTCGGCCGCGGCCCGCAACCTCAAGGTCTCGGTGACCGGCGCGCTCTTCGACGAGGAGCAGTTCCCGGTCAACGTCGGCCCGGAGATCCAGGTGTACGACGCGACCCTCGGACCGGCGGCGCTCACCGACAACCCGTTCCCGAACGAGATCGACCCGACCACCGGTGGCCCGAAGTGGCAGAAGCTGACCGCGGACACGGACGTCAGCGCCGAGGCGGGGACGACGTACATCGCGGTGCGCAACACCAACGGCTCCCGCGACTCCCGGCCCTACACACTGACGGTCAGCGAGGGCGGCACCGGTGTGCCGGACCACGGCGGCTTCCCAGGCTCGACCCTGGACGTCTCGCCGGCGGACCTCTCGTCCGGCGCGGCGGTGACGGTGACGCCGACGCTCACGTTCCCGCGGGACATGAACCCGAGCACGGTCACGCCGGGCCGGGTCAAGCTGGTGCACGGCAAGACCGGCGCGCTCATCCCGGCCGGCGTCACCTACGACGCGGCGACCCGGAAGGCGACCATCACGCCGAACGCGCCGCTGCTGGACAACACGCCGTACAAGATCATCGGCGAGGTGCTCGAGTTCGCCGACGGCACCGGCCTGCCGCTGGTCCGGACGGTCTTCAGCACGGCCGACCTGGCGCCGGCGAAGCTCACGACCTTCACCGGTAGTGGCGCTTACCTGGCCGCCAACCTGGCGTGGACGATTCCGCCGACGCCGGACCTCGACCAGGTGATCGTGCGGCGCAACGTCGGCAGCAAGGCGCCGACGCTGACGACCGGGACGCTGGTGTACGCGGGTACGGCGTCCGCGGTGAAGAACACCGGGCTCGCGC
>NZ_JBSFBL010000023.1:0-118777 GCF_053592935.1 Kribbella sp. NPDC002412
GCACCTCTCGGAGCCGTCTCCGGACCTGCTTCCGCAGGTGGATCGCCTGGTCGACGCGCTGATCGCTCACCTCGACCACGAGGAGGCCCAGCTGTTGGCCTACTTGTAGTCGGCTCTTGCGTTCCACGGCCGGCGAGGATCAGCGTTGGCCTGTGTACGACGACGCCGTCGAGGCCGGCCGGGCTGCCCTGTCACGGGGCGCCTGGCCGGACGCTCGGCTGCGGTTCGCGCAGGCAATCGAGGCTGTGGCGACTGCTGAGGCGTACGAAGGGCTGAGCTGGGCCAACTGGTGGCTGGAGGACGTGACTGCCTGTCTGCAGGCGCGTGAGCAGGCTTATCGCCTGTATCGGAGGGCCGACGACGTACGTGGTGCTGCCCGGATGGCCTTGTGGCTCGGTGATGACCACAACGAGTTCCATGGCGCCGGAGCGGTGGCTGAGGGGTGGTTCAACCGGGCCGCGCGGTTGCTCGGCGACGTGGATTGCCCGGAGCGGGGCTGGCTCACGGTGTTCGACGCCAACGCCGCGCTCGGTCGGCGGGAGACCGGTCGGGCGCGGCAGCTCGCCGTACAGGCTGAGGAGATCGGTCGGCGGCATCGGGCTGTGGATCTGGAGATGTTCAGCCTTGCCACCGAAGGCGTTGTGCTGGTGGCCGAGGGCGCTGTGGAGCAAGGGATGCGGTGCCTCGATGAGGCGACAGCGGCTGCGCTCGGCGGTGAGTACGAGAACCTCGCACCGGCTGCGTGGACGTGCTGCCGGTTGATGCAGGTGTGTGAGGAGGTTCGCGACTACGAGCGCGGCGCGCAATGGTGCCGGCAGGTGGAGGAGTTCAGTCGGCGGATGGAGGCGCGGTTCGTCCGTGGGGTCTGCCGGGCGCACTACGCCGCCATCCTCGGTTGGTACGGGCGGGAGAGCGAAGCGGAGGTGGAGCTCGCCGGCGCGCAGCTGGATCTGACGGCGAACCGGCCGTACTGGCGGGCGGAGGCCGTCGTGCGACTCGGTGAGCTGCGCAGGCGAGAGGGGCGGCTGGAGGAGGCCGCGGCGCTGTTCGACGACGTGCCGTGGCATCCGATGGCCAAGCGTGGGCTGGCCGAGCTCTGTCTGGACCGGGGCGATCCGGCGGCCGCGCGGGCTGTGCTGGACCGGGTGCTGCGGCAACTGCCGGCCGAGGGATCTGTGGACCGCGCGTGGCCGCTCGAGTTGCTCGTCCGGGCGGAGACTGCGCTGGGCGACCTCGATGCGGCCGGCGCGCATCTCGAGGAGTTCCGCCGGATCGCGCTGACAGTGGGGACACGGCCGCTTCGGGCGGCGGCGCGCTTTCTGGAAGGCCTGTACGCGGCTGCGCTCGGCGAGCACGAGGCCGCGAACGTCTGCTTCGAGGACGCTTGCGAGTTGTACCTGGCGCCGTACGACGTGGATCGGGCTCGGGCGGAGCTGGCTCGGGTCCCTCGGGGCGGGACGCTCACTTCCCGGCAGGTGGCGGTCCTGCGTCTGGTGGCCGCCGGACTCGGTGACCGGGAGATCGCGGCCAAGCTGGTGATCAGTGAGCACACCGTGCATCGGCATGTGGCCAACATCTATGCGCGGTTGGGTTGCTCCACCCGTGCGGCGGCGGTCTCTCGGGCAACTCAGCTGGGCCTGATGGCCTGAGCAGGCCATGCTCGGGAGTTGGCTGTTCCGGGCGATGCTGTGGGGTCGCGGCTTGCCGATCCTGGAAGTCATGCAGCAACTGGCGGAGTACAAGGGCATGGTGCGGACGACCTGGTCGACCGGGGACTACGACGCGATGATGCGTCAAGAGGGCTTGTACGAGGTGGGCTCGCGCTTGGTGCGGACCGTGGGAGTCCGGCCTGGTGAGGACGTCCTCGACGTTGCCTGCGGGACAGGGAACGCGACCATCCCGGCTGCCGAGGCGGGCGCCCGGGTGAGGGGTCTGGACCTGACTCCGGCGATGCTGTCGAAGGCGCGCGAGCGGGCGGCCGGACTCGCGATCGAGTGGGTCGAGGGTGACGCGGAGGACCTGCCGTATCCGGGCGAGCACTTCGACGTGGTGCTCTCCACCTTCGGCTGCATGTTCGCGCCGCGGCACGAGGTGGTCGCCGACGAGATTGCCCGGGTACTGCGGCCGGGCGGGCGGCTGGGGTTGTGCACGTGGACCCCTTCCGGCGCGATCGGTGACTTCTTCCGGGTCGTCGGCGGGTACTTCCCGCCGGATCCGCCGTACGTCGATGCGCCGCTGGGATGGGGCGATGAGGACCACGTGCAGGAGCTGTTCGAGGGCACCGGGATCTCGCTGCGGTTCGCCCGCGAGGTCTCTGTCATCCGTCACGAGTCGCCTTCGGCGGCCGCTGAGTTCTACGCGACGAAGTTCGGGCCGGTCGTCATAGCGCGTGCGGCGCTGGGTGATCGGTGGCCGGACCTTCGGGACGATCTCGTGCGGCTCTTCGCCTCTTACGACTCCGTGCTACCCGCCGAGTACCTGGTGATTCAGGGGCGGCGGGCGAGCAGGGCGTAGGCGTTCGGGAGGCGGCCGGACCAGGCGGCCGCGGCGTGTCCGTCCGCGGGTCGCCAGAACGGTTCGGCGTACTCCTCGAGGGTTTCGAGGCGGAGGCCGGCCGCGGTGACCGCGGTGACGATGTGGCCGAGGTTCCACTGCCATTCGCGGGCGCCGTTGGCCGGGAACGTGTCGTTGATGTGCGACTCGGCGAAGTAGCTGCGGTCCGGGCGGATCCGCGGCTCGTCCTCGTCCCACGTCCACAACGGCACCGCCGGGTGCGCCTCGTACACGAACAGGTGGCCGCCGGGCCGCAGTACTCGCGCGACATCCCGCGCCCACGCGTCGATGTCGCGCATCCAGATCAGCGCGCCCTTGCCGGTGTAGACGAGATCCGCGCTCCCGTCCTTCACCGGTACGCCGGGAACCTCGGCGACGACGTACCGGCAACTCACCCCGAGCTCGACCGCCCGCCGCTGAGCCGCCCCCGCGGCCACCGCGCTGTAATCCACCCCCACGACTCGACCGGCCCCGGCCTTCACCAACGCCACGTCGTCGAGCCCGTTCCCACTCTGAAAGTGCACCACCGTCGGCCGCCAGCCTAGCAATGGCCGCAGCAGCTCCGCCTCTCGCTCGAACAACCGCGGCCCACTCCGCGCTTCCTCGAGCAACTCGTCGTACTCCCGAACGTACTTGTAAGACGCCGTCTCCCAAGCCACCCGATTCCCCAGCACGGCCTCGTCCATCCGCAGAGTCTTGCGCACGACGAGGCCGCCGTCAGCTGGATTACTCGTTGTGGAGGACCTTGGCGATGGTGGTGTGGGCGGCGGCTCGGGCTGGGACGTAGGCGCCGAGGGCGGCGAGGAGGATGCCGGAGAGGACGAAGAGGGCGAGGAGGGGGAGGGGGTAGACGTCGAGCATGAAGGCGGGCAAGGCGACCTGGGCGCCGTTGGCCATGGCGGGGACGACCAGGCGGTGGGCGAGGATGCCCAGGGGGATGCCCGGGACTCCGCCGATGGCGCCCAACGCGGCCATCGAGGTGACGACCATGGTGGTGACCTGGCCGGGGGTCATGCCGATGGACTTGAGCATGCCGAGGTCGCGGCGGCGCTCGCGGGTGTTGAGCACGACGGTGTTGAAGACGCCGAGCGCGGCCACGGTGCCGAGCATCAGGGTGAGCAGAATGACGGTTGCCAGGACGACGGCGACGAACGTACCCGGATCCTGGCCGGGGACCTCTTCCAGTCCGGGGTCGCCGGCCTGCACGGCCTTCACGTAGGCGTCGATGTCGGTCCCGGGCTTGAGCTGGATCTCGTACAGGATCGCCCGCAGGTCCGGCGCGATCAGCGCCAGCGTCTCCCAGTTGGAGAGGATCTCGTCGCCTGAGTTGTAGAGCGCCTTGGCGACGATCCGCACCTGGGTGCGTTTCCCGTTCGACTCCAGCGTGATCGTGTCACCGACCGACAACCCGCGCTGCTTCAGGAAGCGCTCGGACACGGCCACCTGGCCCGGCCCGTCGAACCACTGTCCCTCCAGCACCCGGTAGCCGATCTGCGTGGAATCGCCACGGTAGAAGGTGACCCGGAGCTCCTGGTTCGTCCCGGCGAGCCGCATCGGGAGATCCCGGCTGGCCGTCACGTAGGCAGCCCCGGATGTCGATCGGAGCAGCGCCTCGTCCGCCGGATCGCTCAACTTGGCGACCTGCCGCTGCGGTGTGTTGCTTCCCGGAGCAGGCGCCGGCGCGTTGCCCTCCGTCGTCCCGCTGCCCTCCGTCGTCCCGGCGAACATCGTCACGTCGACGGCGCCCACGCGGCTCGCCGCGGTCTGGTAGTTCGTCAACGACGTGCCGAGGCCGACCGCCAACGTCACGCTCGTGACACCGAGTACGACGGCTGCCAGCGTCAACGCGGTACGCGCGGGTCGGGCGAACGGCAGGCCGAGTCCGAGACTGATTGCCCGCGGCAACCGGGTGCCGCTCAACCACCGCTGGGCCCGCAGTCCTCGCCCGGCCCGCGGCGCGCTTCCCGCGCTGATCGCCTGGGCGGCCGACAACCCACGAGCGCGCAGCGAGGGCACGAGGGCGGACAGAGCAACCAGCAGAGGTACGCCGATCAACGCCGCCACGTCCACCCAGAGCGGAACGCCCAGCCCCTCGGCGCCGTAGTTCTCGAAAGCCCTGGTCAGCAAGGAAGTCGCGAGCACGTTGCCGAGCACGGTGCCCAGCGCGCAGCCGACGATCGCCGGGATGGAGATCATCGCCAGATAGACCGTCATCACCTGGGTCGGCGTGAATCCCAGCGCCTTGAGTACGCCGATGTGCCGGAAGCCGGCCACCACCGCACCACTGACCACGTTCGCAACGATCAGTACGGCGACGACGAGACCGATCCAGCCGAACACCAGAAGGAACGGTACGAACGTGTTCGGCTCGCTGGCAGCGGTGGCCTTGAGCGCGAGATAGGACTGGGTGCCGAGCAGCGCACCGGACGGAAGGCCCGCGGTGACTGCGGACTGACCAGCGGTGACCTCCGCGTTGGTTGAGGCCGGCGAGAAGCGGTAGAGCATCTGCGTCGTGGTCGGCCTCAGCGCGGTCATCTGCTCGGGCGTGACCCAGGCGTCGGCCGACTTGCTGACGCTGTAGGCGAACCCGACAACGGTCAGCTTGACGTTGCCGGTCGTGAGCTCTGTCCCGATGGTCGCCGCGCCGCGCTGGTTGCCGGACTCGACCGGGTTCCGGTTGAGCACGATCTCACCGGGCGTGTCTGCCCACCGTCCCTCCCACACGTTGAGCCGGTCGACCGCGCCTCCGGGGTCCGCGCGACCGGCGACCACGAGCGGCATCGGGCGCCCACCCATGTTCAGCTCCAGATCGGCGAGTCCGAACGGCCCTGCAGTCGCCTCGGCCTTGCCCGCGGCTTCGGTCAGTTGCGTCTCCGAGACCTTGCTCCGGTCGTACGACGCCACCAGGTGCGCACCGCTTTGCCGCGCGTACGCCTGCTCGAATGGTCCGGTGGAGGCGGCGAGCAGTCCCAAGGCGACCACGATCATGGTTGTCGACAATCCGACGACCACCCCGATCACGACGGTCTGCAGCCGGCGGCGCCGTACCGCGGCTCGCGAGACTGGCCAGACGGCGCTCACAGCGTCGGCTCCAGACTGCGTTCGCGCGCGACCTGTCCGTCGACAACCTCGATCAGCCGGCTCGCGCACCGGGTGGCGAGTTGCTGGTCGTGGGTGACGAGGAGCAGGGTCTGACCGATCTGGTTGAGGTCTAGCAGGAGGTCCATCACCTGTTCGCCGGCCCGGGTGTCCAGCGCGCCGGTCGGTTCGTCCGCGAGCAGCACGGCTGGGCGGTTCATCAGTGCCCTGGCGACCGCGACGCGTTGCCGCTCGCCGCCGCTGAGCTGGGCCGGGTACGTGTTGCGTCGACCCGCGATGCCGAGCTCCTCGAAGAGCTCGATGGCACGCTTGCGGGCGTGCGACGCGGAGGTGCCGGTGAGCTGCGCGGCCAGTGCGACGTTGTCCAGGGCCGAGAGGTCGTCGAGCAGGTTGAAGAACTGGAAGATCATGCCGATCCGGCGGCGCCGGTACAGCGCCAGGCCCTTCTCGTCCAGCGCGCCCAGGTCCTCGCCGTGCACCACGACGGACCCGGAGGTCGGCCGGTCCAGCCCGGCCACCATGCTGAGCAGCGTCGACTTGCCGCTGCCGGACGGTCCCATCACCGCGACCGCCTCCCCGGCATGGATCTCCAGCGACACCCCGTCCAGCGCGACGGACTCGCCGTACTCCTTGCGGACGTCGGTGAGCCGCACGACCGACTGTTCGTTGCCTTCTGCATCCGTCATGTGTTCACGCTAGGGCTGCCGGCGGCCGCCGTACGTCAGCCTGCGGACGTAACGTCCGGGCCACGTCATCCTGGGGATGTACGGCGTGCCACCTGCGGATGATGCGGATTCACCGGGCCCTTGGGACAGTGGTCCTTGTGATCACCACCTGGCTGCTCGTCATCGCCTGCCTGGCGGCGGTGGCGCTCGCGGTCGCGCTCGTCCGTGCCCGGCGCGCGCACGCCCGGGCGCTCGAGGAACGCGGCTGGCTGCTGGAACGCGAACGCGAGAGCGCTGCGCAGAACGCAGTCGACGCCGAACGGGCCAGGATCGCGCAGGACCTGCACGACATCGTCAGCCACAACGTGAGCGTGATGGTGATCCAGGCCGGCGCCGCCCGGCACGTGCTGGCCGATCCTGCCGAGGCCGAGGCGGCGCTGCTCGCGGTGGAGGCGGCCGGACGCGACACGATGACCGAGCTCCGGCACCTGCTCGGCCTGCTCGCGCCGTCGGCGGACGGCACGGACTCGGCCTCGTCGGAGGAGCTGTCGCCACAGCCCAGCCTGAGTCGGCTGAGTCCGCTGATCGACCGGATCGCGTTCGCCGGGCTGCCGGTGGAGGTGCGCATCTCAGGCGAGCCGCGGCCGCTACCCGCCGGCGTCGACGTCACGGCGTACCGGATCATCCAGGAGGCGCTGACCAACGCGCTCAAGCACGGCGACGGCGTGAAGGCGGAGGTGACGGTGCGGTACGCCGACCACGCGCTACGAGTCGAGGTGCTCAACACCGGGCCCAGCGTGCTGTCCGGTGGTCGTGCGCCGCGGCCGGACGGGGAGGGGCGCGGCCTGCTGGGGTTGCGGCAGCGAGTGGCCGTGTACGGCGGGGACCTCGATGCACGGCGCAGACTCGGCGGCGGGTTCCGGGTGCGGGCGAAGATTCCGTTGGAGCGGCCGTGACGGCGGAGCCTCGCGTGGTGATCGCAGACGATCAGGCGTTGGTGCGGATCGGGTTCCGGATGATCCTGACCGCGCGCGGGATCGAGGTGGTCGGTGAGGCCGCCGACGGACACGAGGCCGTTGAGTCGGTACGGCGGCTGCGGCCCGACGTCGTACTCATGGACATCCGGATGCCGACAATGGACGGTCTGGAAGCCACTCGGCGCATCCTGGCCGAGTCGCCGGACTGCCGGGTGCTGATGCTGACGACGTTCGACCTGGATCGCTACGTGTACGCCGCCTTGGCCGCAGGGGCCAGCGGCTTCCTGCTGAAGGACGTGACGCCGGAGCACCTGGCTGCAGCAGTCCGCTTGGTCAACACCGGGGACGCGTTGCTCGCGCCGTCGATCACGCGGCGACTGGTGGAGCGGTTCGCCACCGGTGATCAGGCTCCGGTGCAGCAGCCCGCCGTACACCGGGATCTCGCCGTGCTCACGCCGCGCGAGCTCGAGGTGCTCACGCTGATGGGGCACGGCCTGTCCAACGCGGAGTTGGCTATCGAGCTGACGCTCAGCGAGGCGACGGTGAAGACCCACGTCGCCCGGATCTTCGCGAAGCTGTCGCTGCGGGATCGAGCGCAGGCCGTAGTACTTGCTTACGAGACAGGGCTGGTTTCTCCGGGCGATCGCTAGCAGGGTGTGGGCATGACATGCATCCTCTGCTCTGCGGCTGGGCCGTTCCGACCTCGTGGGGCGAAGGAGGGCTACGAGATCAAGGAGTGCGCGGCCTGCGGGCTCGTGCAGCTGGTGCCGACGCCTACGCCCGAGACCCTACGTGCGCTCTACGAGGGATCGTCGTACTTCGACGGGGACGGCGGGTCGGGGTACTCGGAGTACGAGAGTCAGGAGCGCGAGTACCTGGCGACGTTCCGCGCGGACGTCCGGCGGATCGCGGAGTTCGTGCCGTCGGGCCGGGTGCTCGAGGTGGGCTGCGGGTACGGCTATTTCCTGCGGTGCGCCGAGGACGCGGGGTACGACGTCTACGGCATCGACGTCTCACCGACCGCGATCAAGGTGGCGGCCGAGCGATTTCCCGGCCGGGTGTTCTGCGGGATGCTGGACGAGGTGCCGGAGATCCACGAGCAGAAGTACGACGTCATCTTCGGCTCGCACCTGATCGAGCACGTCACCGACCCGGGCGCCTTCCTTGCGTCAGTCGGTCGCCTGCTGAATCCGGGCGGCGTGATCGTCCTTGTCACGCCGAACATCAAAAGCTTGCTGGCGCGGGTCTCCGGGCGGCGGTGGGTCTCGTTCAAGATTCCCGAGCACGTCAGCTACTACGACCCGACCACGATCACGGAGCTGATGCGTCGTACCGGCCTGAGCGTCCTCGCGGTCGATCCGGCCTACCAGTACTACGCCCTTCCCTTCGTCGCCGGGCGCCTCCGCGAGTTGCTCGATCCCGTGGCCCGGTTGATCCCGCGCGTCGAGAACCTTGGTCTGCTACGCAGTCGGCAGGTCCGGGTGACCAGTGGGTCCATGCGAGTCCTGGCCACCGATGCAGCAAGCCGGAGTACTTGAGGACGGCAATCTTGCTCTCCTGGAGAACGGCACGACCGTCCTTTGGAGCACGAAGGTCACCGGTTGGCCGAACTCGTCGGCCGCGCTCGATGCCAACGGCCGGTTCGCCACCCACAACCAGAACGGCGAGGAAACCTACGTCATCGACACCCGCCGCGCCGGTACCGTCCACCAACTCCGCCCTGACGGCCACCTGCTGCTGATCCACGGTCCGGACCTTGCGCTGAGGGTCTCGAGGGGTTGATCCGAGCGCGCTGCCGGGGCTCACAATGGGAGCTTCGGCAGTTACGTGCGGAGGGGGTCCTCGTGACGTTCGAAGAGTTGGCGCTGGCCGCGGGGGTGGTGTTCTCGGGGCTGTGGTCGGGGTTGCTGGCGACGCTGACCACGATCATGCATCCGATGCTCAAGGCGATGGACGGCCGGGGCTTCCGGAACTTCATGGGAGGTTTCCTGGCCTACGCGCGGAAGGCCTGGTTCAACTACATCTGCGCGTCGGGCATGGCGATCGCGCCGATCGTCGCGCTGATCGCCCTCTGGGGCGACTGGAGCACCGCCCCGTTCGTGCTCACCGTGATCGCCCTGGCCGTGGTGATCTTCGGCGTGTACGTCGTCTCCAACGTCTGGAAGGAACCCCTGTACGACGTGATCCTCAGCTGGGACCCGGACGCCGTCCCCGCCGACTGGCAGACAACCCAGGCCCGCTACTTCACCATCAACTGGATCCAGGCCATCTCGACCTGGACGGTCCTAGCCCTACTCCTCGCGGCCCTGCTCCTGCTGTAGGTCGTCCCACCAACGACCAGAGGGCCGGCCGCACCCGCGACCGACCCTCTGACCCTGTTCATCACCAGGTTTCCCGACTCCCGGCGAGTGGCGGAGGATACGAGATTCGAACTCGTGAGGGGTTGCCCCCAACACGCTTTCCAAGCGTGCGCCCTAGGCCTCTAGGCGAATCCTCCAGCGGAGAGGATACGCGAGACGGCTCGGGAACCTGAAATCGGGGCGTGAACCTGGTGCGGCCGCCACGCGACTGTGCTTGTAGGAGGTGAGCGTGGAGCGGGAGTGGGTGGCGGTGGTGGTGCGGGCTCAGGTCGGAGACCGGGAGGCGGTGGCCGAGCTGGTTCGGGGGTGGCACGAGCCGGTGTGGGGCTACGTACGGCGCATGCTCGGCCGGGACGACGTCGCGGACGACGTGTCGCAGGAGGTGTGGCTGGCGGTCGTGCGTGGACTGCCGCGGTTGAAGGAGCCGGAGCGGTTCGCGGCGTGGCTGTTCACGATCGCCCGCCGCAGCGTGGTCAACCAGCTCCGAGGCCAGCACGCCGACCAAGCGCGGCAACCGCCGTACGACGAGCCAGACCCGGCGGATCAGGTGGTCGACAGGGTCGACGTACGGCGGCTGGTCGATCGGGTGCCCGTGGTCGAGCGGGAGGTGCTCGTGCTGTTCCACCTGGAGGACCTGAGTCTCGAGGAGTGCGCCGAGGTGCTCGGCGTCCCTGTCGGAACGGTGAAGTCCCGCCTGCACCGAGCGCGGCGGATGCTGCGGGAAGGAGCGGAGTCGTGATCTCGGCAGAGCAGACGATCGCCGGCCTGCAAGACGCGCTGTCGTTGCGGAGACGGGTCCGGTCCCTGGTGCAGCTGACCGGCGCCGCGGCCGTGGTCACACTCGTCACGATCCTCTGGCTGACCGAGGACGGTCTGCCGGTCCGGGCACAGGTCGGTTTCGGCGGCATCGTCGTCGCTGGGTTGCTAACGATGCTGGGAGCGGCCCGCGCCCTCCGCCGCCGCGGCCACCTCTTCGCGCGGGATCGCGTCATCGCCGGCTGGATCGCGGCCGGGTTCGCAGTACTCCTCGCGGTCGGGCTGGCGCTCGCCGGCCGCGGCCTGCTCGGCCTGCCGATCGCGATCGCGGCACTCGGATTCCTGGCGTTCACCTGGCACACCAGACGGCGATTGGAGCAACGATGATGAAACCGATCGGTCCCTTGGCGATCGCGATGCGGCGGTTCGGCACGAGGCGTGGAGCCGTGGTGGTCGCGGCGGCGCTGATTCTGCTGCTGGTGGTCGGCCTGCTCATCTAGGGTCGGCGGCATGGACGGAGCGCCGGACCCGAACGTCGTACACCCGATGCCCGACGTCGAGCGGGTGGTGTTGCTGAAGGCCGTGGTGACGTCGCCGCTGATCGAGATCGGGGACTATTCGTACTACGACGATCCCGACGACCCGGCCGCGTTCGAGACCAGAAACGTGCTGTACCACTACGGTCCCGAGCGGCTCCGCATCGGCAAGTACTGCGCGCTCGGCGAGGGCACGACGTTCATCATGAACGGCGCCAACCACCGGATGGACGGCCCGTCGACGTTCCCGTTCCCGATCATGGGCGGCGCGTGGGCCGGGCACTTCGACCTGATCACCGGGCTGCCGGGCCGCGGCGACACCGTGGTCGGGAACGACGTGTGGTTCGGGTACCGCAGCCTGGTGATGCCCGGCGTGACGATCGGGGACGGCGCGATCATCGCCTCCGGTGCGGTCGTCGTGGACGACGTGCCGCCGTACGGGATCGTCGGCGGCAACCCGGCGAAGCTGATCCGCACCAGGTTCCCGGCGGCCGACGTCGCCAAGCTTCAAGAGATCGCCTGGTGGGACTGGCCCGTCGAGCGGGTCACCGCGAAGGTCCGCGCGATCATGTCCGGCACCATCGAGGACCTCGAGGTATGACGCTCGTACTGCGCCCGATCGAGCCGGCTGATGTGGACGCACTCCAGGAGCTGATCGAGTCCGACTCCGGCTACACCGAGCGCATCACCGGCTATCCACCGGGTGAGTCTGACGCGCAGAGCCTGTTGATGATGCGGCCGGAGCACCTGCCGGAGGACGCGAAGCTCGTGCTCGGCGCGTTCCAGGATGATCACCTTGTAGCCGTCGTGGATCTCCTCCGGGGCTATCCCAACGACCACACCGCATTCATCGGCCTGCTGGAGGTGCACTGGAACAGCCAGGGCACCGGCCTCGGCGCCTCGACGTACGAGCTGGTGCAGCAGTACGTCGAGACGTCGTGGACCGAGGTGCGGACACTCCGGCTGGCAATAGTGGACACCAATGCGCACGTGGCGACCGGCTTCTGGCTGCGGCAGGGGTTCGAGCCGACGGGTGAGGAGCGGTCGTACCGGTACGACAAGCTGGAGTCGACCGCCCGGCTCTACGAGAAGCAGCTGGGGCTAGCCCAGTAGCGTGCCCGCCAGTGCGCGCCACTGCTCGACCGGCTGCGGTCCAGTGACGCCAGTGATCACGTTGATGGCCACATGGTCCGCGCCGGCGTCCAGATGCTCGCTCAGCTTGGCCTTGATGTCGGCCGGTGTGCCCCACGCGGCCAGTGCATCGACCATGTGGTCCGGCAGCTCGGCTTGCTCCTCGGCACTGAACCCCTGCCGCGCGAGCGAGGCGGCGTACCCAGGCAGCCGGGGGAAGAAGCTGATCGTGTCCCGCGCGATCGCCCGCGCACGCTCGGCGTCGGCCTCCACGACGACCAGGTGGCTGACCGCGAGCAACTTGTCTGGGCCAAGCACCTTGCGCGCCTCGGCGGAGTACGACGCCGCGGTCAGGAACGGGTACGCGCCGGCCGACCGGTCGCGGGCCAACCCGAGCATCCGCGGCCCGAGCGCTGCGAGCAGCCGACGCTCTTCGGGTACGGCGTCCAGCGTATCGAGGTAGGCGTTGAGTGTGGCGATCGGCTTGGGCCCGTGCGCACCACCGAGGCCCACGGTGAACCGGCCCGGTGCAGAGGCCTCCAAAGCGGCGTACGTCGCGCTGACGTCGGCGGCGCCGTACTGGTCGACGGAGAGGATGCCGCTGACGAACTTGATCGACGAGGTCGCGCCGACCAGATCGACGATGGTCTGGAGCCCGGGCAGCGGGCCGCCGGACAACCAGATCGCGGGGTAGCCGAGCTCCTCGGCCGCAGCGGCGGCGGCCAACGACTCGGGGCTGCTGGTCAGGCCCGTGGTGATCCCGAACGGACCGAATTGATGATTCGTCACCCAACCAGCGTAGGCCGCTCGATTTCGGACCGCACGCGGGCATCACGTACACTTCTGGCTGGTTCCCCGCGTGGCGGTATCTCGCCCAACTCCCCCAGGGCCGGAAGGCAGCAAGGGTAAGTGAGCTCTTCCGGGTGCGCGGGGAATCCTCATGTCTAGGCTGGTGCGCAACCGCCGACATTCGAGGAGCCCGATGAGCGAGGAACGCCGCTACCTGCAGGAACTGATCATCGCCGAGCTCGGCGTCCCCGCATCGTTCGACGCGGACACCGAGATCGAGCGCCGGGTCGAGTTCCTCGCCGACCAGCTCCGGCGGACCGGCGCGACGACGTACGTGTTGGGCATCAGCGGCGGAGTCGACTCCAGTACGGCGGGACGCCTCTGCCAGCTCGCGGTCGAGCGGGTCCGGGCCGAGGGCGGTCAGGCGACGTTCGTGGCGATGCGGCTGCCGTACGGCGTGCAGGTGGACGAGGCGGACGCGCAGCGGTCGCTCGAGTTCGTCCAGCCGGACGAGACGCTCGTGGTCGACATCAAGCCGGCCACCGACGCGATGGTCGAGTCGGTGCGGCACGCGGGTCTCGGCGGCGAGCAGGAGGACTTCCACACCGGCAACATCAAGGCGCGGCAGCGGATGATCGCGCAGTACGTCGTCGCCGGCGCGCGCGGCGGCCTCGTCGTCGGCACGGACCACGCGGCGGAGGCCGTGATGGGCTTCTACACCAAGTACGGTGACGGCGCCTGCGACCTCACGCCGCTGTCCGGGCTGACGAAGCGGCGGGTCCGGGCGATCGGGGCGCGGCTCGGCGCGGCCCCTGAGGTCACCGGCAAGGTCCCGACCGCCGACCTGGAGACCAACAAGCCCGGCCTCCCGGACGAGGTCGCGCTCGGGGTGACGTACGACGAGATCGACGACTTCCTCGAGGGCCGCGAGGTGAGCGAGAAGGCAGCCGCCACGATCATCGCCACCCACCGCCGCACCGCCCACAAACGCGCCATGCCGCTGGCCGTCTGATCAGCCGAGCACCAACTCGGTGATCCGCCCGCAGTAGTCGGCCGGCGCTTCCGCGTGCATGAAGTGACCGGCACCGGCCGCGAAGTGGGCGGGTGTGGGAGCGTCACGGCCTCCGTCAAGAGGTGTGGGCGAACTGGCGGATGCGGTTGGTGAGGCGAGCCAGGCGGATGGTGGCGACGTTGCGGTAGGCGGGGCGGAGCACGGTGGCCAGCGGGCCGGTCTGCTCGAAGGCGTGGGTGACCTGGCCGTCGGCGCCGATGGTCCACTCGCCGACCTCGCGGAACCCGGGGACCTGCCAGGTGATCTCGATCCGGTCCGGCTCGATCACCGTGTATTGCAGCTCCCCGGCCAGTCCAGGGCGGACCCGCAGGTCGTAGCGGGCTCCGACGCTGGCCTGGGCTGGGCCGTGGATGCCGAGGAACGCCTCGTTCCACTCCGGGAGCGCGAGCGCGTCCAGCAGGACCTGCCGGATCGCCGCCGGGGTGGCGGGGACGGTGTCGGTGGCTTGCTCCATGACTATCTCTCCTGGGCGAGGGCGTGGTCGTACTCGGGGTCCCGCCGGCGGGCCAGCGCGGCTCCGGCGGGAAAGGCGTCGGCGACGGCGCGCAGCGTCGCGATGGTCTCGTCGAGGGGCTGGCCGGCGACGAGGTCGTTCATGGTCCGGTGCAGGCGGTTCTCCGCGGTGACGATCCGCCGGTGCAGGGCGCGGCCCTGCGTGGTCAGGCTCAGCGCGAGGTAGCGCCGGTCGACCTTGTCGATGCCGCGCTTCACCAGGCCCTGCGCGACCAGGCGATCGACGAGGCGGCTGGGGCTGTTGCCGGTCTCGCAGACCAGAAGACCGCCGAGGGCGTTGAGCGTCAGCGGCCCGTGGTCGCGGAGCACGCGCAGCACTTCGGCCTGTGACGGTGTGATGCCGAGCGGGCGCAGCTCGGCGGCGAGCAGCCGGTTGCCCTCGCGCTGGATCGCCAGCACGAGATAACGCAGCTCCTCGACCAACTTCATGACCTAAATATTACACGACATGTATGTCATGTCATCTATCTGCGTCGGCAGACCGGAGTGCGCGAAGAGTGCGTGAGAAAGTCCGGTTGAGGTCGTGGTCAAGGGCACATCGCGGATGGCAGAGTGGCGTCATGAAGGGTCTGATGCAGAACTACCAGCTGTCCCTGGACACCATCTTTCTCCGGGCTGAGCAGTTCTACCCGGACAAGACCGTCTACACCGGCGGTCCGGCGCCGTCGAGACTGACGTACGCCGAGTGGGCTGCGCGGACCAGACGACTAGGCGGCGTGCTGAACGCCCTCGGGATCAGCGCGGACGGCCGGGTCGCGACCTTCGCGTGGAACTCGGGGCGCCACCTCGAGCTGTACTTCGGTGCGCCCTGCACCGGCCGGGTCCTGCACACGCTGAACATCAGGCTCTTCCCCGACCAGGTCGTCTACATCGCGAACCACGCCGAGGACGAGGTCGTCTTCGTCGACCGTTCGCTGCTCGGTCTCTTCCTGCCGCTGCTCGACCGGCTGCCGCTGGTCAGACATGTCGTCGTGATGGACGATCTGCCGGCCGGCGCTCCCGGGCCGGAGGTGCCGGACGACCCGCGGTTCCACGACTACGAGGAGTTGCTGGCCGCCGCTGACCCGGTCGAGTTCCACGTCGACGACGAGAACCAGGCGGCCGCGATGTGCTACACGAGCGGAACGACGGGGCATCCGAAGGGCGTGGTGTACTCACACCGATCCACCTGGCTGCACTCCATCGGCGTGCTGACCAACGCGGGGATCGGGCTGACGGAGACGGATACGGTGATGCCGGTCGTGCCGATGTTCCACGCGAACGCCTGGGGCCTTGCGCACGCGGCGCCGATGGCCGGTGCTTCGCTGGTGTTCCCGGGGCCGGACATGAGTCCGCAGGGGATTCTCAAGCTCTTGCAGGAGCAGGAGGTGACGCTGGCCGCGGGTGTGCCGACGATCTGGCAGGGGTTGTTGCCGTTGCTGGACGGGGTCGAGTTGCCGAAGCTGCGACGGGTTCCTTGTGGCGGGTCCGCCGTACCGATGGCCTTGTCGGAGGCGTTCCGGGAGAAGCTCGGCCGGCCGATTCTGCAGGCGTGGGGCATGACCGAGACCAGTCCGGTGGCGACGGCGGCGCACGTGCCGGCTCGGTACGAGGAATTGCCGGAGGACCAGAAGGCGCGGTTGCGGGCCCGGCAAGGGCAACCGCTGCCTGGTGTCGAGGTGCGGATCGTCGAGCCTGGGTCGATCACGCCGTTGCCGTGGGACGACGAGGCGACGGGTGAGCTGCAGGTGCGTGGACCGTGGATCGCAGCGGAGTACTACCGACCTGACGCGGGTGTCCAGCTGAGCACGGAAGACGGCTGGATGAAGACGGGCGACGTCGCGGCGATCGACCAGTTCGGCTCGGTGCGACTGGTGGACCGCACCAAGGACCTGGTGAAGTCCGGCGGCGAGTGGATCAGCTCGGTCGAGCTGGAGAACCTGCTGATGGCCCACCCCGCGGTGAAGGAGGCCGCTGTCATCGGCGTACCGCACCCGAAGTGGGACGAGCGTCCGCTGGCCTGCGTCGTCCTTGCCGAAGGTGAGTCCGCCACGGCCGAGGAGATCCTGGAGTACCTCCGTCCACGGGTGGCCAAATGGTGGCTCCCCGATGCCGTCGAGTTCATCGAAGAGGTCCCCAAGACCTCGGTCGGCAAGTTCTCCAAGAAGGACCTCCGCACCCGGTTCGCGGACTACCGCCTGGAGGAGTAGGCCAACTGAAGCCCTCGCCGGGACACACAGGGGATCGGGGTCAGAGGCTGTGTGAGCGGTTGAGGATGGATTGCATGGCCTGGTGGAAGGTGCTGCGTTGGTGGGCGGTCCAACCGGCGGTGAGGTGGTTGAAGACCTCTTCCTGCCAGTGGTGCGCGTGGTCGAGCATGTCGAGGCCGGCCTGGGTGACGGTGACCTGGCGGCGACGGGTGTCGGACTCCGCAGCCTGGGTTTGGAGGTAGCCGGCGGCAACTGCCTCCTTCACCAGGCGCGATGCTCCGCTCTGGTCGATCCCGATCTCGTGGGCGATCGCGTTGATGGTCGCGGGGTTGCGTTGGGCAACGGAGCTCACTGCCTCGGTGACCAGGACCAGGCGGCCCTGCTCGGCGATCCCGTCGTCGGCGGTGTGCGAGCGGCGCGCCCAATGCCGGACGAACTCGAACAGCACCTGCCCTGGGCCGTGGTCGCTGGTCGTCGATCCGCCGCTGGGCTTGGGCGAGGACGGTGGGTTCGACCTGGTCATTCGGTGGCCGCCAGCTCGCGGCAGATGTAGGCGAGTTCGAGCGCCGACCTGAGATCCGGAAGCCGGAGCGCGGCCGAGACCTGCTCGCCGGTGACTCTGAACTGCGTCGCCACCCGGGTCGGCGATGTGCTCCCGGGCCAGGTGGCGTCCTGTTCGACCACCATGAGCCGCTCGCTGATCGGATGCCACGACCGCGGCACGAGCCGGATCCCCGATCGCTGGACCCAGTCGGCAAATCCGGTCGGCGTGATCGCGCCTGCGCCTTTCGGTCCGAGGACGACGATCGGGTCGGTGACCGCACCGGCCGCACCGTCCAGATTCCCGTCGTTGACCGTCGCATGCCATCGGTTGACTGCTACTTCCAGGGCAGACTCCATGACCCCAATTGTATGCGATTCGCATAGATCTTGCGGCGGTGCCTGGAGGCCCGCTCAGCCGAAGTCTTCGCCGAAGTGCCGCTGAAGGTGAGCGAGCGTTGCCTGGACGAACTCCTCGGGCCAGCGCTCGCCCGTCTGCTCGGCCAGTGCGCAGCCGCGGCGGATGAAGTCGCGCACGATGTACCGATTGGCGTCGACGGTGTCGGCCGGATCGGTGCCGACGGCCGGGACCGCTTCGAGGACGGCGCGCTGCTCCTCGGACAGCAGCGCGTTGAGGCGTTTCGCCCCACTGGTACGACGTACTCCGCGCTCGGCCAGCATCAGAGCGATGAGCTGGTCGCGGAGCACGCCGACGCCCTGGTTGGCCACGATGCGTTCGTCGCGCCCAAGCACCGTGACGAGGTTGCCGAGGAAGTAGAAGAACAGGTTCACGGTCTGCTCGGGCCAGTGCGGCGTACCAGGGCGACCGCCCGTCGCCGGCTGGTCGCCATCGGGGAACAGCGTGCCGTCCCGGTCGAACAGCACCCGGACGCCGTCGTACTGGAAGCGATCGAAGGCGGCCAGCGGGTGGATGACGAGGTCGACGTGCAGCCAGTCGGGTGTGATCGCGAGGCCGGCGCCCACCAGTCCGGGGATCCGGTCGACGAGCACGGTCGGTCCGGTGATCGACCGCAGTACGTCGTCCCAGTGCTCCGCAAACCAGTCCATGGTGTCGTCGGCAACGACCAGGTGGACGTCGACGTCACTGAACCTGTCCGCCTGGCCGGCGCCGTAGCTGCCGATCAGGTAGACGGCGAGGATGCGTTCGTCGGCGGGGAGTACGGCGCGGGCGCGCTCGATGACCTGCTGCTGCCTGTCGTCTCCGATCGTCACCCGCGCCAGCGTACTTACTCGCCGTACAACGGCAGCCCGCGGAAATCCGCCCACCGGAAGTCGACCGGGTCGCCGAACGTGGCGGGCACCTTGCCGAGTCCGCGGATGACGGTTGCGGTCCCGTCGGCGTGGCCGACGGTGTAGAGGTAACCGGCGCCGGTGTCTTTGTCGATGCCGAGCAGCAGCGTCCCGGACTGACCGCAGCGGCTGCCCATCAGCGACTCGAAGCCTTGCCAGGTGGAGCTGCGGACCACCTTCACCACCGGGCGCATCGGCGACGTCAACGGGATCCGCACGGTGTATAGCGCCCCGCCGCGGGTGGTCATCAGCAGCGTGTCGTAGGTGCTCGTGCGGCTGAGCAGTGTCATCGCCTTCACTGCACTGAAGCCCGGGGATGACGCAGCCCGGTAGACGGGCGCTTGGCCAGCTCGGGTCTCAATGGTCCAGCGGTACAGCGTGCCGTCGTTGCGCAGTGCATACAGTCGCTCAGTCGAGCCGGCGGGCTCCGATGCGACCCGCTGTGAGCTGCTGAGCGTCACGAAGGGGTCCCAGCCGCCGCCGATCCGGTCCAGGATGACCTCGTACGGCCGGTCGGTGCCGTCGAAGACCGGGTAGGTGACCCGGTAGAGCGCTGAGCCGAGGACGACGTGGCCGCTCATCACGGTGTAGCCCTGCGCCCGGAGCCGGGTCATCCCGGAGTTGAGCCGCACCTGGCCGGGCGAGAAGACCCCACGGCCGCGCACGACGTCGTGCACCTTGCTGACTGGCGCCGTACTCGCGAACAGCTGCGACCTGTGGTTGCCGCCGGCAGTTACTGAACCGGCATCGACCTGACACGCGGCCGCTGTGCCGGTCGAGGCTTGGTGTGCGTCCGTCGTACTTGCCGAGCTTGGGACGGCTGTGCCGGCTAGCAGCAGCGTGGCGGCAGCTGCGGTGCTGATGATTGCGCAATGGCGCGCGGGACGCCGTGCGTCGAAACCTTGTCCTGTCATGGTCCACCCCCGGTTGGTTCGTCGTACGAGTACGACTCCTGGCGGCGGGGCCAAGTTGCACCTGACCGGCCACGGGGAGGATTTGTCGGCGAGCGGCGCTAGGGTTGCGGGCGTGGAAGCACCCCTTGCGCTGTACCGCCGGTATCGCCCGGAGACGTTCGCCGAGGTGATCGGGCAGGACCATGTCACCGCGCCGCTGCGGAACGCGTTGAGCAACAACCGGGTCAACCACGCCTACCTGTTCTCCGGCCCGCGCGGGTGCGGCAAGACCACCAGCGCCCGGATCCTGGCCCGCGCGATCAACTGCGAGAAGGGCCCGATCGCCGAGCCGTGCGGGGTGTGCAAGTCGTGCACCGACCTGGCCCGCGGCGGCCCCGGCAGCATCGACGTGATCGAGATCGACGCCGCCTCGCACGGTGGTGTCGACGACGCCCGGGACCTGCGCGAGCGCGCGTTCTTCGCGCCGGTGGAGAGCCGCTACAAGATCTACATCATCGACGAGGCGCACATGGTGACCACGCAGGGCTTCAACGCCCTGCTGAAGCTGGTCGAGGAGCCGCCACCGCACCTGAAGTTCATCTTCGCCACCACCGAGCCGGACAAGGTGATCGGGACGATCCGGTCCCGGACCCACCACTACCCGTTCCGCCTGGTCCCGCCGAAGGCGCTCGGCGACTACATGGCCTCGCTGTGCGAGTCCGAGGGCGTCGCGATCGAGCCGGCCGCGCTGCCGTTGGTCGTCCGGGCCGGCGCCGGGTCGGTCCGTGACTCGCTGAGTGTGCTCGACCAGTTGATCGGTGGCGCGGGGCCGGACGGCGTCACGTACGAGCTGGCCGTGGCGCTGCTGGGGTTCACGCCCGACTCACTGCTCGACGCGTGCGTGGACGGGTTCGCGGCGCACGACAGCAAGACCGTGTTCGAGACGATCGAGAAGGTCATCGAGACCGGCCAGGACCCGAAGCGGTTCGCCGAGGACCTGCTGCGGCGGTTGCGTGACCTGGTGGTGCTGTCCGCCGTACCGAACGCCATCATCTCCGGCCTCATCGAGGCTGCCGAGGACCAGGGCGAGCGGCTGCAGACGCAGGCGGCTGGTATCGGGGCCGCGGAGCTGACGCGGGCGGCGGACATCGTCGCGGCCGGTCTGCTCGAGATGCGCGGGGCGACGGCGCCGCGGCTGCAGCTGGAGCTCATCTGCGCCAAGGTGCTGCTGCCGGGGGCCGACGACTCCACGAACGGCATCCAAGCCCGCCTCGACCGCATCGAACGCCGCCTCACCATCGGAGCCCCCGCCGGCACCCCAGCAGGCGAGTACGCGCCGGCCCCAGGCCCAGACGCCGCCACCAGCCGAGCCGCAGCCCGAGCCGCCGCCGGCGGTGGTACGACCCCCACCGCCACAACCGACCCAGCCGGTGCAGCCGGCAGCGCCGGAGGTAGCGGTAGCGCTGGAGGTGGCGGTGTAGGCGCGGGTGGTGCTGCGGCCGGCGGCGCCGCGACGAGCGGAGCTGGTGGTGGCGTAGGCGCGGGTGCTGCGGCCGGCGGCGCCGGGGCGAGCGGAGCTCCGGGGGGTGGAGCAGACGGTGCCGGCCTTGCGGCGGGTGGCGCTCCGGGTCGTGGAGCGGGTGCCGCGGCGAGCGGAGCTCCAGGCGATGGAGCGGGTGCTGCGGCCAGCGGCGCTCCAGGCGGTGGAATGGGTGCTGCGGCGGGCGGTGCTTCAGGTCGTGGAGCGGGCGGTGAGACGGCCGGTGATCGGCCTGCTGCCGACGCACGCTCAGGCCGGGGCGATCGCACCGAAGCTGCTGGGGATGCGCGACCAGCCGACAGCGGTCGTGCCGGGGACGGCGGCCGCGCCGACAGTGGCCGTGCCGGGGACGGTGGTCGTGCTGGGGACGTTCCGGCCGCTGGTGCCGCGGCGCGCACCGGTGCCTGGGCGGACGAGTCCTCTGCGTCTTCTGCAACCGCAGCCTCTTCGTTGCAATCACAAGCTGTGTCATCCGCTCCAGGCGCGTCCGCCCCGGCTGCGTCGCAGGCGCCGGCAGCTGCTGGCGCCGGCTCGGCTGGCGCTGGCGGTGGGGTGCACGCGGGAGGCGGGGCCGCGGCGGCTCCGTCTGCGGGGGCTGTGGGGCTGGCGGACATTCGGCGGCTGTGGCCTGAGGTGCTGGAGGCTGTGAAGAGCAAGCGCCGGTTCGCCTGGATCATGCTCAGCCAGAACGCACAGGTCGTCGCCATCGACGACCAGACCCTGACCCTCGGCCTGGTGAACTCCGGCGCCCGCGACAGCTTCGCCCGCTCCGGCAGCGACGAGATCCTCCGCCAGGCAATGATCGACACCATCGGCCTCAACCGCCGCGTAGAAGCCGTAGTAGACCCCTCCACCGACCCCGGCGCCGCCGGAACCCACCACGGCCCCGCCGGAGGACCACAAGGCGGCGGCACAAGTCCCGGCCCCCACGGCAGCACCCCGGGCGGCGCCCCGCACAGCGGCCCCGGCGCCAGCCCGCAGGGCGGCGCCCCGAGCGGCGGGCCCCAGGGTGGCGGTCCGATCGGCGGTTCCCACGGCGGCAGTCCCAGCGGTGGTCCCCAGGGCGGCGGCCCGGGCGGGGCTCCCGGCTGGGGTGATGGCGGAGCTGGTTCCGGTGGCGCGGCTGGTGGTTCTACGGACGCCAGCGGTGCTGGACCGAGCGGGCTTGCGGCCGGTGGGTCAACGGCGAGTGGACCGGCAGGTTCCCAGGTGGGTGCTGATGCCAGCACGACTGCGTCCGGTCCGGGTGCGGCGGGCGGGTCAGGTGCCGGTGCCGCGCACGGGTTGTCCGCAGGCCAGGCGGGCGGCCCGGCGGCGCGAGGTGGCGCGGCCGGCAGCGGTTCGGCGCCGGGGCGCTCCGGCGGTGCTCCGGGCGCGGGCGGACCTGGTATGAGCGGGTCCGGGGCGGCGCGCGTGGGGCAGTGGTCCGAGGGCGCGGGTACGGCGATCGACGTACAGGAGCCGCCGGACGAGTACGACGTACCGCCGGAGACCGACCCGTGGGACGAGCCGCCGAGGGTGAACGCGGGCCGGTCGAGCGGACCAGCAACCTCAGGCGCGCCGGACAGTTCGGCTGCCGCGCGGGATCGGCGGGAGCAGGCGGGGAGTAAGCGGCGGGCTGCGCAGGCGGCTGTGGCTGCGGAGGCGGCTCGGCGGGCGGCGCAGGCGTCGGCGGCTCCGGAGGTTCCGCTCACGCCCGAGGAGGAAGCGGACGCGATCGGCGAGGACGACGTGGTGCTGGAGGACGACTCCCGCTCCCACACCGACCTCCTCCGCGACACCCTCGGCGCCCAAATCATCACCGAGGAACCCAACTAGCGCCCGTCGAGGCACGTAGTCGCCACGCCGTCCAGCAAGGCGGCGTGGGTGTGGGTGTTGAGTGCCGCGGCCTTGGAGCCCGACTAGGGCTCGTGGAGGTAGGTGGTTGCCGCGCCGTTGAGCGGGGTGGCGTGTGGGTGTCGAGTGCCGCGGGCTTGGAAGCCGACTAGGGTTCGTCGAGGTAGGTGATTGCCGCGCGGTCCAGCAGGGCAGCGTCGGTCAGGATGTCGAGCGCAGCGACCTTGGAGCCCAACTAGGGTCCGTCGAGGTAGGTGATTGCCGCGCCGTCGAGCAGGGTGGCATCGGTGAGGATGTCGAGGGCCGCGACCTTGCCTGCCGCGATCGTGAAGAGGGCGGCTGACGTTGGCACGTCCTGTGTGAGGGCTACCGCGCCGAGGGCGCCGTTGAGTAGTGCCGGTCGAGTGAGCTCGGCCAACTGGGCAAAGGTCGCGGCACCGTCGGCGACCACCTGCGCGCCCTGGAGGACGTTGGCTGGACGAACGGCGCCGTACGTGTGGAGCACCACCTCCGGATCCAGTAGCCGGACCAGCGTCTGAAGATCGCCACACCGCGCCGCGGCCAGGAATGCGTCGACGACCGCCCGATCGGCGGGCGCCGGGGCCGGCGGCGTACCGCGGATGTGACGTCGGGCCCGGCTGGCCAGCTGCCGGGTGGCGACCGGAGTCTGGCCGACGATAGGCGCGATGTCGTCGAACGGCACCTCGAACAAGTCGTGCAGAACGAACGCCAGCCGCTCCGCCGGCGCAAGAGTCTCCAGTACGGCGACCAACGCAACGCCGACCGAAGCCGCCAGCACCGCCTCGGCCTCCGGATCCGCGCCGTGCGCGCCGTGCGCGCCGTCCGCGGCGGCACGAGCAGCGGGCTGGTGCGACGGCAGCGGTTCCTCGCGGAGCCTGCCCCGGTCGCGCAGCATGGTGAGGCAGATGCGCCCGACCACCGTCGTCAGCCAGCCGCCGAGATTCTCCACGGTGGACGCGTCCGTGCGACGGAGCCGCAGCCAGGTCTCCTGTACGGCGTCGTCGGCCGCACGCGCCGAGCCGAGGATCCGGTGCGCGACCGCACGCAGATGCTCGCGGTGGTCCTCGAATCGAAGCATCAGCAACTGCTCGTCGGGCAGCCGCTCCGGAAACTCGCCTTCGGTCATAGATCACGTTCCTTCGTCGGGTGGGGTCATTGCACTGACCCGTGAAACCGCGCCGATGTGACAGCCGAGCTGGCAGCAGCCCTGACCACGGGGCAGCAGCGGTGGACTGTCGGTGGGCGGTGGGAGATTGCGGGGTATGGCGTTTCACGGGTGGACGGACGCGGCGTTCAACGTACTGGTCGATCTCGAAGGGGATCCGGGGCCGGCGCAGTTGGAGGCGCATCGGGACGACCTGGAGCGGCACGTCCGTGGACCGTTGCAGCAGCTGTGCGACGAGCTCAACGGGACGGGCGAGTTCGGCACGTTCTGGCTGAGCGGGCTGTCCGGCCACGCCGCCGGGTGGCAGCACTCTCGCGCGACGTGGTGGATTGCGCGGCGGATCCGGATCACGTTCACGTTCGACCTGGACGGGTTCACGCTCGGCGGCGGCTCGGCGAGCCCGGCCGGTGATCAGGTGGCTCTGTTCCGGCAGATGGTCGACGCGGAACCCAGCGGCAGTGAGCTCGACGCGGTCGTCAAGCGGCTCGACCGCAACGGGTACGACGTCATCGGACCGATCGGCCGCCGAGTGCCGGCCCAGTTCGCACCGGATCACCCTCGCACCGACCTGCTCCGCCGCCGCGCCGTCTACGCCGAGAAGCCCCTCGACACCACCGACGTCACCCAGATCCGCAAGTCCCTCCGCCCCCTCGTGGAACTGACCACCTGGTACACCGACTACGTCGCCACCGCCGGATGGGAACAGCCCTAGTCCACATCTCCGCCCACACATCGACGACAGGGACCGGGAAGGCTTTCCACAGGATCCACAGGGTTGTGGATAACTTTGTTCACAGGATTGTGGACAAGTTGGGGAGACTGGTCGGTTTCTGGCGGGTGGCTGGGGTTGTCCGGGGGACCGGATAGGGTTGAGGCTCGGTAACAGGTAGCGGCTCGACGAGGAGATCGCGGTGTTCGACGGTGGCGGTGCTGGCGGCTTCGACATGTCCGACCTGCTCGCGCAGGCGCAGGCGATGCAGAACCAGCTGATGGAAGCCCAGGCCAACCTGGAGAGCCAGGAGATCGAGGGCTCGGCCGGTGGCGGGCTGGTGACCGCGCTTGTGTCCGGGACCGGTGAGCTGCTGAGCCTGAACATCAAGCCGGAGGCCGTTGACCCGGACGACACCGAGACGCTGGCCGACCTGGTCGTCGCCGCCGTCCGGGACGCCTCGGAGAACGCGAAGCAGGCCGCCGCGCAGGCGATGGGCCCGCTGGCCGGCGGGATCCCCGGATTCGGCTCCGAGGGGCCCGGCTTCGGCGGTGGGTCCTCCGGGCCGGCCGGCTTCACGCTGCCGGGCGCAGCCCCGGGCATCACCGGCGGGAGCACGACGAGCCCTGCCGACACGCCGGACGATGACAACCCCGGTCCAGGCACGTCCAGCACCGGCGGCCCCAGCCCAGCCGGGCCGAGCGCGAGCGGAGCAACCGAAGGTCCTGTCGGGTTCGTGAACCCGGGTGGCGGGGCCGGGGTTTCCGGTCGGGACTCGGGCTGACGTGTACGAGGGGGCCGTACAGGACCTCATCGACGAGCTCGGCCGGTTGCCCGGCGTCGGTCCGAAGTCCGCACAGCGCATCGCGTTCCACCTGCTGGCAGCCGACGAGACCGACGTACGGCGGCTGGCGCACGTGCTCGTGCAGGTGAAGGAGAAGGTCAAGTTCTGCGAGATCTGCGGCAACGTCGCGGAGGAGACGCAGTGCCGGATCTGCCGTGACCCGCGCCGCGACCTGGCCCTGATCTGCGTGGTCGAGGAAGCCAAGGACGTGGTCGCGATCGAGCGGACCCGGGAGTTCCGCGGCCGCTACCACGTGCTCGGCGGGGCGATCTCGCCGATCGAGGGGATCGGGCCGGACGAGCTGCGGATCAAGGAGCTGATGCAGCGGCTGGCCAGTGGCGAGGTGACCGAGATCATCTTGGCCACCGACCCGAACCTCGAGGGTGAGGCGACCGCCACCTACCTGAGCCGGTTGCTCCGGCCCATGGGGTTGCGCGTCACCCGTTTGGCTAGTGGACTTCCAGTAGGCGGTGATCTCGAGTACGCCGACGAGGTCACCCTCGGACGGGCGTTTGAAGGGCGACGATCGATCGATGACTGAACCAACCGATATTGCGGAACGCGCGCTGGGCACGGATTCCGAGGACCTGACCGAGTTCGCCGAGCAGATCGCCGACCAGGTGCGAAGCTTCCTGATCTCGGTCCGCGACATCGCGGCGCAGCCGGACGAGGACGGTGTCGACGAGGGTCTCGCCTCGCTGCCGTACCTGCTGCTCGAGGTGAGCCAGCTGCTGCTGGCCGGCGGCCGGCTGGGCGCGTTCGAGGACTTCGTGCCGGAGGAGCGCTTCGAGAGCGACGCCGGCCCGGACCCGGACCTGGACGCGATGCGGGACCGGCTGGCGGTGCTGTTCGAGGGCCTGGACGAGTACGCCGAGGTCTTCGACCCGTACGCCGCGCCGCCCGAGATCACCGTGAACCGGCTGTCCGACGACCTCACCGCGATCGCCACCGACCTGGTGCACGGCCTCGCGCACTACGAGGACGGCCGGATCCTCGAGGCGCTGTGGTGGTGGCAGTTCTCCTACGTGTCCACGTGGGGCGCGGCGGCGAGCGCCGTACTGCGGGCCATCCAGTCGCTGATCGCGCACGACCGCCTCGAGCCGGCCCATGACGCCGAGACCGAAGCCACCGACCGCGAGCTCGTCGAGGTAGCCGAAGAAGCCGTCCAACGCCGCTGACCAATGTCTGTCCACGAGCTGGTGAGGCGGCTGCCTGACCTGCCGACCGTCAAGCGGGTCAGCCGGGCGTTGGCGGTGCTGGATCTGGTGCTGAACGACGTCGACGACCTGAACTACTTCTCGTTCGATGCGCGGTGGTCGGACCGCGAAGAGGCCGCGCTGATGCGGGACGGGTCAGGGAACGAGTACTCGATCGTGTTCTCGGGAGACGGCGCGTTCGGGTACGGGTTCGATCACGAGTCGCCGATGTCGCCGTACGTGAACGGGATGCGGGTCTGGCCCGGGCTGGTCGACGGGGTGCCGGAGGTGTTCCACGGCGCGCGGGACGATCAGGCGTTCTGGGACCCGATGGGCGCGCCGCGGGCGACGGTCGCGTTCTGGCGTACGGCGGCCGACACCGAGTGGCGCTGTGGTCCGGTCGAAGGGGTCGAGAAGGACGGCGCCGACGAGCTGTTCGAGGTGCTCGCGGACGGCCGGCCCGAGGCGTACCTGACGTTCGCCGAGGACTACTACGAGGTGGCGCTCGATCTGGAGCCGATCCGGCACGTGTACGCGCTGATGCCGCTCACCGAGTACGTCGTGACGTCGCTCAACCGCCGGCGCCGGCTGCAGGATCTCGCCGAAGGGATCGCCGAGATCGGCTACCCGCGCTCCTGAACCCGGGTTAGCCTGACTCCCCGATGACAACGCACCCAGGGGATCCGGCGACGATCGGGTCGTTCGCGATCGAGGCCCGGCTCGGCCGGGGCGCGATGGGTGCGGTGTACCTGGCGCGGTCGCCCGGCGGCCGGCTGGTCGCGGTCAAAGTGGTCCGCGACGAGCTCGCCGGCGACGACGGGTTCCGGGCCCGGTTCGCCCGCGAGATCGAGGCCGCGCGCAGGGTCAGTGGGGCGTTCACGGCAGCGGTCGTCGATGCGGATCCGGACGCGGAGCATCCGTGGCTCGCGACCGAGTACCTGCCCGGACCGACGCTGCAGAAGGCGATCGACACGTCCGGCCCGTTGACGCCCGGCGGGGTCCGGTCACTCGCCGGCGGGTTGGCCGAGGCGCTGGTCGCGATCCACGCGTGTGGGCTGATCCACCGCGACCTCAAGCCGTCGAACATCGTCCTCACCGGCAACGGGCCGCGGGTGATCGACTTCGGCATCGCGCGGGCGCTGGAGGACGCCAGCCTGACGGCGACCGGGGTGGTGATCGGGACGCCGGGTTACCTGTCGCCCGAGCAGATCACGGGTACGGCGATCGGTCCGGCCAGCGACATGTTTGCGTTGGGCGCCGTACTGGTGTTCGCGGCGTCCGGCCGTGGTCCGTTCGCTACCGGAAACCCGGCGTCGCTGCTGCACCGGATCGTCAACGAGCAGCCGCACATCCCGGCGCTGCCCGATCCACTGCAGGATCTCGTACGGCGTTGCCTGGCAAGAGATCCCGCGCACCGCCCAACCCCGCAACAGTTGCTGCACGCAGTCGGCTCCCCTGCGAACACCGCACTACTGACCGCACCCGCTCCGACGATCGCCAACCCCACCAAACTGCTCCCGGAGCCGACCGCCTCCGCACAGCCGGCGTTGCCGGGAGGAGCGGCGGCACTACCCCGCCCCGTGCCGCCGGGGCCGATACCAGCCGGACAGGTGTCGGCGGGACAGGTGCTGGGCGGTCAGGTGTCGGCCGGACATATGTCGGCGGGACCGGTGCCGGTGGGGCAGTCTGCGGCGGTGCGGACCGGGGCTACCTTCGCCACCAGTAGGACGCGGCCGGTGATCGTCGCCGTGCTCACCACCGTGCTCGTCGCCGGGTTCTGGCCGCGGCAGGCCGCGGCGCAGGACCCAGTCGTCGCCGTCATCGGGATCACCGTGTCCGCGATCAGCCTCTACTTCGCGATCCGGAACTGGCGGCTGGTCCTCAGACGCCGCGTCGTCCTCCGCCTGACCCCGGAAGGCCTCTCCCTGGAACGCGGCTACCAGCAAGCCGCCGTCCCCTGGTCCGCCGTGACCCGGCTCCGCCTCGTCGGCGACCTCAAGCGCCCCTGGCTGATCGCCTGGCTGGACGCCCAGCACCAATCCACGCTCCCGACCCCACGCCGCCGGCACCACGGCGGCCTGAAGCTCTACCCCGTCGCCCACGAACGCGCCGCCAAACCCCGCGCCCACCAACTCAACGAGCTCCAGGCCGCCCTCAACTGGTACGCCGGCCACCTGCACGACAACTCCTACTGAGGACAGGCACACCGGTCGCCAGCCGCTCAGGAGCAGTCACCTAATCCGGCAACATCGGCACGGTCAGCCCCTGGTCGCGGCCGAGCAATATCCCGCGGGTGATCGCGTTCGTGCCGAACTTGTCCTTCACCGAGTCGAGGGCCGAGTCGAGCTCGTCGTTCGACGCCTTGTCGAACGGCAGGGCCAATTGCAGGGCCGCCTCGTTCTCCAGGTTGCCGATCGAGATGCCGATCATCGTGATCCCCTGCGCGGTGATCAGCGGCCGGGCCGCCGACAGCAACGCCCGCGCGGTGATCAGGATCGCCCGCGTCTGATCGGTTGCCTGGGGCAACGTATGAGACCGGGTCGCCCGGCTGAAGTCGTCGAACCGCAGCCGCAGGGTCACCGTCCGCCCGACCCGTCCAGCCGTCCGCATCCGCCGCGTCACCCGGTCGACCAACCCGGCCAGTACGGCGTCCAGCGTCGCCGGTGACTTGGGCGACCGGCCGAGCGCCCGTTGCGACCCGATCGACCGCCGCCGCCGGCCGACCTCGATCGGCCGCGGGTCGCGGTTGTGCGCCAGCGCATGCAGATGCCGCCCCGAGGCGCGCCCGAGCATCGCCACCAGCGCGGCCTCGGGCAGCATCGCGACGTCGCCGACCTTGGTCAGCCCGCGGGCCCGCAGCTTCTCCGCGGTCACCTCGCCCACACCCCACAGCCGCTCGACATCCAGCGGATGCAGGAACTCCAGCTCCCGCTCCGGCTGCACCTCCAGCAGGCCGTTCGGCTTCGCCACCCCGCTGGCCACCTTGGCCAGGAACTTCGTCCGCGCCACCCCGACCGTGATCGGCAGACCCACCTGCGACATCACGTCCGCCCGCAGCCGCTGCGCGATCTCGAGCGGCGTCCCGGAGATCTTCCGCAGCCCGCCGACGTCGAGGAACGCCTCGTCGATCGACAGCCCTTCGACCAGCGGTGTGGTGTTCTCGAAGACCCGGAAGACGGCCTTGCTGGCTTCGGAGTACGCCGACATCCGCGGGTCGACCACGATCGCGCCGGGGCAGCGGCGGAGCGCCTGTCCACCGTTCATCGCGGTGCGGACGCCGTACGCCTTGGCCTCGTAGCTGCAGGCCAGCACCACGCCGGCGCCGACGATCACCGGGCGGCCGCGCAGGCGTGGGTCGTCCCGCTGCTCGACCGACGCGTAGAAGGCGTCCAGGTCGGCATGCAGGATGCTCGCCGTACCGTTCGACACGAACATATGTTCGCATACCCGCAGGCTGTCCGGATAGGGAGAATTCCCGAGGCGCCGAACCGGTTTGTCAGGACAGAATGCGCTCCATGGACCTGACGGCGTACCGCGATCTCTGGAAGACCCACGGGGTGATGGCGCTGCTGGCGTCGGCCCTGATCGCGCGGATGCCGGTGATGGCGACCATGGTCCCGCTGGCCTTCCTGGCCAAAGATGCCGCCGGCAACTTCGGCTGGGCCGGAGTCGTGGCCGGCGCCTACTCCGTCGGTACGGCGGTCGCCAGCGTCGTGTGGTCGCGCAGAGCCGACCGCAAGGGCGCTCGCTGGGTGCTGATCGGCACCGGGATGGCGTGGGGCGTCCTGATGGCCGTGGTCGCCCTGCTGCCGGACAGCTGGTACCGGGCGCTGCCGATCGCGGCTGCTCTGGCCGGGATGTTCGTCGCCCCGGTCACCTCAGCACTGCGGGCCAGCTGGCCGCGGCTGGTCCAGGGGGCGCGGCTGCGGGCGATCTACGCGCTCGACGCGACCGCGCAGGAGCTCCTGTTCGTCGTCGGCCCCATGGTCGGCGCGGTGATCGTCAGCTTCGCCAGCCCGCGTGCGGGTCTGCTGGCGTGTGCTGTGACGGCTGCTGCAGCCATCTGGTGGTTCGGCCTCAAGCAGCGGCCGGACGCGCACCAGGAGGTGAGCGACGAGCCCCGCCCGACCGCTCGGCAGCTGGTGTTCCACCGCCACCGGTTCGGGCTGCTCCTCGCCTTCGCGTGCCTCGTGACGGGCTTCGCCTCGATGTCGCTCGGCATCGTCGCGTTCGCCGATGAGCACGGCAACCGGCTGATCGCCGGCGTACTCGAGACGGTCGCCGCGCTCGGCAGCCTGATCGGCGGACTGGTCGGTGGCGCACTCCCCGGCCGGCGCTCGTCGTACGTCTGGCGCCGGATGCTCGCGATGACGGTGCTCGTCACCGGTTGTGTCTTCGCCACCTCGTCCGTGGTCGCGCTGGCGCTGATGCTGTTCGCGGCCGGTTGCCTGATCGCGCCCACCGTCGGAGCGATCTACGAGCGGCTCGGGGTGATGACCCCGGCCTCGGCGCGGACCGAGATCTTCGGCTGGATGATCAGCGGCGGCATGATCGGCTCGGCGGTCGGCTCGGCCGTTGCCGGAGCGGTTGTCGAGGCCTTCGGCGTCCGCTACGCGTGGGTCCTGATGGCCGTGCTGGCGCTGCTGGCGACGCTGTCAGTGCTCCACGTCCCGCCCCACCGGCCGGCAGACGCCGATCTGGAGGAGGTCGCGATCGCCGCGTAGTCGACGCGGTAGCTCGCCTCCAGTACGCCGGAGTCGCCCGCGCACATCGAGATCAGCCGCAGCGTCCGGCGGTCCGGGAACAGCGGCGACCCGAAGCCGGCCTGGACCGGTTGGATGAGCAGCGACACCTCGTCGATCAGCCGCCACCGCAGCAGCGACCGGACCAGCTTGACGCTGCCCACCACGTGCAGGTCGGAGCCAGGCACCTGCTTCAGTGCGCGCAGTACCCGGTGCGGGTCACCCTGCAGCACCTCGGTGTGCGGCCGCGCGATCACCGGCCGGGACGCGATCACCAGCTTGCGCACCCGGTCCAGGGGTACGGCGGCATCGTGGAAGCGCGCCACCGAGGCGGAGTACTGCTCGAACGTGCTCCGTCCGAGCAACACCGTCTCGGCCCCCGTCACCAGTCGATCGAGACCGGGTTCCGGAAGCCAGTACTCCGGCCGGTCGACGATGCCGTCCTCCGACATCCACAGCCGGGCCACGATGTTCCGCATGCACTGCTCCTCTGGGTCTGCTTACCTACCCAGATGCACGGGCCGGCCCAAAGGTTTCAGCGCCGGCGGCCGCGGCGGATCTCGGTCTCCAGGGCGTCGAGGCGGTTGATCCAGAACTTGCGGTAGCGGTCCAGCCAGGTGTCGATCTCGCGCAGCGGGCCGGGGTCGACGGCGTACAGCCGCCGGGTGCCGTCGATCGTGACGGTCGCGAAGCCGTTGTCGCGCAGCACCTTGAGGTGCTGGGAGACGGCCGGCTGGCTGATCCCGAACTCGTCGCCGATCGCGGCCGCGATACTGCCGGCCGGCAGCTCGCCGTCGGCCAGCAGCTCCAGGATCCGGCGCCGGACCGGGTCGCCGAGGATGTCGAACGCGTGCACGGGCCGAGTATTTCAGTGATGACTTATATGAACAAGGCCCCGCGGCGGCCGGACGGTTTCCGGCCGGTCCACAGCGTCGCCGTCGAACCTTCCGGCGCCCCGGCGATCGGCCGGACGAGCGGCCCGGCTGCTGGTCAACGGGTAGGCAACGAACAAGTCACGGCTAGAATGAGGCCCGAGACTACGCCTGGTGCAACGCCGCACGGCGTACCGCAACCAGTGGTTTGAGGAGACACACCTGTGGGACGCGTCGTGCACAAGTACGGCGGTTCTTCGGTCGCCGACGCCGAAAGCATCAAGCGTGTGGCCCAACGGATCGTCGCGACGAAGAAGGCCGGGAACGACGTCGTGGTGGTCATTTCGGCCATGGGCGACACCACCGACGAGCTGATGGACCTGGCCCAGCAGGTCTCCCCACTGCCGCCGCCGCGCGAGCTCGACATGCTGCTCACCTCGGGTGAGCGGATCTCGGCGGCCCTGCTGGCGATGGCGATCGCGAACCTGGGCTACGAGGGCCGCTCGTTCACCGGCTCGCAGGCCGGGGTGATCACCACCTCCGCGCACGGCAACGCGCGCATCATCGACATCACGCCGGGCCGGATCGAGGAGGCCCTCGGCGAGGGCCACATCGCGATCGTGGCCGGCTTCCAGGGCGTCGCCCAGGACACCAAGGACATCACCACGATGGGCCGCGGCGCCTCCGACACCACCGCGGTCGCGCTGGCCGCCGCGCTGGAGGCGGACTACTGCGAGATCTACACCGACGTGGACGGCATCTTCACCGCGGACCCGCGGATCGTGCCGGCCGCGAAGCACATCCCGATGATCTCCTACGAGGAGATGCTCGAGATGGCTGCCTGCGGCGCCAAGGTGCTGCACCTGCGCTGCGTGGAGTACGCGCGGCGCTACAACGTCCCCGTCCATGTGCGCTCCTCCTTCTCGCAGAAGGAAGGCACCTGGGTCGTCGATGCGAAGGAACTGAATCAGATGGAACAGGCGATCATCTCCGGCGTGGTCCAGGACCGCAACGAGGCCAAGATCACGGTCGTCGGCGTGCCGGACAAGCCGGGCGAGGCGGCCCGGATCTTCGAGACGGTCGCCGGCGCCGAGACCAACATCGACATGATCGTGCAGAACGTCTCGGCGATCGCCACCAACCGCACCGACATCTCCTTCACGCTGCCCCGCGCCGACGGCGCCCGCGCGATGTCCGCGCTGGCCCGGACCAAGGACGAGGTCGGCTACGAGCAGCTGCTGTACGACGACCAGATCGGTAAGGTCTCGGTGGTCGGTGTCGGAATGCGCTCGCACCCGGGCGTTTCCGCGAAGTTCTTCTCCGCGCTGGCCGACGCCGGCGTGAACATCGAGATGATCTCCACCTCGGAGATCCGGATCTCGGTGGTCGTGGACGAGAACCTGGTGGACGCCGCCGTGACCGCGGCGCACACCGCATTCGACCTGGACGACGAGCACACCCAAGCTGTCGTGTACGGAGGAACTGGACGGTGACCCCTGTGAGCGCTTTGGACAACCAGACCGAGGACCGGACGGGCCTGCCAGCGCTGGCGGTGGTCGGCGCGACCGGCGCCGTCGGGTCGGTGATGCTGGCCCTGCTCTCCACCCGCGAGAACGTCTGGGGAGAGATCCGGCTGATCGCGTCCGAGCGCTCCGCAGGCAAGAGGCTCAAGGTCCGCGGCGAGGAGGTCGAGGTCGTCGCGATCAGCGAGGCGGCCTTCGACGGCATCGACGTGGCGATGTTCGACGTGCCGGACGAGGTGTCCGCGCACTGGGCCCCGATCGCGGCCGCCAAGGGCGCCGTCGTGGTGGACAACTCCGGCGCGTTCCGGATGGACGACGACGTGCCGCTGGTGGTCCCCGAGGTGAACGCCGAGGCGGCCCGGAACCGGCCGAAGGGCATCATCTCCAACCCGAACTGCACGACGCTGTCGATGATCGTGGCGATGGGTGCGCTGCACCACCGGTACGAGCTCGAGCAGCTGGTCGTGGCGTCGTACCAGGCCGCCTCGGGCGCCGGGCAGGACGGCATCGACGCGCTCTACGACCAGCTGATGAAGGTGGCCGGCAATCGCGACCTGGGCACCACGCCGGGTGACGTACGGCGGGTGATCGGCAACGCGCTCGGCCCGTTCCCGGCGCCGCTGGCGCTGAACGTCGTACCGTGGGCCGGCTCGCTGAAGGACGAGGGCTGGTCCTCGGAGGAGCTGAAGGTCCGCAACGAGTCGCGCAAGATCCTCGGCCTGCCCGACCTCAAGGTGTCCGCGACCTGCGTCCGGGTGCCGGTGATCACCACCCACTCGCTGTCCGTGCACGCCCGGTTCGCGCACGAGGTGGACGCCGACGAGGCCCGTGAGGTGCTGCGGGACGCGCCGGGGGTGCTGCTGTTCGACAACCCGGCCGAGGGCGAGTTCCCGACCCCGGCCGACGTGGTCGGCACCGACCCGACCTGGGTCGGCCGGGTCCGCAAGTCCCTGGACGACCCGAACGCCCTCGAGCTGTTCGTCTGTGGCGACAACCTGCGCAAGGGCGCGGCCCTGAACACCGCCCAGATCGCCGAGGTCGTCGCCAAGGAGTTCGCCGCCGCGGCGTCCTGAAATCGTTGGAACAAAGGGTTCCCGGCGCTCGCCGGGAACCCTTTGTTGTCTTGAGCAACGGGTTTAGAGCCAGTTCTCCCGGGCCGCGTGCAGGGCGAGCTGGAAGCGGGTGCTGGCGCCGGTGCGGTTCATCAGGCGCTCGAGGTACCGGAAGAAGGTACGGCGGCTGATGCCGAGCGTGCGCGCGATCGTGTCGTCCGCGGCGCCGGTCGCGAGCAGGGCCAGCAGGCGGCGCTCGATCGGCTCCAGCCGGTCGTCCTCGGCGCCGACCGAGGCGTGCAGCGGCAGCGCGTTGCGCCAGCACAGCTCGAACATGCCGATCAGCGCGGTCAGCAGGCTGCTCGGGCGGATGATCAGCAGCGACCGGTTCACGTCGGTGTCGCGCACCGACATCGACACGAACGCGATCGAGCCGTCGATGATGGTCAGCTTGGCCGGCACGTCGGGCAGCACCCGGGCCTGCTCACCGGCCTCCACGCACGGCAGGATGTTCTCGGTCAGGTAGCCCGGCACCTCGACCGACTCCGGGGAGTACACCACCCGGTAGGAGACCCCGCGCTTGAGGTGGTCGATCTCCTCCTGGTTCGGGCCGCCGATGTAGTACGGCGGGGAGTCGATGGCCAGGATCTCGCGCTGGGCGCCGCCCTTGATCTGCCGGATCCGCTCGACGATCGCGTTCCCGGTGACGACCTCGATCAGGTGCGTCGTCGACTCGTTGTGCACGGTCCGGCGGAACTCGTCGTACGCGTTCAGGACCTCGATCCGCGCCTGCTTGAGCTCGGACTCCCGGCGCAGCGTCATCGCCTCGAGGCCGGCGTCCGGCGGCACCGGGAGGTAGCGGGAGTGGTCCGAGCCGGACCGCCGGGCCAGGCCGGCCTGGACCAGCCCGCCGAGGGTCGCGTCGATGCTGGCCTGGCGGTCGGGCACCGCGTCGTCCAGCTCGGTGATCGACGACGGGCCGGTCCGCAGCAGGTGCTGGTAGACCTTGATCTCGTCGTCGCTGAGCCCGAGGACGCGCAGGTGGTCGGCACGCTCCGTGTCGGTTGTGCTCACAACCCTTTCCTCCCTTCCGAGTGCTGTCACTGTCCGCTACCGCCGTCCCAGAGTAGGGCTGCTGCTCCAGCACCTGTCGCACAGGCAGCGAAACCTGCACCGTGCGTGTTGACATGTATGCGCCCAGCGATATTTGTTGTCCTGTCAGCATTCTTGTGCCGTGTCACCATCTGGCCACCATTTCCGCGCAGTCGTGAGCGAGAATTGAGGTCCAGCAGCCCGGCGACGGACCACCTGAGCGCCGCCGGGCTGCTGTTCCAATTCTGGCCCGAGTTCGCTGTCACGTCAGCGGAGCCCGTTTCGGTTGGGTCTCGATCCCGGCGCATCGGTGCCCTCGCACTTCCGTGCCATCACCGGCTGTGCTGGAGGGTGTACAAACTGTGCATCTCCATCGTGAGGCCGATGAGGAGGAGAGTCCGATGCGACCGGTTCTGCATCCCGCCGCCGCTCGCTTCGGTGCTGCCGTCCCCGGTGCGAATCCGCACCTGCCTTCCTCGGCCGGCCTCGGTGCGATGACCGCCGCCCTGGTCATCGTGCCCGTCGATCCGGCGTGCGCCCGGCCCGCTTCCGCCCATGGCGGGCAGGCTCCCGGATCCAGGGTGGACCCCAGGGAGGTGCTGAGCGGAGCTCCGTGGATGGTGAGGCTGTCCATGGGGAGCGGGGACACCACGTGCCCCGCCCGGCTCGCCCCGGCCAGGACGCACCCCCTGGGGCCCCACCGGTAACAGCAGCCCGCGCAGTCCCCCGGCTTCACATTCGCGGTGGGACACGTCACGCCCCGCCTCCGAACTTCCTGCGTACGGCGGACGTCGTACCTCTGAACACCGTCCCGGCCACAGCCGAATTGACCGCGATTTTTCGTGCTGTGGAAGGCGTTTTGGCCGTCCGAGGGCGTCAAATGTATATTCCAGATAACGATCGGCGAAGGGCGACGACGGCGGAGCCGGAAGTCGGCGCGTCGGGGCCGGGCACGACGTTTGGTAGCCGTCTGTACGTCGTTGCTCACTATGGAGGACCACTGTGTCGTCGGTATTGACGCCGATCCGCTACTCTGCTTCCCGGTCTGCGTGGCCCGCCGTCGTACCGGGCGGCAGCCGCCGAGCCCCAGTCGGATACCGGGCAGAGAGAGGCGTCGCCTGAATGAACGCGACAAGCGTCGACGAGGAGTTCAACCCGTCGGTGCACGTGTACGAACCGCACAAGGTCGGCCTGCCGAAGCTGCGTCCTTACTTCAAGGCGCTGTGGCAGCGCCGGGAGTTCGCGGCCGAGATGTCCCGGACGAACATCCGGGCGGCCAACACCAACACCTTCTTCGGTCAGGTCTGGCTCGTCCTCAATCCGCTGCTGCTGGCGGGCGTCTACTACCTGCTGGTCGACATCATCGCCGGCGGTGCCGCGAAGAGTGACGGAGCCGAGCGGTTCGCCCACATGTGCGGCGGCCTGTTCGCCTTCTACTACTTCTCCGGTGCGATGACCGCCGGAGCGGCCAGCGTGGTCGGCGGCGGCAAGCTGCTGATGAACATGTCGTTCCCGCGGATGCTGCTGCCGTTGTCGGCGGTGCGGACGGCGTTCTTCCGCTTCCTGCCGACGATGGTCGTCTACATCGCCATCCACCTGCTGATGCGCCAGCCGCTGCACTGGGTGATGCTGCTCGCGCCGGCCTTCCTGATCTTCCTGACGATCTTCGCGGCCGGGATGGGCATGATCTTCGCCGCGCTGCAGGTCTACTTCCGGGACACCACGAGCTTCCTGCCGTACTTCGTCCGGATCTGGCTCTACCTGTCCCCGGTGCTCTGGTTCGCCGAGGACGCGCCGGCCAAGTTCAAGGGCTTCATCCAGTACAACCCGCTGTACACGCTCCTCGGTGGCTGGACCGATCTGCTGGTCCGCGGCGACATGCCGAACTGGGAGATGTGGGCCGGCGCGGCGTTCTGGGCGGTCGCGGCCTTCGTCATCGGCTCGTTGTTCTTCATGTCGAGGGAGCGTGAGTTCGTTGTCCGTCTCTGAAGCAGAGAAGAAGCCGATGCAGAAGGCCCCGTCAGGCGTACCTGCCGTCAAGGTGCAGGACGTGTCCATCACCTACCGGACCACGTTCGAGCGGGTGCCCACGTTCAAGAGCGCGATCGTCCGGTTCGGCCGCGGCGAGCGGGCGGTCCGCGAGGTCAAGGCCGTCCAGAACGTGTCCTTCGACGTCGACCACGGCACCACCATCGGCATCATCGGCGCGAACGGCGCCGGCAAGTCGACGCTGATGCGCTCGATCGCCGGCATCCTGCCGCCGACCACCGGCCGGATCGAGGTGCACGGCCGGGTCTCCACCCTGCTGTCCCTCGGCGTCGGCTTCAACGCGGCGCTGTCCGGCCGGGAGAACGTCGTGCTGGGCGGCCTCGCCGCCGGCCTGAGCCGCAAGGAGATCCAGGCGCGGTACGAGGAGATCGCCGAGTTCGCCGAGCTCGGCGACTTCATGGAGATGCCGATGCGGACGTACTCGTCCGGCATGTTCAGCCGGCTGGCGTTCTCGGTCGCGGTGCACATGGACCCGGACATCCTGCTGATCGACGAGGCGCTGTCCGCCGGTGACGCGAAGTTCAAGACCAAGGCCGCGGCCAAGATGCAGGACCTGGTCACCAACAGCCGGACCATGTTCCTGGTCAGCCACGCGATGAGCAGCGTCCGCGAGCTCTGCAACGACTGCATCTGGCTGCACAAGGGCAAGCTGATGATGCGGGGGCAGCCGGACGAGGTGATCGCGGCCTACACCAAGTTCCTGCAGGTCGGCGAAGCGGAATCCGTCTCACTCGAGGACCTCTGACCGATGGCACGCAGCACGGCGCCGGACGTGGGGATCATCACGACCGGTCACGACGTGGCGGACGCGCGCCTGCACAAGATCACCGCGGCGCTGCAGCGCCGCGAGCTCAGCGTCGAGCTCTGGGGCCTGGGTGAGGCCGAGGCCGGTCCGGCCGGCGCGTCCGTGCATGCCGGGCCGCGCGGCAACCTGGTCCAGCGGCTGGCCCGGACCGCGGTGCTGCCCTGGCGGACCAGCGCGAAGGTGGTGATGACGGTCGACCCGGACATGATCCCGGTCACCCGCCTGGTCACCGCCCTACGCCGCCGCAAGATGGTCGCCGACGTGCACGAGGACTACGGTCGGCTGCTCGCCGACCGGGCCTGGGCGAAGGGCCCCGCCGGGCTGCCGGCCCGGCTGATCGTCCGGGCCAGCTCCAAACTGGCCGCCCGCGCCGACCTGACCGTGGTCGCCGACTCGCACCTCGCACCGCACGAGGCGAAGCGGCGCCTGGTCGTCCAGAACCTCCCCTACGTGCCGTTCCTCGCACCGACGCCGCCGTCCGGCGCGCCGCGGGCCGTGTACGTCGGGGACCTGCGGGCCAGCCGTGGCCTGTTCGACATGGTCGAGACCGTCGCCGCGGCGGCGGACTGGTCACTCGACCTGATCGGCCCGGTCGCACCCTCGGACCGGGACCAGCTAGAAGCCCGGATCGGGCAGCCAGACCTGGCCGGGCGGATCCGGTTGCACGGACGCCAGCCACCGGCCGAGTCCTGGCGGCTCACCCAGGGCGCCTGGGCCGGCCTGGCCATGCTGCAGCCGACTCCGGCCTTCGTGGAAGCGATGCCGTCCAAGATCTACGAGTACCTCGCCAGCGGTCTTCCCGTGCTCTCCACCCGGCTGCCCCGGCAGTCCAAGGTGATCGAGGAGTCCGGTGGCGGAGTCCTGGTGGACTCGGTGACGGAGGCGGCCGAGACGCTGCGGCGCTGGTCCGCGGATCCCGGTGAGCTGGAGAAACTGCGCGACCACGCGCTTCAGTGGGCGGCGGACCAGCTGCCCACGACCACGCCGTACGACGAACTGGCCGACGCGATTCTCGACTTGGTAAGAGGAAGTAGTACATGACCGACCGCCCACACCTGCTGTACGTCGCCTGGGGCTTCCCGCCCTGCCGGGGCGGCGGTGTCTACCGGGCCCTGGCCACGGCCAACCGGTTCGCCGCGCTCGGCTGGAAGGTGACCGTGCTGACGGCCGAACGTGAGACCTTCCACCGGTTCACCGGCGCCGACCTGACCCTCGAGGAGCGGGTCGACCCGTCCGTCGAGGTCGTCCGGGTCCCGTTCGAGTGGCCGATCCTGGAAGCCGACCTGCGCAAGTGGTCCAAGCGCCGCGCCGCGAACCCGAAGCTGTGGAGCAAGTGGCGCACCAAGCAGGACCAGATCCCGTTCCCGGAGACCGGGTACGGGCCGTGGCGCTCGATCATCGAGAAGGCCGCCGAGCGGATCCACGCCGCCCACAAGGTCGACCTGACCGTCGCCACCGCGAACCCGCACGTCGCGTTCACCGCCGCGTACCGGCTGAACCAGAAGCACGGCGTGCCGTACGTGATGGACTACCGCGACGCCTGGCTCCTGGACGTCTTCACCGGCGACCGGCTGCACGAGCCGAACAGCCGGGCGGCCAAGTGGGAGAAGAAGCTGGTCGAGTCCGCCCGCGAGGTCTGGTTCGTGAACGACCCGATCAAGGACTGGCACGAGCAGCTCTACCCGGCGCACGCCGCGAAGATGCACACCGTCGCCAACGGCTTCGACCCGGACCTGGTGCCGGACACCAACGACCGCGGCCCGGTCACCGACCGCCCGCTGGTGTTCGGGTACGTCGGCACGGTGTCGCCGAAGGTGCCGCTGGCCGAGTTCGTCGAGGGCTGGCAGATCGCCCGCTCGACGTCGGAGGAGCTGGCCGGCGCGAAGGCGAAGATCCACGGCTACCTCGGGTACTACGCCCAGCCGCGGGCCGACATGCTCGCGACGATCAACAACGCCAAGGACGACGGGGTCAGCTACGAGGGCCCGGTCGGCAAGGCCGAGATCGCCAAGGCGTACGACGAGTTCGACGTCCAGCTGCTGATGCTGGGCAAGGGCCGGTACGTGACCAGCGGCAAGGTGTTCGAGTACCTCGCGACCGGGTTGCCGGTCGTGTCGGTGCACGACCCGGAGAACGCGGCGTCCGACGTGCTGCGCGGGCACCCGTTGTGGTTCCCGGTGGCGGAGGTGACGCCGGAGGCGATCGCGGCCGCGCTGACCGAGGCCGCGCACGCCGCCCGGACGGCCGACGAGGGCATCCGGGCCAAGGCGCGCGAGTTCGGCGCGTCCTACCGGCGGGACCTGCAGCTGGACCCGCGGATCGAGTCGCTGGCTGCTGCCGTGAAGGGAGTCCGGGCGTGACGAACGTCGTACTGCTGAGCACCCGCCGGCTGCCTCCGGCGTACTTCGACACCGTTCGCGAGGACCTCGGAGACCCGGACGTGACGCTCGACGTCGTCGGTTGGGTCGCCCCCGGCGGCTGGGTCGCCGACAAGGTGAACTCCTTCACCCTGATCGGCCCCGGCCGGATGCCCGCCGCTCCCGCCCCGGAGCCGGTCGGCGACCCCACCGAGGAAGCCCCGGACGCGGTCATCGCGCCGGAGGCCGTCGCCGAGCCTGAGTCAGTGACCGCGGACGAAGCCCAGGTTGCTCCGGCAGCCGCCGCGGTCACCGACGCAGGTCCCGCGCCGGCGCCCACTCCGAAGCCCAGGCCCACTGGAATGAAGCGGGTGGTGAAGGCCGTGCAGTGGCGGGCGCGGAAGGGGAAGAAGGTCGCCGGTCGGATGTTGCCTAAGGCAATCAAGACCTCGGCGCCGGTGAAGTTCCTGCGCGGGAACCGGGCCAGCAAGGATCTGGGGAAGACCTACTGGGGCCGGGTGCTGAGCCGCCGGGACGTGATGGCGACGATCGAGAAGGCCGACGTCGTGGTCGCCCTGGACGCCGGCGCGATCTGGGCCGGCTGGAACCTCGGCCAGCGGAAGGCGAGCACCCCGGTGGTGCTCGGCATCCCGGCCGCCCGTCGCGAGCTGGACATGCTGAAGGCACCGGCAGGTAATGGGTGAATCGATGACGGTGTCGCGTTCGATCCGCGAGCACCTGCCGGCGCCACTCGCCCGGACCGCGGGAGCGGTCCGGCGGCGCCTGCGCGGCTTGCGGTACTCGTACGCGCAGCTGCCGGCGTTCCCGCCGGTGGCGACGACCCCGGTGCGGATGCTGGTCGGACCGACCAACTCCGCGGGTCAGGGCTACGCCTGGGCACAGGCCGCCAAGACCCTGCCCGAGGTCAGCGCCGTCTCGTTCGCCCTGCACCGCAAGGGGCAGTTCCAGTTCGCCACCGACTACGGCGTCCCGCTCGCGTGGTTCGGCCAGCCCCGCTGGCAGCGCGCCCAGGAGCGGTACGTCGGTTCGCACACCCACGTCCTGGTGGAGTCGCTGCGCCCGATCTTCGGCGCGCGCGGCTTCCCGGACGCCGCCGCCGACATCGCCGCGCTGCTGGCCGCCGGTGTGAACGTCGGCCTGCTGTTCCACGGCTCCGACATCCGGCTGCCCAGCCGGCACGCGAAACGCGAGCGGTGGTCGCCGTTCACCCCTGGTGACGATCTGACCGAGCGCCTGGAAACGCAGGCCCGCCGGCACGCCGAGCTCGTCGAGAGCCTCGGCCTGCCGGTCTTCGTATCCACGGTGGACCTGCTGGACGACGTACCTGACGCGCAGTGGTTGCCGGTCGCGATCGACCCGGCGCCGTGGGCGCAGGCGGCTCGTCCGCTGTTCAGCGGTGAGCTTCCGGTCGTCGTACACGTTCCGTCGAACGCGCAGCTCAAGGGCACCGACCGGATCGACGCCGTGCTGACCGAGCTGCACGACAACGGGGTACTGGAATACCGGCGGATCACCGGTGTGCCGCACAGCGGGATGCCGGGCGTCATCGGCGACGCTGACATCGTTGTAGACCAGCTCAGAATGGGTCTGTACGGCGTGGCGGCGGCCGAGGCGCTCGCCGCGGGGCGGATCGTCGTCTCGTACGTCGGTGAAAGTGTGCGCCAACGGGTGCGTACTCTGACTGGGCGAGAGGTGCCGATCGTGGAGGCGGATCCCGACACTCTGGGTGATGTTGTCACCGGCCTGATCGCCGATCGTGACGCCGCCGCCGAGCGGGCGGCCGCCGGACCCGCCTTCGTGGCGGAGCTGCACGACGGACGCCGCTCGGCCGAAGCACTCACCAGCTGGCTCAGTTCGAAGGAGATCCTGTGACGTCCCGCATCGCGCCATCCGCCGACGTCGACGACCGCGCCCAGATCGGCGACGGTTCGTCGGTCTGGCACCTGGCCCAGATCCGCGAGAACGCGGTGCTGGGGAAGAACTGCATCGTCGGCCGCGGCGCCTACGTCGGGACCGGGGTCCGGATGGGCGACAACTGCAAGATCCAGAACTACGCCCTGGTCTACGAGCCGGCCGTGCTCGAGGACGGCGTCTTCATCGGCCCGGCCGTGGTGCTCACCAACGACTACTTCCCGCGCGCGGTCAACCCGGACGGGTCGCCGAAGAGCGGCCACGACTGGGAGCCGGTCGGCGTGACGATGAAGGAAGGCTGCTCGATCGGGGCGCGCAGCGTCTGCGTGGCGCCGGTCACCATCGGCCGCTGGGCCACCGTCGCCGCGGGTGCGGTGGTGACCAAGGACGTGCCAGACTTCGCGCTGGTCGCCGGCGTCCCGGCCCGCCGCATCAAGTGGGTCGGCAAGGCCGGCGTTCCGCTGCTCGCCGTCGGTGACGGCGAGTGGAAGTGCCCGAACACGGGCGAGATGTACATCGAAACCGACGGACGGCTGCGGCCGGCCGGTGAAGACATGGAGGAGAACTGATGGTGCAGCCGATTCCGGCCGCGAAGCCGATCATCGGGAAGGAGGAGCGCGAAGCCGTCGACCGGGTCATGCAGTCCGGGATGCTGGCCCAGGGCCCCGAGGTGGCGGCGTTCGAGCAGGAGTTCGGCGCAGCGCTGGTCTCCGGCCGTGCGTGCGTCGCGACGAACTCCGGCACGTCGGGTCTCCACCTCGGTCTGCTGGCCGCGGGTGTCGGCCCCGGTGACGAGGTCATCGTCCCGTCCTTCACCTTCGCCGCGACCGCGAACAGCGTCGCGCTGACCGGCGCCACCCCGGTGTTCGCCGACATCGAGCCGACGTACTTCTGCCTGGACCCGGCCGCGGTCGAGGCCGCGATCACCGAGAAGACCAAGGCTGTCATGCCGGTGCACCTGTTCGGTCACCCGGCGAACATGACCGCGCTGCAGGCGATCGCCGACAAGCACGGCATCCAGATCTACGAGGACGCCGCGCAGGCGCACGGCGCGACCTGGAACGGCGCGCAGGTCGGCACCTTCGGCGAGTTCGCGATGTTCAGCCTGTACCCGACCAAGAACATGACGTCGGGTGAGGGCGGCATGAACTCGGTCGCGAACGCCGACCTCGAGCGCCGGATGCGGCTCTTCCGCAACCAGGGCATGCTCAAGCAGTACGAGAACGAGGTCGTCGGCCTGAACAACCGGATGACCGACCTGCACGCCGCGATCGGCCGGGTGCAGCTGACCAAGCTGGCCGGCTGGACCAAGCAGCGGCAGGAGAACGCGGCCTTCCTGGACGCGAACCTGCAGGGTGTCGCCGTCCCGGCGGTGGCCGCCGAGGCGACCCACGTGTACCACCAGTACACGATCCGGGTGACCGAGGACCGCGACGGCTTCGCCGACGCGCTGCGCAACGAGCACGGTGTCGGCTGCGGTGTGTACTACCCGATCCCGAACCACCGGCTGCCCTCGTTCCAGCGCGAGCTGGACCTGCCGGAGACCGAGAAGGCCGCGGCCGAGGTGCTCTCGCTGCCGGTCCACCCCTCGCTGTCCGAGGAAGACCTGAACCGGATCGTGGCCGCGGTGAACACCGTGGCGAAGGCTGGTGCGTGAGATGGCGAACCTGAAAGCCGGACTGATCGGCCTGGGCATGATGGGGCGCCACCACGCCCGCGTGCTCGCCTCCCTCGAGGGCGTCGACCTGGTCGCCGTCGCCGACCCGGGTGGTGACAAGTTCGGCGTGGCCGGCGGTCGCCCGGTGCACGAGAACATCGAGCAGTTGATTGCCGAGGGCATCGACTACTGCATGGTCGCGGTACCGACCCAGTACCACGCCGAGATCGCGAAGGCGCTGGCCGAGGCCGGCGTGCACGCGATGATCGAGAAGCCGCTGGCCGGGTCCACGGCCGAGGCGACCGAGATCGCCAAGGCGTTCGAGGCGGCCGGCCTGGTCGGCGCCGTCGGTCACATCGAGCGGTACAACCCGGCGCTGCAGGCGCTGCGGGTCCGGCTGGAGGCCGGCGAGCTGGGCGACATCTACCAGATCACCACCCGCCGCCAGGGCCCGTTCCCGGCCCGGATCGCCGACGTCGGCGTGGTCCTCGACCTGGCCACCCACGACATCGACCTGACCGCCTGGGTGACCCAGTCGCCGTTCGTCTCGGTGTCCGCGCAGAGCGCGCACAAGAGCGGCCGGCAGTACGAGGACCTGATCGCGGTGACCGGCCGGCTGGCCGACGGCACCGTGACCAGCCACCTGGTCAACTGGCTGTCCCCGATGAAGGAGCGGCTCACCGTCGTCACCGGTGAGAAGGGCGCGTTCATCGCCGACACGCTGCTGGCCGACCTGTCCTTCCACGCCAACGGCACCGTGCAGACCGCCTGGGACGACGTCGCGCACTTCCGCGGGGTCAGCGAGGGCGACATGATCCGCTACGCGATCAGCAAGCCGGAGCCGCTGCGCACCGAGCACGAGGCGTTCCGGGACGCGGTCCTGGGCAAGGAAGCCGACATCGTCACGCTGCAGCAGGGTCTGGCCACCGTCGCGGTGGCCGAGGCCGTGATCCAGTCCGCCGCCGAGGACCGCACCATCAAGGTCGCCGGGGAGTCCGCCGAGTCATGAAGGTCCTGAGCGTCGTCGGGGCACGACCGCAGTTCGTCAAGCTGGCGCCGGTGGCGGAGGCGTTCGCCGCCACCGAGCACCAGCACGTGATCGTGCACACCGGCCAGCACTACGACAAGAACATGTCCGACGTGTTCTTCGCCGACCTGCGGATCCCGGACCCGGACGTTCACCTGGGTGTCGGGTCCGGCAGCCACGGGGTCCAGACCGGTTCGATGCTGTCCGCGATGGACGCCGTACTGGACGAGCACAAGCCGGACTGGGTGCTCGTGTACGGCGACACCAACTCGACGCTGGCCGGGACGCTGTCGGCGGTGAAGATGCACCTGCCGGTGGCGCACCTGGAGGCCGGGCTGCGGTCGTTCAACCGGCGGATGCCGGAGGAGCACAACCGGGTCCTGACCGACCACGCGGCCGACATCCTGCTCGCCCCGACCCAGGTGGCGATGGACCACCTGGCCAACGAGGGTCTGAAGGATCGCGCCCGCCTGGTCGGCGACGTGATGACGGACGTGTGCTTCCGGGTTCGCGACGCGGTCAAGGACAAGCCGCTGGACGTGCCTTTCAAGCGTGGTGAGTACGTCGTCTCGACCATCCACCGGGCCGAGAACACCGACGACCCGGAGCGGCTGGCCGCCATCATTGAAGGGCTCGCCGCAGCCGGTACGCCGGTGCTGCTGCTGGCGCACCCGCGGCTGGTCGCGAAGTGCGCGGAGCACGGCATCAAGCTGGAGCGTCCGGACGGTTCGCTGCACGTCCGGGAGCCGCTGGCGTACCCGGAGATGGTCGCGGCCGTCCTCGGCTCGTCCGGTGTGGTCACCGACTCCGGCGGCCTGCAGAAGGAGGCCTTCCTGCTCGGCCGGGTCTGCACCACGCTGCGCACTGAGACCGAGTGGGTCGAGACGCTGGAGGACGGCTGGAACGTCCTCACGTCCGACGTGAGCAAGCTGCCCGAGCTGGCCGCCCGGCCGGCGCCGGCAGCCGACCGCCCCATGCCCTACGGAGACGGGCACGCCGCCGGGCGTGTCGTCACCGCACTCACGGAGTAACTACGTGACCAAAGCCGCCGAAGAACAGAGCCAGCCGCCCTCCCCGGGCTCTCCGGGGCCGGCGGCTTCGGCCGTTACGACCGACGACACAGCCGCGCGCGGCGTCGGCACCGCGCCGCCGCCGGGCGCGCCGGTCAGCGCGTTCCCGGGCGAGTCCGGACAGCCACCGGCGGAGCCGCGCAAGCGGCTGCCGCGGGTGGAATCGCTGACCGGCCTGCGCTGGTGGGCCGCGTTCTTCGTGTTCGCGCACCACATGACCAACCTGGCGCCGCTGCCGATCTACGACTTCCTGAAGTACGGGACGTCCGGGGTGACGTTCTTCTTCGTGCTGTCCGGTTTCGTGCTGACCTGGTCGGCCCAGCCGGGGACGAAGATCCGCACCTTCTACCGGCGCCGGTTCGCCCGGATCTTCCCGCTGTACTTCCTCACCCTGATCGCGGCGATCTTCGTGTTCTACCGGTTCGACCCACCGGCCGGGATGGCGTGGATCAAGCCGGTCTCGATCACCGTGCTGGTGCTGTCGGGCCTCCTGCTGCAGGGCTGGTCGAACAACCCCACCGTCCTGTACGGCGGGAACCCGGCCGGCTGGACGCTGTCGGTCGAGGCGTTCTTCTACGCGTACTTCCCGTTCGTCTGGCGGGCCACGAAGAAGCTCAAGGTCGCCGGCGGCCTGATCCTGTGTGTCGCGGTGCTCGTCGTCGGCGGGGCCTACCGGCTGGCGCTGTTCCACAACCGCGACGTCGTGCCGGTGCTGCCACAGCCGATCCTGCACTCGGTCGCGTTCCTGTTCGGCATCGGCCTGGCGATCGCGCTGCGGACCGGCTGGAAGCCGCGGATCCCGGTCTGGTTCGCGTTCCTGGTCACGTCCGGCGGCCTGTTCACGCTGTGGTACTCCGGCAAGCACCCGACCGAGGTGCCGTTCGCGATCACCATGGGCCTGTGCCAGAAGGAAGTCCTGACCCTGCTGTACGGCTTCCTGATCCTCGCCGTCGCCGCCCGCGACACCCGCGGTGGCCGGTCCTGGCTGCGCAGCAAGCCGCTGGTCGCGCTCGGCCAGTGGTCCTACGCCTTCTACCTGGTGCACGCCACCATCCTGTACGCGATCAAGGAGTACCACGGTGTGGCCGGGCCGATCGGCTGGTCCAACCTGACCTGGTACGCCGGTGTCGGCGCCATCTCGATCCTCGCTTCGTGGCTGCTGTACAAGTTCGTCGAGCACCCGCTGGAACGGAAGCTGCGAGGCCCCCGATGAAGAATCACTACCTAGTGGAGTTCCTGTGCGTGTCAGTGTTGTTGCCTTAGGCAAGATCGGGCTGCCGTTGGCGGTCCAGTTCGCGGCCAAGGGCCATCAGGTCGTCGGCGTCGACATCAACCCGAAGACGGTCGAGCAGGTGAACGCCGGGCAGGAGCCGTTCCCGGGTGAGGCGCACCTGGCCGAGCTGCTGGCCGAGACCGTGGCCGACGGCCGCCTGCGGGCGACCACGGACTACGCGGACGCCATCCCCGGCAGCGACGCGGTCGTGCTGGTCGTGCCGCTGTTCGTCGACGAGAAGACCGGTGAGCCGGAGTTCGGCTGGATGGAGAGCGCCACCCGGTCGCTGGCCGAGCACCTGAGCCCGGGCACCCTGGTCAGCTACGAGACCACCCTGCCGGTCGGCACCACCCGGAACCGGTGGAAGCCGCTGCTGGAAGAGGTCTCCGGCCTGACCGAGGGCCAGGACTTCCACCTGGTGTTCTCGCCGGAGCGGGTGCTCACCGGCCGGGTCTTCGCGGACCTGCGCAAGTACCCGAAGCTGGTCGGCGGCCTGTCCGAGGAGGGCGCCAAGCGCGCCACCGCGTTCTACGAGGCGGTGCTGGACTTCGACGACCGCCCGGACCTGGAGCGCGGCAACGGCGTCTGGGACCTGGGGTCGGCCGAGGCGGCCGAGCTGGCGAAGCTGGCCGAGACCACCTACCGCGACGTGAACATCGGGCTGGCCAACCAGTTCGCCCGGTTCGCCGGTGAGCACGGGATCGACGTGCACCAGGTGATCGAGGCGTCGAACTCACAGCCGTACAGCCACATCCACCGGCCCGGTATCGCGGTCGGCGGCCACTGCATCCCGGTCTACCCGCGGCTCTACCTGTGGACCGACCCGGACGCCACCGTGGTCCGGGCCGCCCGCGAGGCGAACCTCGGCATGCCCGACTACACGGTCGGCCTGCTCGAGGGCGCGTACGGCGACCTGGCCGGAGCCAAGGTGGTTGTGCTCGGAGCGGCGTACCGTGGAGGTGTCAAGGAGACCGCGTTCTCCGGGGTCTTCCCGGCCGTGGAGGCGCTGAAGGCCCGTGGTGCGGAGGTGTCCGTGCACGACCCGCTGTACACCGACGAGGAGCTCCGGCAGCTCGGCTTCACGCCGTACGCGCTGGGCGCGCCGGTGGACGCGGCTGTCCTGCAGGCGGACCACCCGGAGTACGCGCAGCTGACCCCGGCCGAGCTGCCGGGCGTGCAGGTGCTCGTCGACGGCCGTGACCGCACCGACCCGGCTCGTTGGGCTGGCGTGCGCCGGATCGTGATCGGAAGGTCGGTCAGCCAGTGACACATGCCGGCCTGCGGGTCGTGATGATGGTCGCAAACGACGTCACCAACGACAGTCGGGTCCGCAAGGAGGCCGCAGCACTGGCCGAGACCGGAGCAGAGGTGACTGTGCTCGGGGTCTCGGCCAGCGGACTGCCGTCGAGGGAGATGCTCGACGGCGCGCTGATCGTCCGGGTGGCGGTTCCGTTCAGCCTCCGGGAGGAGCGGAAGCGGAGCCGCAAGGCCCGCCGGGACTGGCGGCCGCCCTTGGTGGGGTACAGGAACCGGTCGACGTACGTCGCCCGCAGCCAGCGGATCCAGGCCGAGCTGAAGGAGCTCAAGGCCGACTCCGGGCACGCCATCGCGCGCGCGAAGGCGGGGCAGGGCAATCCGCTCAAGTTCAAGGCCGGCGTGGCCACGCGGCTGCTGCGGCGGTCCAGGTGGCAGACGGCGAAGAAGGTGACCTGGGTCCGCAAGGGCGTGGGAAACAAGGCCGACGCGCCGTTCAAGTTCGGCTGGCGTGCGTACGACGGCGTGATCCACCGGCTCCCGTGGCCGGCGCCGTGGCGCAAGCTGCACCCCGAGGCGCTGGACCTCGAGATCGCCTTCGGTGACTTGATCGATCGACTCGAGCCCGACGTGGTGCACGCGCACGACATGCACGTGATCGGTGTCGCCACCCGCGCCGCCGGCCGGGCCAAGCTGCGCGGCAAGCACCTGAAGGTCGTGTACGACGCGCACGAGTACGTCGCCGGCCTGTCCCGGTACGGCGCCCGGACCCGGCGGTCGATCGCGGCCTGGGCCAACCACGAGGCCGAGTACATCCGCGACGCGGACAAGGTGATCACGGTCAGCCCGGCGATCGCCCGGACGCTGCAGAAGGACCACGACCTCGATCACGAGCCCGTGGTGATCATGAACACGCCGAACCCGGCGGACGTGTCGGTCGAGGTGTCCGACATCCGCAGCCGGATCGGTCTGCGCCCGGAGGTCCCGCTGCTGGTCTACAGCGGTGGCGTCACCCGGGCCCGCGGCATCGAGACCGCCGTCCAGGCGCTGGTGGACCTGCCGGACGCGCACCTGGCCGTCGTGTGCGTGCCCGGTGTCGCGACGGACGCCGTCCGGGAGCTGCAGGCTCAGGCTGCGGCCCTCGAGGTGCAGGACCGGCTGCACTGCCTCGACCCGGTGAAGCCGGACGAGGTGGTCGCCTTCCTGCGGACCGCGGACGTCGGCCTGATCCCGATCCTGCGCTACCCGAGCCACGAGATGGCGCTGCCGAACAAGCTGTTCGAGTACGCCTTCGCCGGTCTGCCGGTGGTGGTCAGTGACATGCCGAGCATGAAGGAGTTCGTCGACCGGACCCGGATCGGCGAGGTCTTCGTCGCCGCCGACGCGCACGACCTGGCGTCGAAGGTGCGCACGGTGCTCGGCGACCTCGACACCTACCGCGAGCGCGTCGCCGACCCGGCGTACCAGCAGGAGGTCTCCTGGGCCGGGCAGGCGGACAAGCTGCGCGGCCTGTACAGCGAGCTCGTCGGGCAGCAGCTCGAGATCGTCCAGCCGGGTGGCCGGGCGATCAAGAAGGAGCGCCGGTTGCTGCTCGGTCCGGTCAACAGCGCCGGGCAGGCGTGGCTGTGGGCCACCGCGCTCGAGCGTGAGGTGCCGAACCTCAAGGCCGAGTCGCTGACCACCGGCAGCGGCGCGTTCGACTTCCGCGTGCACCGGACCGGCACCTACCGCCAGTACCGGTCCGACCTGCGCTGGCAGCTCGAGCTGACGGCGTACGCGTTGCGCGAGGTCACCCACGTGCTGTTCGAGGCCGGCCGGCCGATGTTCGGGCAGCAGCGCGGGCAGATGTGGACGAACGACGTACCGATGCTGGACCAGGCGGAGATCAAGCACGGCCTGGTCTTCCACGGGTCGGAGATCCGCGACCCGGCGCAGCACCGGGCGCAGTACCAGTGGTCGCCGTTCCGGAACGCCGACGACGAACTGACCACGCGCCTGCAGGCCGCGAACGACCTGATGCGGACGCACCTGGAGGGGTACGAGGGCACGATCTTCGTCACCACGCCGGACCTGCTGGAGTTCGTCGACAACGGCATCTGGCTGCCGCTGACCGTCGACCTCGAGGAGTTCACGTCGACCGCTCCGGTGCTGGAGCGGGAGGTGCCGGTGGTGCTGCACGCGCCGTCGGCCAGCGCGCTGAAGGGGTCGGTGTACGTCGACCCGGTGCTCACGGACCTGGATGCGCGAGGCCTGATCAAGTACCAGCGGGTCCAGGGCGTCCCGCACGCCGAGCTCGCCGAGATGGTGCGCAACGCCGACATCGTGGTCGACCAGCTGCTGCTCGGCTCGTACGGCGTCTTCGCCTGCGAGGCGATGGCGGCCGGCCGGGTCACCGTCGGGCACATCGCGGACCCGGTCCGCGACCTGCTGCCGACCGACCTGCCGATCGCGGAGGCGACCCCGGACGACCTGTCCGAGGTGATCGAACGGCTGGTCGCCGAGCGCGACTCGGCCCGCAAGATCGCCGACGCCGGTCCGGAGTACGTCCGGGAGCTGCACGACGGGCGGAAGTCCGTGGAGGTTCTGCTGCCCTTCCTCGGCGGAAGGTGACATGCGGGTACTGATGATCGCGCAGTCCCCGATCGCCGGGGACTCGCGGATCCTGCGGGAGGCGACGGCTCTGGTCGCGGCCGGTCACGAGATCCACGTGATCGGCCGCGACGTTCCGGAAGGGTTCGAGGTCGGTCCGGGGGTGACGGTCGAGTCCGTCTCCCGGTCGGCCGGTCTGCGGGGCAGCAACGGCGGTCCCGCGGTCGGGCACGGGCGGAACGGGCCGAAGGTGCTGGTCCAGCGGTTCGGCCGGTGGCTGCTGCTGCCGGAGCACCGGGACCGAACCGAGAAGCAGTGGCGAACCGCGGCGGCCCCTCGAGTGGCCGCCGCGGGGCCGTTCGACGTGGTGCACGCGCACGACTTCAACACGTTGGAGCTCGCTGCCTCGTTCGCTGCGGAGTGGTCGGCGGACTTGGTCTACGACACCCACGAGCTGTGGTTCGACCGGGCGTTGCCTGGACGGCCGACGCCGTTGTGGCGGGCGCGTGGGCGGCGGTTCGAGGTTTCGCTGGCGTCGAAGGCGCGGTTCGTGATCACCGTGTCGGACGGGATCGCGCGGCGGTTGCGCGAACGCGGGCTGGCTGACGTTCGCGTCGTACGGAACACGTTCCCGCGGGCGGACGAGGTGCCGGCGGCGCCGGATCGGCCGGAGGGGTTGCTGTACGCCGGTCGCGTCGGGGCGGGTCGTGATCTGCCGACTGTGGTGGCGGCCGCGCGTCAGCTGGCGCCGTTCCGGACCGTGCTGATGGGGTCGGTGGATCCCAACTACCGCTTGGATCTCGGGCCGGTGGAGACCGTCGCCGAACGCTCGATCGACGAGGTCGACGACACCCTCCGCTCCTACGGCATCTCGCTCGTCACCCTCACCAACACCTGCGAGAACCACCGCCTGGCCCTCCCCAACAAACTCTTCCACGCCGTCCGCGCCGGCGTCCCGGTCGTCGCCGCCGACCTCCCCGAAATGCGCGCCGTGGTAACCCAGTACAAACTAGGCACCCTCTACACGCCAGGCGACCCAGCCTCGTTGACCGCCGCCGTCCGAGACCTGATCGACAACTACCCCACCTACGCCGACGGAATCCGCTCCTCCGCCACAGACCTCAACTGGGAAAAGGACGCAGCCACCCTGGTAGCTGCCTACGCAGAGCTCGCCTGACACCGCCTACTAACACGCCCGCCCCGGCCTCCGGCCGGGACGGGCGTGCTGTTTGAAAAGCCGGAGCCTCGCCAACCGCCGAGCGAGGCCGGCAGGCCAACCATCCCCGCCGACCTGCTGCCGAACGCCAACCTGCTGTGCGGCTCTTCTGCTAACTGCCCGCCCGGCCGGCCGAAGGCCGGGCGGGCGGGCTAGTTCTTAGCGGCTGGCTTCCACCATCTGGCGCATCAACTCGGCTGGGTCCTTTTCCGGCTCGGGTTGGGCGAGGCGGGTGGAGGGGATGCGGGATTGGGGTGCTTCGGCTGTGGTCAGGCCGGCTGTGTAGCCGGTGAGGGGGAGGGTCAGGGAGGAGCGGGTGGGGTCGAGGGTGATGGTGGCTCCGGTGAAGGGGATGGAGGGGTTGTCGGGTTCGACGGTGAGGACCAGGCCCAGGCGGTGGCCGGGAGCGAAGACCACGTCGTCGGCGTTCAGCTCGAAGGTGAGGTCGTACCAGCGGTCCGAGCGCAGGGATTCCTTGGTGTACAAGGACTTGTAGTGCCCGACGTCGGCCAGCGTCCGCACCACGACCGACGTGTCCGACACCGCCGTGTTGACCTGCGTGTCGGCGTAGCAGCCGGTGTCGAGGGCGTTCCCGTCACCCCAGCACACCGACGTGTTCGGCACGTTGGTGACGTTGGTGTAGCGGTTCGCCGTACCGTAGTCCACCAACCGCGCCTTGATGCCTGCGGCAACCTTGTTGACCTTGACCCGGACCGTCACCTTCCCGGTCCCGGTGACCCGAACCGCCTTCTCCAGCTCGTCGCTCAGGAACACCGCCCGATCCGGCCGGGCAGTCGTCGGGTCGAGTACGACGGTGTCCACCGACGGCTCGTCCGTCCCGGTGAAGCTGACCGGGTCGCTCGACGCCGCGGCGATCGACAGCCCACCGGTCTTTGCGCCCGAGGCCTTGCTCAACTTCAGCGTGGTCTGGCGAGCGCCGACGGCCGGCCAGCGCGGCTCCTCGTAGAACGTCCCGTCCTCACGCTGGACGGTCGCCTGCGGGGTCTGCATCACGCCGTTCTGCAGGCCCTGCAGCCAGTAGTCGAACCACGGGTGCAGCTTGTTCACCCACTCGTCGCGGAAGCTGAACCCGTCCAGGTGCACGCCCTGGTGCAGGAAGATCTTCCGCGGCACGTCGTACCGCTGCAGCTGGTCCCACCACTCACCGAAGTGCCGGGTCTTGACGTTCTCGTCGCCGAGGCCGTGGACGACGTACACGCTGGCGTGCACGTTGCGCGCGTCCAGGTTGTAGTTCCGCGGGTCCCACCACTTGCTGTAGCTGCCGGTGCGGGTGTCGGAGTCCTGCTCGATCTCGTTCGTCATCTCGACGCAGCGCGGTGACGCGTCGTTGCTGACGTAGTCGTGCAGGAAGCCCATGTACTCGTCGTAGAAGGGCACCCCGAAGCCGCGGGTGTAGTCGTACCAGCTGGAGATCGCCGCGATTGGGACGATGGTCTCCAGGCCCCGGACGCCGGTGCTGGCGACCGAGTTGGCGATGGTGCCGTTCCAGGAGACGCCGATCATGCCGGCCTTCCCGGTGGACCAGTCGGCCTTGGCGCGGCTGCCGTCGGCGTTGTAGCCGGGCACCCGGTTGTTCAGCCAGTCGATCACGGCCTTGGTGCCGAGCACCTCGAGGTCCGCGCCGACGTCACTGCAGCCGGTCGACCGGAAGGTGCCCGGCATGTCGACGAACGCGACGGCGTACCCGCGCGGCACGAAGTAGTTGTCCAGCCAGCTGCCGAACACCTGCCGGACGCCGTTGCCGTCGAAGTAGGCCTTGTTGTCGCCGGCGTAGTACGGCGAGGCCTGGATGATCACCGGGACGTCGACACCGGCCGCGGCGGCCTCGCCGGGCCGGATCACGTCGACGGTGATCCGGTCGGTGACCCCGTTCGCGTCCCCGTCGAGGCTGGGGACGTCGACCTCGATCCGCTCGTGGATGGCGTTCTCGTAGTCGTAGGCGGCGACCGTGGTCGTGCCCTGGATGAAAGGTTTGGCCGGTACGGCGGTCGGCTCGGCACTCGCGGTGAGTGCGGCCAGCGGCGCCATCGCGGCGGCGACCAGAAGAGTGATCCCGGTCCGGAACCGTTTTCTGCGCATGCGTACTCCCCCTATGGGCGGTAGGTGGAGACCATTCTGCGCACAGATCCCACCCGAGTGGTCACTTCCTGTGCACAGCACGGGAAAAACTTCGCGCCGCAACTTCTCGGCCAGCCCGAGCATCGAGTGAGCGAGAAGGGCAGAACCGAGGGAGAGCCGAACATGTGGCGACGGATGCTGGGTGCGAGCTGTGGGGCGGTCCTGGCGCTGGGGCTGGCGGCACCGGTCGCAGAGGCGACGGGTGCGAGTACGACTGAGGCCTGTACGGCGGGAGTCGGCGGTGTGACTGCGGCCGGGGGACACACGGGCCGGACTGTCACTGCGACGGCGCCGCCGTCGATCAACACCGGCGGCACCACGGCGAACGCGTTCAGCCCGGGCAAGGTGCGGCTCACGACCCACTGGGAGAGCTACCCGAAGTCCGGCGCGGGCAGCGTGAACACCGGCTACGTGATCCTCGGGGACTCGTTGTACAGCGCCGGCTACGCCACCAACGGGCTCGACCAGCTCGAAGGTCCCGTGCACTACACGCGGATCGGCGGCGGCTGGTCGAAGTTCAGCCTGATCGAGTGGGCGACGTACGACACCATCGAGCCCGGCGACGTGTCGCGGACGGAGTTCTACGCGCTGCGCACCGACGGCGTGCTGTTCCGCTGGCACATCACTCAGAACGGCTGGCGCGCCACCGGCTCGTATCCCGGGTTCTCGGCGGTGAAGACGATGGCCGTGATCAGCAAGCGGCCCGGCTACGACACCTTCCTCGCGAACACCAAGGGCGGCGCGCTCTACACCATCCGGATCCCGGTCACCTCGCCGATGAAGCCGGTCGTCAAGCAGGTCCGCACCCGCAGCTGGCAGGGCTTCGAGACGCTGGTCGCGAACCGCTGCGGTCAGTACGGCACGTTGCTGCTCGGCATCGACAAGGACACCAAGGCGGGTTACCTGTACGCCGTCGGGCACGCGAACGGCACGTCGACCGTCATCAACAGCCTGGGCAGGGTCGAGGGCGGCACGTTCGGCGACCCGCTCGACTTCCGGTGGTCCGTGGTCTCCTACTACGACTTCCTGAACGGGGAGTGAGCCGGATGGTGCGACGGGCGATCGGGCTCGCGTGCGGCGCCGTACTCGCGCTTGGGCTGGTGCCGTCCGCCGCTGATGCGGCCACGTCCGCGCCATGTACGGCGTGGGTCGGTTCGGTGACGGCTGCGGGAGCGCATACCTTCAAGGTCGTCGCCACGACGACGCCGCCCTCGCTCACTCGGTCCAGCACGACGACGGGGGTGTACTCAGCTGGCCAGGTACGGACGGCGAGTCACTTCGAGGACTACCCGAAGTCTGGCGCGGGCAGCGTGCGGTTCGGGTACGTCGTCATCGGGGACGCGTTGTACGGCAGCTCCTACGCGGTCGACGGCAACGAGGAAGTCGAGCCGCCGGGGCCGAACCTGCAACGGATCGGCGGTGGCTGGTCGAACTTCAGCCTGGTCGAGTGGTCGGCGTACAACGCCGGTGCGGTCGGGCCGCGGACCGAGCTGTACGGGCTGCGGAAGGACGGCGTTCTGTTCCGCTGGCATCGGCAGGACAACGTGTGGCGCAGCACCGGCTCGTACCCGGGATTCGGCGCGGTCAAGACGATGACGCTGATCAGCAAGCAGCCGACGTACGACACCTTCCTGGCGAACACCAAGGGCGGCGCGCTCTACAGCGTCCGGATCCCGGTGAGCTCGCCGATGAAGCCGGTGGTGACGCCGGTCCGGACGCGCACCTGGCAGGCGTTCGAGACCCTCACGGCGAGCAAGTGCGGCCAGTACGGCACGTTGCTGCTCGGCATCGACAAGGACACCAAGACGGGCTTCCTGTACGCCGTCGGTCACGCGAACGGGACCGCGACGGTCATCAAGGGCCTCGGTCAGGTCGCGACGACGTTCCCCGACCCCGTCGACTTCCGCTGGGCGCCGGTCTCCTTCGCCGACGATCTCAACGGCGACTGACCGCTCACGCCGCCCCGCCCCCCTCCTACGACCCCCTCAACGGGGACTGAGTGGTGAGGAGGGTTTCGAGGGCGGCTTGGGTGGTGGGGTTGGTGGGGGTGTAGGTGAGGACGTACTGGGGGTTGTCGCCGGGGACCTGGAGGGATTCCAGGGAGAAGGTCAGTTGGCCGGCGGTGGGGTGGTTGAGGGTTTTGGGGCAGTGGGTGCGGGCTGCCACGTCCTGGGACGTCCAGAAGCGGTCGAAGTCGGGGCTCGCGGTGCGTAGCTCGTCGACGAGTGCGGTCAGCTCGGGGTCGGCGGCGTACTCGGCCGAGGTACGCCGGAGGAGTGCGACGGCGTCCCGCGCGACGGTCTCCCAGTCGGCGTAGAACTCGCGGGCGTGCGGGTCCAGGAAGTAGAGCCGGGCCAGGTTCCGGTTCTGCGGGTCGTCGAAGTCCGCGATCACCGCGGTGGCGCCGCGGTTCCACGCCAGCACGGTGCTCAGCCGGTCGACCACGATCGCCGGTACGTCGCGCATCGCCTGGATCATCGCCTTCAGCTGCGGCCGTACGGCGGCCCGCGGCGGCACCGCCGGCGGCGTGCTGCACGCCAGCGTCCGCAGGTGCTCGCGCTCGGCCGGACTCAGCCGCAACGCATCCGCGACCGCGCTCAGCACCCCCACGGACGGGTTCTCAGCCCGCCCCTGCTCGAGGCGGATGTAGTAGTCCACGCTGACGTTGGCCAGCAGCGCGACCTCCTCGCGGCGGAGGCCGGCGACGCGGCGGTCGTGCCCGGGTGGCAGGCCGATGTCCTCCGGCCGCACTCGAGCCCGGCGGGTCTGCAGGAACTCTCCCAGCTCTGGTCGCGCGCTCACCCGACCAGTATTCCTGGCACCTCAACGACCTGGGTGGTACTGCCAGACCTAGGCTGAAGCGACCCTTCTGAGCTCAGGCCGCCCGCCGGAAGGTGGGCGCATGACAAACACTTCGCGCATCGCGCTCGTCACCGGGGCCGCCAGCGGGATCGGCGCCGCCATCGCTACACGCCTAGCCGCGGACGGCGCGTCCGTCGCGCTGCTCGCTCGCCGTCGCGACCGCCTGGAGAAGGTGGCCGCCCAGATCGCCGAGTCCGGCGGTACGGCGCTCGTCGTACCGGCCGACGTGACCGACGCCGACTCGGTGGCGGCGGCCGCGGAGCTTGTGCAGGAACGCTTCGGCGATCTCGATCTGCTGGTGAACAACGCCGGGTTGATGAACGTGGTCCCGTTCGCCGACGGGCCGGCCGACGACTGGCGTCGTACGGTCGACGTCAATCTGTCGGGCGTCATCACCGTCACGCATGCGTTCCTGCCTGCGTTGAGGCGGTCGGCCGCGACCAGGACCACCGATCTGATCAACGTGTCGTCGCTCGCCGCGGACCGCTTCCAGCCGGGCATGGCGGCGTACGGCGCATCGAAGGCCGGCGTCAGTTACCTCACCCGGGCGCTGCGCACCGAGCTGGCCGCCGAGGGGATCCGAGTCACCAACCTCGAACCCGGCATGATCGACGGCACCGAGCTGGCCGACGGCTTCCCGCCTGAGCTGCGCACCATGGTCGACGACCTCCGCGCCACGCTTCCCGCGGTCCCGGTCAGCGAGGTCGCCGAGCTGGTCGCGTACGTCGTCAGCCGGCCCCGGGAGGTGAATCTCCCGGAGCTGATCATCCAGCCGTCGAAGGAGCTCTAGCGTGACCCGGCCGGATCCGACCGGTCGACCGAACGTCACACGACCAAGTGCAGCTTGACCGGGGCGATGCCGACCTCGACGCGTTGACCCCAGCCGACGGCGAGCGTGTCCGACTCCATGCCGTCGCCGAAGACCACGAGGTCCGACTCGGCGGCGATGGTCAGTACGTCGGGCGCCTTCACCAAGCCCTCGGTGTTGTCCGTCCCGGTCGCCGGCGACGGCCAGGCCTCGCGGACGAACCAGCACAGCGTCGGGTCGGTCGGCGACGGCAGCGCCAGCGGGCTGCGCCGTTCCTGCCAGGCCGATCGGCACCAGCCGGTCGACCCGGTGCCCGTGCCGACCAGGATCCCGGACGAGGACTGCCGCTCCGGCAGGCTGTCCGGCGAGGACAAGCGGTAGCGCGCGGACTGATGCGTCCGGTGCCCGATGTACACCTCGTTCAGCGCGATCAGCTGCTGCCCGTCATCGGTGCTTGCAGCAACCATGGTGCGTTCGACGACCTGACGCTCGTGCAGCAGTACGGCGATCGCGGCCGGCTCGTGCGGCACGAGTACGCCGGGATTGCGGGCCGGCTCGGGGTTGATCCCGATCACCGGCTGGCCGTCCAGGTACTTCGCCACGTTCGCGACCAGGCCGTCCTGGCCGACCGCGATCACCACGTCCTCCGGGCCGAACCCGAACCGGTCGAGGTCGTCGCGCTCGGCCACAGCACGCCGCCAGTCCAGCGGGATCGCGGCCGACACCGTCGCGAGCGCTTCCTGCTGAGCCTGGTGCCGGGCGTCGAGCTCGGCCAGGTCCCGGCCGCGGCCGGCCAGGAAGAAGCCGGCCTGCTGACGGGTCCCGTGCCGGGCAACCAGCTCCGTCAGCTCGGTTGCCCGGTGCACCAGCACTGCCCTGGGTGGGAGGCTCATCTCAGGCCCGCTCTCCCGCGGTCAGCTTGGCCAGCAGCGGGGTCAGCAGGTCCGGAGTGAGGTTCAGCGTCCCGATGTCGGGCAGCGAGCCCTGCTTGATCGCCATCGCCAGGATCGTCCCCTGGTCCAGCTCGGCGTACGCGTCCAGCATCGCCTTCTCCGCGGCGGCTTCGGCGGCGCCGATCACCCGCTTGGCATCCGCCTCGGCCTCGCTCAGCGCCCGCTTGCGACCCGCGGCGGCCGTGGTCTCGATCTGCCCGGCCGCGGCCGCCTCGGTCGCCCGGCGCCGCTCGTTCTGACCGCGCTGGTTGACCAGCTGCTCCTCGCGCCGGGCAAGCTCGATCTGGTTCTGCAGCTCGTTCTCCGCGATCGAGCGCTCCCGCTCGACGGCCATCGCCCGGCGCTCGTACGTCGCCTTGTCCGCGGCCTGCTGCACCATCTCCCGGGTGGGCGTCTGCAGGGCCTTCTCGACGTCCCGCTCAGCCCGTACGGCGACCACGCGGACGTCCTCGATGCCGATCCCGAGGCCGGTGAGGCGCTGGTCCTCGCGCAACCCGGTGCTCATCGCCCGGCGGAGCCCGGTCATGCCCTCGGAAAGCGCCTCGGTGAGGCTCATCCGGGCCAGCAGGTCGAGCGCGGTCTGCTGCGCCAGCTCGGTCAGCAGGCCGCCGAGCTGCTCCAGCGGCGTCGACCGCCACAGCCCGGTGTCCGGGTCGATGCCGAAGTCCAGCCGGACGGCGGCCAGGCCCGGGTCGGTGACCCGGTAGGTCACGGTCGCCTGCACGGCCACGTCCTGGAAGTCCTGCGTCCGGCCGTGGAACAGCAGCGGCTGCTCGCGGTCGTCGACCGGGATCTCGCTCAGCGACGAGTTCAGCGCGCGGAACCAGAACGCCTGGCCGGCGCCGTCGTGCACCAGCTTGCCGTTGCGCAGGTGCCGCACGTGGGTGGTCGGGTTGGCCCGCAGGTGGCTGATGAAGCGGAACCGGGTGATGTCTGCCATCTCGTCTCTCTCCTTGTCGTCAATCTGACGATAAGGGGTTGAGTGATTTTTCGTCAAGATGACGATTAGAGTATGTTGCCATGGACTTCGTACCGCTCGGCGTGGCCGCCGACCTGGTCATCCTGACCGTCCGCGACGGTGCCCTGCAGGTGCTGCTGATCCGGCGCGGGATCGCGCCGTACCGGGGTCGCTGGGCGTTGCCGGGTGGGTTCGTGCGGCCGGACGAGGACCTCGAGCAGACCGCCCGCCGCGAGCTCGCGGAGGAGACCGGCCTGTTCTCGGACCGCATCCACCTCGAGCAGGTCGCGACGTACGGCGCTCCGGGTCGAGACCCACGCGGTCGGGTCATCAGTGTCGCCTACCTGGCGCTGGTGCCCGATCTGCCCGCGCCGGTCGCCGGGACGGACGCCGCGTCGGCGAGTTGGGTCGGTGTTGCCGAGGTGCTGGACGATCCGGGGCGGCTGGCGTTCGACCACCACCGGATCCTCACCGACGGGGTCGAGCGTGCCCGCGCCAAGCTCGAGTACTCCCCGCTGGCGACCGCGTTCTGCCCGCCCGAGTTCACCATCTCCGAGCTCCGCGGCGTCTACGAAGCGGTCTGGGGCACCCCGCTCGACCCCCGAAACTTCCACCGCAAGGTCACCAAGACCCCGGATTTCGTCGAACCGTCCGGCGGCACTACCAGCCGCGACGGCGGCCGCCCCGCCCAACTCTTCCGCCGCGGCAGCGCAACCACCCTGCACCCCCCGATGACCCGCGGTTGACTTCTAGTCGGGTTGAACTGGTTGCATCCGGCGCATGGACTTTGGCGGACTGGATGTTCTGGTGACCGGGGCCGGTCGGGATACCGGGCGGAAGCTGGCGCTCGCCTTTGCCGATCGTGGGGCTCATGTGCTTGCGACCGCGCGGACCCGGGCCGCGGCCGAGGAGACCGTCGCCTTGATCGAGGCAGCCGGCGGCAACGCGACACCTGGCGTCTTGGACCTCGCCGACCCGGAGTCGGTCGAGCGACTGACCGTCGATCGCCTCGACGTTCTCGTGAACAGCGGTGCCCGCTACCTGGCGGGCACCCCGTCGCCGGCCGATGTGGTCGACACGATCGCGGGCGGCGCGACCGGCACGATCCTGCTCACCGAACGGCTCCTACCGTTGCTCAGGGCCTCCAATCGCCCCGACATCGTCAACCTGATCTCCGCCGCCGGCGAGGTCGGCCACCACCGCTCACCAGCCCACCCGGCGTTCTACGCGGCCAAGCACGCCGAGGCCGGGTACGCCGAGATCCTGTCGGAGCGACTGCGTCCGGACGGGATCCGGGTGATCTCCCTGTTCCCGCCGGACTTCGTCCAGGACGGCCCGCGGGACACCGGTGCAGACCTCACCGCGCAGTCCGTCGTCGACTGCGTCCTGTTCGCCGTCGGTCAGCCGCGCGACTGCTTCATCCGATCGTTCTGCTTCGAACAGCCAGCTCCTCGGCCGTGATCAGGTCGGTATGGGTGCCGGGGGACCCGCAAGCCCAGGCGCCCGCGATGGATCCGGCCAGGGCGGCGTCGTACCAGCTGACACCGTCGAGCCGGCGGGCCAGGAACGCGGCGACGTAGGCATCGCCGGCGCCGTTGGAGTCGACAACGGGCCGGTCGGGGAGCTGGACGGCGCCGATGTGTCGTGGTGCCTGCTCCCGGACGTGCAGGTAGCTGCCGTCGGCACCGGCCATCGCGACCACGACCTCGGCGCGGCCGTTGGCGAAGATCCAGTCGACCGCGTCGTCCGGCAGTTGGCTGGTAGAGACGAACACGATGTCGGCGGTGGTCGCGAAGTCCTTGTGGTAGTCGTTCCGCCCGTCCCAGTCGTGCAGGTCGGTGGAGATCGTGCAGCCCGCGGCGAGTGCGTCGGCCAGGGCGCGCCGGGCGAAATCCATGATCGATACGTGCACGTGGTGGGCCCGTTCCACGCTGGGCCGCCAGAGGTCCGGGTCGACTCGCAGGCCGTCAGGGTGCCGGCCGTCGTACAGGGCGAGGCGGCGGCCGTCCGGGGCAACCAGGTTGACCGATCGACGGGTGCCGCTCGGGTGCAGTGTCACGTGCAGCGGCATCCGGAGGTCGTCGTACAGCCGGCGGATCCGGTGGCCCTCGGGATCGTCGCCGATCACGTCCGCGAGGCCGGCATGGAGGCCGAGCAGGTGACAGCCGAGCGCCACGCCGTGGCCGGTATGGCCGACGTACGACTCGATCGGCTCGACGCGGATCGTCTCGGTCGCACGCAATGGCAACTCGGGCACCCGCACGATCGTGTCGACCCCGACGCCACCGATGACGAATACGTCCAATTCCATGCGTTCCGTCCTACCCGAATTTCGTCCTGTGTGTCAGGTGGCTTTGGCGTCATGTGTACAGTCCGGCGGCGGCCAGGCGAGCGAGAGTGCCTGCCTGGCCGCCGGGTTGCTACCGGGAGGTCTCGACGAACTGGCGGATCAGCTCGGCAGGGTCCTTCTCCGGCTCGGGGTGTGCCTTCTGCCGGGCGGTCACCGTCTCGGCCGGACCGGGGGTGCGAAGGGTCGTCGTCGCACCGGTCAGCGGCAGGGTGAGCGATGACCCCGCCGGGTCGATCGTCAACGCTCTGCGCGTCTCTGTGTCGTCCGGGTTGCCTGGCTCGACCGTCAGCACGAGTCCGATCCGGTGGCCGGCGGCGAACACCGCGTCGTCGGCGTTGAGCTCGAAGGTCAGGTCGTACCAGACGCCCCGCTTCAACGGCTCCAGCTGGCTCAACGAGCGGTAGTGCCCGATGCTCGCCATCGTCCGGGCCACCACGTTGAGATCGGACTGCGCCGTCGCGATCCCGGTGTCGGCGTAGCAGCCGGTGTCGGTCGTGTTCCCGTCACCCCAGCAGGTCGTCGTCGGCTTGTTGAAGTACGACGTGTAGCGCGTGGCCGGGCCGTAGTCGACCAGCCGTGCCTTGATCGCCGCCGACGGCTGCGACGACTGGACCCGGACCTTGACCGTGCCGGTGCCGGACAACCGCACCGCACTCGTCAGCTCGTTCGTCAGGAATACCGCCCGGTCAGACCGCAGCGTCGTCGGATCGAGCACATGATCGTCGTCGGAGTCCTTCCGGTCGGCGAACTCGACCGTGCCCGATCCCGTGACCGCGTCGGTCGTCAGCGTCCCCGCCGTCCGGCCGGCCGGGGCGGCCAGCGACAGCTTCGTCTGCTGGGCGCCCGCCGCGGGCCACGTCGCCTCGCTGGTGAACGTGCCGTCCTCGCGCTGGATCGTCGCCATCGGCGTGTCCATCACGCCGTTGTCGAGGCCCTGCAACCAGTGGTCGAACCACGGGTGCAGCCGCTGCACCCAGGTGTCGCGGTAGCTGAAGGAGTCGATGTGGACATCCTGGTGCAGGAAGATCTTGCGCGGTACGCCGTTCTTCGCCAGTTCGTCCCACCACTCGCCGAAGTGCCGGGTCTTGACATTCTCGTCGTTCAGGCCGTGGACGACGTACACGCTGGACTTCACGTTCGCGGCGTCGAGGCGGTAGTTGCGTGGGTCCCACCAGGGGCTGTAGCTGCCGGTTGCCGAGTCGGACGCATTTTCCAGTTCCTTGGTCAGCTCCGGGCACCTGGGACTGACGTCGTTGCTGACGTAGTCGTGCAGGAATCCGACGTACTTGCCCCAGAACGGGACGCCGTAGCTGCGGGTGTAGTCGTACCAGCTGGAGATGGCCGCGATCGGCACGATGGTCTCGAGGCCCTCGACTCCCGTGCTGGCCACCGAGTTGGCGATGGTGCCGTTCCAGGACACGCCGATCATGCCGGCCTTGCCGGTGGACCAGTCCGCCGTCGCCGGGGCACCGGCGGGGGTGAAGCCCTTCGCCCGGCCGTTCAGCCAGTCGATGACCGCCTTGCCGCCGGCCACCTCGTAGTCGCCGCCGACGTCGTCACAGCCGGACGAGCGGAAGGTGCCGATCAGGTCCACGAAGGCGACCGCGTAGCCACGCGGCACGAAGTAGTTGTCGAGCCAGGTGTTGAAAACCTTCCGGGTTCCATTCGCGTCGAAATAGGTCGCCGGGGCCGACGCGTAGTACGGGGACGCCTGGATGATGACGGGTACGTCGACGCCGGTCTGCGCGGCCTCGCCGGGCCGGATGATGTCCACCGTCACCCGGTCGTTGACGCCGTTCTCGTCGGCGTCGAGCGGCACCTCGACGGAGACCCGTTCCCGGATGGCGTTGTCGTATTCGTAGACGGGTGCCGTCTGGGTGCCGGTGACGAACGGCCGGGTGTCGGCGGGCTGGGCGGGTGGCGCCGCACTGGACGTGAGTGGGCTGAGGGCGATCGCGGCGAGAGCCGTGGCCGCTGTGGCGACCGCGATGGTACGGCGTGGTCGCCGGGACGAGCTGAGTAGCATGGGCGGACTCCTGAGCTTGGCGGACACGCCCCGCGCTGTGGCGCGGGACGTGCCCCGAACCCTAAGCCGGGTCCTCGAGCCGCACCAGTGCTTGCCGTTACTGCTTGATGGGTGCGCCGGTCTTGGACTGGAGCTCGTCGAAGGTGACGCCGTCGGCGAGCTCGACCAGCTTCAGGCCGTCGTCGGTGACGTCCAGCACGGCGAGGTCGGTGATGATCCGGTTGACCACGCCGCGGCCGGTGTACGGCAGGTCGCAGTCCGCCAGGATCTTGTGCGAGCCGTCCTTGGCGACGTGCTCCATCAGCACGATCACCTTCTTGGCGCCGTGCACCAGGTCCATCGCGCCGCCCATCCCCTTGACCATCTTGCCGGGGATCATCCAGTTCGACAGGTCGCCGGTGGCCGACACCTGCATGGCGCCCAGGATGGCCGCGTCGATCGCGCCGCCGCGGATCATCCCGAACGACAGCGCGGAGTCGAAGAACGAGGCCCCCGGCAACGTCGTGACGGTCTCCTTGCCGGCGTTGATCAGGTCCGGGTCCTCGTCACCCTCGACCGGGTACGGCCCGACGCCGAGGATGCCGTTCTCGCTCTGCAGCACGACGGTGACGCCGTCCGGGATGTAGTTCGGCACCAGCGTCGGCAGGCCGATGCCGAGGTTCACGTAGGAGCCGTCCTCCAGCTCCGCGGCGGCGCGGGCGGCCATCTGCTCACGGGTGAGTGGCATCTCAGGCCTCCATCTTCTCGCGCTGGGCCTCGTAGGCCTCGCGGGGCTGCACCGTGCGCTTCTCGATCCGCTTCTCGATGTCCTTGCCGACAGCAACGACGCGCTGGACGTAGACACCGGGCAGGTGGATCTCGTCCGGGTCCAGCTCACCAGGCTGGACCAGCTCCTCGACCTGGGCGATGGTGACCCGGCCGGCCATCGCGGCCAGCGGGTTGAAGTTCCGCGCGCTCCGGTCGAACACCAGGTTGCCGTGGGTGTCGCCCTTGAGCGCGTGCACCAGCCCGAAGTCGGTGGTGATCGAGTCCTCCAGCACGTACGTCGTGCCGTTGATCTCCCGGGTCTCCTTCGGCTGCGACGCCTTCGCGACCGTGCCGTCGGCGTTGTACTTCTGCGGCAGCCCGCCCTCGGCGACCTGGGTGCCGACGCCGGCCAGCGTGAAGAACGCGGCGATCCCGCAGCCGCCGGCCCGCAGCTTCTCGGCCAGCGTGCCCTGCGGGGTCAGCTCGACCTCGAGCTCACCGGACAGGAACTGCCGGGCGAACTCCTTGTTCTCCCCGACGTACGACGACGTCATCTTGGCGATCCGCTTGTCCGCGAGCAGGATCCCGAGGCCCCAGTCGTCGACACCGCAGTTGTTCGACACCACGCTGAGCCCGGTCACCCCCTTGTCGTGCAGGGCGCTGATCAGCTCCATCGGGTTGCCGCACAGCCCGAAGCCGCCGACCGCGAGGCTCGCGCCGTCGCCGATGTCGTCGACCGCGGCCTGCGGCGAGTCGTACGTCTTGTCCATCCGGCTGCTCCGTTGCAGTGTCGGGGGCTTGGGTGACTCGACTCTAACCAGCCATCCGCGAGTCCGGCGAGACCCGCCTGTTGTGGCCGCTGCCACAGGTGTGTCGGCGTACCACAGGGGTGTGTGGCCTGGTGCTATGCGGAGGCCTCGGAGTTGATCAGCAGGTTCAGCTCGTGCATCGCCTCGTAGCGGGCGTCTTCCAGATCCTCGGAGTCGCGGGACAGCACGACGGCCAGGTGCTCCCGGGCGGTCAGGAGGTCGCCGCAACCGCGGGCGACTCGGGCCAGGCCGATGTGGGCGGCGGCAGCGGTTTCCGGTAGCTCGGCGTGCTCGGCCAGAGCCAGCGCCCAGCTGAAGTCCTCGCCGGCCGCATCCAGGTCACCATGGCGGCGGTAGAGCTCGCCGCGCTGGCACAGCAGCAGTCCGGACTCGTCGTCCGCCCGGAGCTTCTCGGCCAGCTCCAGGGCCTCGCTGATGACGTCGACCGGGTCGTCCACGATCTCTCTGAGCGCCGTCAGCGCCAGGAACATCCCCCAGCGGTCGTCGAGCATCCGGAAGCGTCCCAGCGCCGTACGGAGCGCCTGAGCGGCGTCGCCTGGGGTGGCGGTGGTCAGGCCCGGGTAACCACGGCACAGCTCGACTGCGGCCCTGGTCCAGGCGTCACCGCCCTCGTTCCGCGCCAGGACCTCCTCGACCACGGCGGCGGACTCGAAGGGCCCGAACACGAGTGACCACAGCAGCACGGTCACGGAGTACCGAAAGGGGCCTGTGGTCGCCAGCACGATCTGCTGGGCCAGCTCCAGCTGCTCCTGCTCGGCAGACCCGGCTCCGTGCAGTACGGCGAGCAGGTACTCCTCGTCGAGTCCGACAGGCACGCTCCGGCCCAGGATGCTCAGCACACGCTCCGCAGCGGCGGCGGCCTCGTCCTGCAGGCCCTGCGACCACCAATGGCTCGAGTACTCCGCGACAAGCCGCAGCGCCGTCCGGGGGTCGCTCTCACAGGCACGCTCGATCGCGCTCACGACCTCGTCGCCGTACCTGTCGTCACCCCCCAAGTCCACGTACCTCATTGTCCCCCTGGCCTGTTGACGCCAGGTAGTGGGGTCAGAACCGGAGGATGCCCCAGCGGTCCGGGCGGTGCATGTCGACCACGTACTGCGGTGACCAGACCCAGAAACTCAGGTCGTCGCCCTTCACGTACGCGCCGTCGACGACCTCGTGCGGCCACTGGCAGCGCATCAGGTTCATCCGCCACTCGTCACCCGGGTTCGGCGGCGTCGCCCGGCCCTCGTTGTACGTGGCCAGGTCGGCCCACGGTACGGCGAGTTCCACCGACCAGCCGTTGTCGGTGTCGGACGGGTCGTTCAGCGTGCCGTCGATGTGGATCGCCGTCCGCAGCCCGGGCAGGTTGGTCGGGTCCACCGGCACGCCGCCGTCGACGTACGGCTTCGGCAGCGTCAGCTCCCAGATCGTGCCGAGCGGGTTGATCTCGAACTCGTAGTAGTTCAGCCCGTCGCCGTCCGGGTCGAGGAACAGCTCGAAGTTGTTCTCCTCGAACAGCTTGGTGTTCTTCTCGGCCATCGTGGACCACACGTGCGGCTCCTCGAGCAGGCCGCCGACGTAGAGGTACTGGTCGTCGTACATCAGCTTCGCCCGGGTCCGGTACGGCGGGACCGGGCCGTCGCCGCCGATGTCGACGAACGGGGTCGTCCACGGCGCGATGTCCCAGGCCGGATCGGTCAGCGTCCCGTCCAGGGTGGGGGCGACCGGCGTACGCGGGCAGTCGTAGACGGGCAGGTCAGGCATCGGCACGCTCCAGGAGTCGGGCGACGAGGTTGGCGACGAGGAAGGTGATCGCGGTCAGCACCGGGACGACGGCCAGTGTCCACGGTGACGACAAGTTCTCGGTCAGGAACGCCAGGACGACGATCAGCATGAAGGCGACGCCGAGGAACGCCACCACGCGCGGGTTCGGCATCGCGAGCCGGCTCAACGCGAGCCCGCCGAGCACGATGGTGACCGCGACGATCAGTACGAGTAGCGGGAGGCCGAGCGCGCCGCAGTTCGTGGTGTCGCGGAACCGCTCGCAGCCGCGCTCGCTCAGCCACACCAGCGCGATGGTCGCGAACCCGCACAGCAGCCCGACGACGGCAAGGATCACCACCGGCGGCAACGGCGGAGCGTCGTACCGCCCTTCGTCCTCCTCCTGGCTCATTGCCGCAGGTTATCGGGATCCAAGGGAGTGGGCGATCGCGTCACGTACGGCGGCTTCTGTGGGCGCGGGCACTCCGCGCTCGGCGGCGAGCTCGGCCAGCGAGACCATGGTCACGTCGTGCAGCCCGCAACTCGTGAACGTGTGAAACACGGTCATGTCCGGGTCCACGTTCACCGAGAAGCCGTGACTGGTCACGCCGCGCCGGATCCGCATCCCGATCGAGCACAGCTTGCGGTGGTCCTCGGTCCACACCCCGACCAGGCTGCTCGCGCCCTTCGGCGTGTCCCGCCGCACCAGGGGGAACCCGAGCGAGCCGAGCGCCTCGATCAGGCCGTTCTCGACCCAGCGGACGATGTCCACCGGCCCCCGCCGCTTCAGGTCGATGACCAGGTACCCGACCAGCTGCCCCGGTCCGTGGTACGTCGCGAACCCGCCGCGATCCACCGCCACCGTGGGAATCCCCGCGGCCTCCGCCGGCAGGTCGTCCAGCACGGTCCGCGGCCCGTAGGTGATCACCGGCGGATGACTCAGCAGAAACAGCCGGTCCGGAGCCGCGTCCCCGACCCGCTCCTCCACCCAGCCGCGCATCTCTTTCGCGGCGACCTCGTACTCGACCTCACCCAGATCCACGCGCTGCACGAGAACCAGCGTAGACAGCACGAGGGCGGTGACCGGAGTCACCGCCCTCGATTGGTCGGGCTGACAGGATTTGAACCTGCGACCTCTTCGTCCCGAACGAAGCGCGCTACCAAGCTGCGCCACAGCCCGAAGCCTCGGACAGCTTACATGCGCCTACGGCTGGGACGAAATCGGGTTAATCCGGGGGACCAGAGTGAGCAGTGTGGCCTCCGGCCGGCAGGCGAAACGGACCGGCGCGTACGGCGACGTGCCGAGCCCCGCGGACACGTGCAGAGCGGCCTGGCGGCCGTTGTGGCCCCACGTGGACAGGCCCTTCACCCGTGACGTGTCCAGGTCGCAGTTCGTCACCAGGGCGCCGTACAGCGGCACTGCCAGCTGGCCGCCGTGGGTGTGGCCGGCCAGGACCAGCGGGTATCCGTCGCCGACGAAACCGTTCAGGACCCGCTGGTACGGCGCGTGCGTGACACCGATCGAGAGGTCGGCCGACGGGTCGATCTCGCCGGCGACCTCGTCGTACCGGTCTCGCTTGATGTGCGGGTCGTCGGTGCCGGCGAAGTCCAGCCGCAGGCCGTTCACCTTGAGGGTCGCCTTGGCGTTGTTCAGGTCGGTCCAGCCGGCTCCGGTGAAGGCGCTGCGCATCTCCTCGTAGGGCAGGTCCGGGCCGTGCGGCTTGTGCCGCTGCTTGTGCGCGGGCAGCAGGTACTTGCCCGGGTTCTTGAAGTGCGGCTTCCAGTAGTCGTTGGAGCCGAACACGAACACGCCGGGCAGGTCGAGCAGGTCGCCGTACGCGCGGAGCAGCGGGCGGACCGACCGCTCGTGCGCCAGGTTGTCGCCGGTGTTGACGATCAGGTCGGGCTCGAGCGCGGCCAGGTCGTTGACCCAGTTGATCTTGCGCTCCTGGGACGGCATCAGGTGCAGGTCGGACAGGTGCAGCACCCGCAGCGGCGAGGAGCCTTCCGGGAGCACCGGGACCGTCACTCTGCGCAGCGTGAACCAGCGCGCCTCGATCCCGGCCGCGTACGCGACGCAGGCGGCGCCCACGGCGCCGACGACCGCCGTGGCCTTGAGGGTGGTGGTGGCAAGCCCGCTCAAACTCATTTCACCAGCCTGCCACAATCATGGTCATGTCCAACTCCGGTATGAAGCAGCGGCTGCACGACGACATGACCGCCGCCCTCAAGGCGCGTGACGAGATCCGCAAGTCCACCCTGCGGATGGCGCTCACCGCGGTCACCAAGGCGGAGGTGGCCGGCAAGGAGGCCCGCGAGCTCACCGACGCCGAGATCGTCGACGTCCTCGGCTCCGAGGCGAAGAAGCGCCGCGAGTCCGTGATCGCCTACCGCGAGGCCGGCCGCGCCGAGCTCGCCGACAAGGAGCAGGCCGAGGCGGACATCCTCGCCGAGTACCTGCCCGAGCAGCTCAGCGAGGAAGAGATCGTCGCCCTGGTCACCGAGACCATCGCCGCCACCGGCGCCGCCGAGCTCGGCCCGCGCGGCATCGGCAAGGTCATGGGCGCCCTGCAGCCCAAGGTCAAAGGCAAGGCCGACGGCGCCGTCGTCTCCGCCGAAGTAAAACGCCAACTCGGCGCCTGACCCCGGTACGGCGAAGGGCCTCGTCCGTGTCGGACGAGGCCCTTTCGCGCGCTATCTGCCGCCGCAGTTGGGGTACTTCGGGTTCCACGGGGGGCAGTTGGGGTTGATCGTGGGTGGGTTGTTGTTCGGCGGCTTGGTGGTCGCCGGCGGCTGAGCCGTGTTGGCCGGCGGGGTCGGCTGGTTCTTCTGGCTGCCGTTGGAGATGTAGATGGTCACCTTCGAGCCCTCGGGTGCGCCGTCGCGCTGGCGCGGGCTGGTGTAGGCGACCGTGCCGGCCGCCTCCACCGAGTTGACCGTCCCGGACGCGATCTCGACCTGGAAGCCCGCCTGGCGGAGCTTGTTGGACGCGTCCTCCGGGTTCATCCCGTTCACGAACGGCAGGTCCTTCACGTCACCGCGGACCGTCTTGTCGGACGGCGCGACGAACTTCGTCGTCGGGTAGCCACGCAGCGCGCCCTGCATCGCGGTCATCCACAGCGGACCCGCGGTGCCCGAACCGGACGCGTCGTTCATCTCCCGGCCGTCGAGCGTCTGGCCGATCAGGTTGTCGTACGGCAGCGAGGCGTCGGCGACGACCGAGGCGGCCGCCAGTTTGCTCGAGTAGCCGGCGTACCAGACCGCCTCGTTGTCGGTGATCGTTCCGGTCTTGCCGGCCAGGTCGCTGTTGCCGAACTTCAGCTTCGAACCGGTGCCGCCCGGCTCCATCACCTGGTGCAGCACGGCGTTGACGCCGTCGGCCACCTCAGGGGCCAGGGCCTGCTTGCAGTCCGCGCCCCGAGTGTTGACCGCCTTGCCCGTCGGGCCCTTGATCGCGGTGACCACCCACGGGTTGCAGTACATGCCGCGCGCGGCGAAGGCGGCGTACGCGCCGGCCATCTGCAGCGGGGTGACGTAGCCGACGCCCAGGGTCATGGAGATGACCTGGTTGAGCGGAGCGCCGGACTGGGCGTCGTGCAGGCCGAGGGACTGGGCGATCTTCGCGATCGGGCAGAGACCGGTCTGCTGGGACAGCAGCAGGAAGTAGGTGTTCGTCGACTTCTGCGCCGCCTGGATCATGGTCGGTTCCGGCACGTTCTTGGTGGAGTTCTTCGGGTTGTAGCTGTCCACCATCGTGGTGCCTTCGCAGGTGCTGAACTTCTTGCCGCCGAGGCTCACCGGGCTGGGCGAGTTGATCTTGTAGTTCAGCGGGAAGCCCTTCTGGATCGCCGCTGCGATCGTGAAGGCCTTCATCGTCGAGCCGTTCTGGAAGCCGCCGTACCCACCGGAGGCCTTGTCGGTGTTGAAGTTGTACGACGTCTGGTTCTTCTTGTTGCCGTACGGCTTGCTCTGCACCATCGCCTTCACCAGGCCGGTGCCCGGCTCGACGATGGTGATCGCGGCGACGGCCTGGTCGGTCGGCCTGGAGTGCTCGTTGATCGACTTCTGCGCGGCGGCCTGGATCTTCGGGTCCAGCGAGGTGCGGATGGTCAGGCCCGCGGTCTTCAGGAAGTTCGACCGGTCCGCCACGGTCTTGCCGAAGGCCGGGTTCTTCTCCAGCTCGGAGACGACGAACTCGCAGTAGAACGGGAACTTGCCGTTCGCGCAGCCGAGTTTGTTCGAGCTGACCTTCGCCGGGTCGATGACTGGGGTCTTCAGGGCCGCGTTGGCCTGGGCGAGCGAGATGACCTTCAGCTCGAGCATCCGCTTGATGACCACGTCGCGGCGGTCCTTGGCGCGCTTCATGTTGTTGGTCGGGTCGTAGCCGGTCGGGTTCTTCACCAGGCCGGCCAGCAGCGCGGCCTGCGGCAGGGTGAGCTGGGACGCGTGCACCCGGAAGTAGTGCAGGGCGGCGGCCTCGATCCCCCAGGCGCCGTCGCCGAAGTTGGCCAGGTTCAGGTACTTCTCGAGGATCTCGTTCTTCGAGTACTGCTTCTCGACCGCGATCGCGTACCGGAGCTCGGCGACCTTGCGCTGGTAGGTCTCGGCCGTCGCGGCCGCGACCTCCTCGGGCGTGTTCGCCTTCTCGACCAGGCTCATCTTCACGTACTGCTGGGTGATGCTCGAACCACCCTGCTGCACCGAGCCCTCGGTCTGGTTCCGCATCAGCGCGCGCAGGGTGCCCTTGAGGTCCAGCGCGCCGTGCTCGTAGAACCGGTCGTCCTCGATCGCGACGATCGCCTTCTGCATGATCGGCGCGACCTGGGTGAGCTTGACCGGCACCCGGTTCTGCTCGGCCAGGGTGGCGATCAGCGATCCGTCGGCGGCCAGGATGGTGCTCTTCTGCTTGAGCGGCACCTCGTCGAACTGCTGCGGCAGGTCCTGCAGCGTGTCGTGGGTCTTCTCGGTGGTGAAGCCGGCGAGCCCGGCGAACGGGATCGCGAGACCGGCGGCCAGGGCCCCCGACAACACGCTCACCCCGAGGAACAGAACCACCGACTGGACGACTCCCCGGTCGCCCTTCTCCCTGACGCGCATGATCATAGAGACTACGGGATCGGTCTGGCGGATTACCGCGGCGAGTGTGACCTCGGTCACGCTCTGCGGCGCGTTGCCCCGAAGTTCATCCAAAAGGATGAGGGCCCGGGCACAATGCCCGGGCCCTCGGTCCGTACGGCGGTCAGGCGGCGTACTGGCGCGCCGCGACCTGAGCCGGCTCCAGCGCCAGGTCCAGCACCTCGCGGACGTCGCTGACCGGGTGCACCGTCAGCTCCGCCAGCACCGACTCCGGCACGTCCTCCAGGTCCGGCTCGTTCCGCTTCGGGATCAGGATCGTGGTCAGCCCGGCCCGGTGCGCGGCGAGCAGCTTCTGCTTCACCCCACCGATCGGGAGGACCCGTCCGGTCAGCGACACCTCACCGGTCATCGCGACCTCCGAGCGGACCGGCCGCCCGGACAGCAGCGACGCCAGCGCGGTCGTCATCGTGACCCCCGCCGACGGCCCGTCCTTCGGTACGGCGCCCGCCGGGACGTGGATGTGGGCGTTCCGCTCGGCCAGGTCGCCGACCGGCAGCCCCAGCTCCGCGCCGTGCGAGCGCAGGTACGACAGGGCGATCTGCGCCGACTCCTTCATCACGTCACCGAGCTGCCCGGTCAGCGTGACTCCGGTCGGGCCGGTCTCCTTGTCGGCCAGCGACGCCTCGACGAAGAGCACGTCGCCACCCGCACCGGTCACCGCCAGCCCGGTCGCCACACCCGGAAGCGCCGTACGCTCGACCGACTCCGGAGTGAACTTCGGCGAACCCAGGTACCCCTTCAGGTCACCCGAGCCGATGGTCAGCGAGCCCGGGTCGTCGCCCAAGGCAAGCTTCGCCGTCACCTTCCGCAGGACGCGGGCGATCGACCGCTCCAGCTGCCGTACGCCGGCCTCACGCGTGTACTCGCCGGCCAGCACCCGCAGCGCCGAGTCGTCGAGGGCCACCTCGTCCGCCGTCAGGCCTGCCCGCTCCAGCTGACGCGGGAGCAGGTGGTCACGGGCGATGACGACCTTCTCGTCCTCGGTGTACCCGTCCAGCTGCACCAGTTCCATCCGGTCCAGCAGCGGCGCCGGGATGGAGTCCAGCACGTTCGCCGTGGCCAGGAAGACCACGTCGGACAGGTCCAGCTCGACCTCCAGGTAGTGGTCCCGGAAGGTGTGGTTCTGCGCCGGGTCCAAGACCTCCAGCAGCGCGGCCGTCGGGTCGCCCCGGTAGTCCGCACCCACCTTGTCGATCTCGTCCAGCAGTACGACGGGATTCATCGAGCCCGCCTCGGTGATGGCCCGGACGATCCGGCCCGGCAGCGCACCGACGTACGTCCGCCGGTGACCGCGGATCTCGGCCTCGTCGCGGACGCCGCCCAGCGCGACCCGGACGAACTTCCGTCCCATCGCACGGGCCACGGACTCGCCCAGCGAGGTCTTGCCCACACCAGGAGGACCGACCAGGGCCAGTACGGCGCCACTGCGGCGACCGCCGACCACTCCGAGACCACGGTCCGCGCGGCGGCGCCGTACGGCCAGGTACTCGGTGATGCGCTCCTTCACGTCGTCCAGGCCGGCGTGGTCCGCGTCCAGCACGGCCCGGGCCTCCCGGATGTCGTAGCTGTCCTCGGTCCGCTCGTTCCACGGCATCTCGAGCACCGTGTCCAGCCAGGTCCGGATCCAGCCGACCTCGGGGGACTGCTCGGCGGTCCGCTCCAGCTTGTCGACCTCGGCGAGCGCGGCCTTGCGCACGTGCTCGGGCAGCTCGGCGGCCTCGACGCGGGCCCGGTAGTCCTCTTCCTCGGACTCGGCCTTGCCGTCCAGCTCGGCCAGCTCCTTGCGGATCGCGGCCATCTGCTGGCGCAGCAGGAACTCCCGCTGCTGCTTCTCCATGCCCTCCTGGACGTCCTTCTGGATCGTCTCGGAGACCTCGAGCTCGGCCAGGTGGTCCTTCACCCAGCCGATCAGCTTCTCCAGCCGCTCGGAGACATTCGCGTTCTCGACCAGCCAGGACTTCTGCTCGTTCGTCAGGTACGACGCGTAGCCGGCCAGGTCGGACAGCTCCGCCGGGTCGTTCACCTGCTTCACGGAGTCGATGACCTGCCAGGCGCCGCGACGCTGCAGCACCGACGTCACCAGGGTCTTGTACTCGCGGGCGAGCTCGGCCGACCGGCTGTCGGTGATCTCGTGCAGCACGGTCGCGCCCACCCAGAGCGCGGCGCCCGGACCGGTGGTCCCGGCGCCGATCAGGACCCGGGAGGTCCCACGGATGACGGCTGCCTGGGCTCCGCCCGGCAGCCGGCCGATCTGCTCGATCTCACCGAGCGTCCCGGCCTTGGCATATTTCCCGTCCAACCGCGGCACCAGCAGGACCTGGTCCTGGCCGGAAGCCTGCGCGGCGTCGATCGCGGCCCGGGCCTCGGCGTCGGCCAACCGGACCGGCACGACCATTCCCGGCAGGACCACGGCGTCGTCCAGCGGCAGAACAGGAAGATTCAACGTATCGGTCACGCTGTCACACCCTTATCCAAAGATTGAGTCTGACAGGCTCAACCGTGCGTGTAAGCAAGTAATTCCCGGCGTTCGCTGACGGTGAAATCAGGCTGTCAGCAGGTCGGCGATCTGGCGTAGACCGGTGAGGTCGTGGACGTCGTCGGCCAGGGCCGGGACCTCCACAGCCGGGATCGAGCGGTGGCCGCGGCGGAACCGGTCGGCCCGCTTGTGGTCGCCGACCACCTGCTGCATCTTGCCCGCGTGCAACCGCAGTACGGCGGCTGTCAGCGGCGACTTGCCCGCCTCCTCGAGCCGCTCCGCCGCGGCGAGCGACCGCTCCGCCGAGAGCTCCGGAGCGTGCGTGGTCGTCACCCGGTTCAGGACGACGCCGGCCAGCGGCATGCCCTCCTCACGCAAACGCTCCGCGAAGTACGAAGCTTCCCGCAGCGCGTCGTTCTGCGGAGCGGCCACCACCAGGAAGGCTGTGTGCGGCTCGCGCAGCAGCGCCACCGTCTGCTCGGCCCGCTGCCGGAAGCCGCCGAACAAGGTGTCGAAGGCAGCCACAAAGGTCTGTACGTCGGTCAGCACCTGAGCGCCGAGCACCTTGTTCAGCACGGACATCGCCATGTTCACTCCGGCCGACATCAACCGGAACGGCCCGCGGGCAGGCGCCAGCAGCAACCGCAGGAACCGTCCCTCCAGCAGTGACGCCAGCCGCTCCGGCGCGTCCAGGAAGTCCAGCGCGGACCGCGACGGCGGGGTGTCCACCACGATCAGATCCCAGTCACCCGACCGCTCGGCCTGCTTGTGCAGCTGCCCGAGCTTCTCCATCGCCATGTACTCCTGCGTCCCCGCGAACGACGACGAGAGCGCCATGTAGAAGGGGTTCGCCAGGATCTGCTCGGCCTTCTCCGGCGTCGCGTGGGCGAGCACGACCTCGTCGAAGGTCCGCTTCATGTCCAGCATCATCGCGTCCAGCCGGCCGCCGTTCGCGACGTCCACGTGGGCCACGGCGCGCGGCGTGTTGTCGAGCTCGGTCAGCCCGAGCGACTGCGCCAGCCGCCGGGCCGGATCGATCGTCAGTACGACGACCTTCCGTCCGCGCTCCGCGGCCCGCAGACCCAGCGCGGCAGCCGTCGTCGTCTTGCCGACCCCACCCGCCCCACAGGTCACGATGATGCGCGTCCCCGGGTCGTCGATCAGGGCGTCCAGATTCAGGTCGGTCACGCGCGCAACTCCTCGGCCAGGTCGAACAAGGCGCCTTGGTCGATTCCTTCCGGCAGCAGCGGCAGCTGGGTGACCTGCTTGCCCAGAGCATCTATCCGGTCGCGGTTCTCGCGTTCCAGCCCGACCCGGACGGCGTGGTCGTGCGCCTCCGCGGCCAGCGTCGCGACCAGTTCCTTGCTGACGGCGACACCGGCCGAGCGCAACCCCTTGCTGATCTCGGTCGTGGGCAGTTCTTCCTTCACCGCAAGGGCGAGCGCGTCGTCGTCCAGCGGGCTGTTGCGGACCATGTTCACCACGATCGACCCGATCCGCAGGTCGAGCGCCTCCAGGTGCTCGACCGCGTCCAGCGTCTCCTGGACCGGCATCTCCTCGAGCAGTGTGACCAGGTGGATCCGGGTCACGTCCGAGCGCAGCATGCCCATGATCGCGTCCGCCTGGTTCCGGATCGGCCCGACCTTGGCCAGGTCGGCGACCTCGTGGTTCACGTTCAGGAACGGCGCGATCCGGCCGGTCGGCGGTGCGTCCAGCACGACGGCGTCGTACGCGAGCCGCCCGTGCGACTTCCGCCGGGTCGCCTCGTAGACCTTGCCGGTCAGCAGTACGTCGCGCAGGCCAGGAGCGATCGTGGTGACGAAGTCGATCGCGCCCACCTTGTCGAGCGCTTTCCCGGCGCGGCCGAGGTGGTAGTACATGTCGAGGTACTCCAGCAGCGCCGCCTCGGCGTCCACGGCCAGCGCGTACACCTCGCCGCCGCCCGGACCGTGGGCGATCCGGCGCTCGACGTACGGCAGCGGCGGCACGTCGAACAGCTGGGCGATGCCCTGCCGGCCCTCGACCTCGACGAGCAGGACGCGCTTGCCCTGGTCGGCCAGCGACAGCGCCATGGCGGCCGCAACAGTCGTCTTCCCGGTGCCACCTTTGCCGGTGACCACGTGCAGCCTCGCCATACGGTCCAGGGTAGGACGTGGCCCACAGCACACTGTCTCTGGAGCCAGTTAGAGTCCACCTCATGAAGAAGTTCGAGTACTTCACCGCGCCGCTGCTGGTCCACTCGACCAAGGAGATCCTGGACAACTTCGGCCAGGACGGCTGGGAGCTGGTCCAGGTCGTCCAGGGCCCGAACCCGGAGTCCCTGGTCGCCTACCTGAAGCGGGAGATCGAGGACAAATGAGCCACCCCGAGGAGAAGCTGGCCGAGCTCGGCCTGAAGCTGCCCGAGGTGGCCAAGCCGGTCGCCGCCTACGTCCCGGCCGTCCGGACCGGGAACCTGGTCTACACGTCCGGCCAGCTGCCGCTGCGCGAGGGCACCCTGATCGCCACCGGCAAGGTGGGCGACGCCGTCACCGCCGAGGTCGCGAGCGAGTGCGCGCAGCAGTGCGCGCTGAACGCGCTGGCCGCGGTCAAGGCCGAGATCGGCGACCTCGCGAACGTGCGGCGGGTCGTCAAGGCGGTCGCGTTCATCGCGTCCACGTCCGACTTCACCGGCCAGCCGCAGGTCGCCAACGGCGCCTCGGAGCTGTTCGGCCAGGTGTTCGGCGAGGCCGGCCAGCACGCCCGGAGCGCGGTCGGCGTCCCGGTCCTGCCGCTCGACGCGCCGGTCGAGGTCGAGCTGATCGTCGAGGTCGCCTGACCTTCGCATGGTCCGCAACCTGAAGTCCGAGTTGCTGTCCGGCCGGATGGCGTCGGCTGCGCTGGAGTTCGCCCGCGAGGGCCGGACGGCGGCCGAGCCGCGTCCGGCCTCGACGGTGATCCTGCTCCGCGACACTGCCGCCGGACCGGAGGTCTACCTGCTCCGGCGGCAGCGGACGATGGCGTTCGCGGCCGGTATGACGGTCTTCCCGGGCGGCCGGGTGGACCCGACCGACGCGACCGTGGCCGACTCGTGGTCCGGGCCCGCGCCGGCCTGGTTCGCGGACCGGCTGGGGTGCGACGAGCAGACGGCCTCGGCGTACGTCGCGGCCGCGGTGCGGGAGACGTTCGAGGAGTCGGGGGTGCTGCTGGCCGGCCCGTCCACCTCGTCCGTCGTCGGCGACACGACCGGCGACGACTGGGAAGCCGACCGGGTCGCGCTGGAGGCGCGGGAGCTCGGGTTCGCCGACTTCTTGCACCGGCGTGGGCTGGTCCTGCGCGCCGACCTGCTGGGGCCGTGGGCGCACTGGATCACGCCCGAGTTCGAGCCCCGGCGGTACGACACCCGCTTCTTCGTCGCCGCGCTCCCGGCCGGGCAGGTGACCCGCGACGTGACGAGCGAGTCCGACCAGGTCGCCTGGATGCGCCCGGCGGACGCGGTCACGGCCGTCGAGGCGGGCGATCTGCTGATGCTGCCCCCGACGTACGTGTGCTGCCGCGACCTCACGCCGTACGGCGACGTGGCGGACATCCTCACCGCCGCCGGTGAACGCGAGATCCGCCCGGTCCTGCCGACCGTCCGCATCGACGGCGACCAGGCCTACCTGGAGACGACATGACCGACTACGCGACGCTGGTGCGTGCGGACAACCCCGGGCTGATGACGCTGGACGGGACCAACACCTGGATCCTGCGGGCGCCGGGGGCGGACGAGTCGGTCGTCGTGGACCCGGGCCCGATGCTGGAGGACCACCTGCGGGTAGTCCTCGACCAGGCCGGCAAGGTGGCCGTCGTACTGCTGACGCACAAGCACCCAGACCACTCGGAAGGGGCTGCGTGGTTCGCGAACCAGGCCGGGTGCGGGGTCCGGGCGGTCGACCCGGCGTTCCGGCTGCCCACCGATCACGCCCACGGCCTGAACGAAGGGGACGTGATCATGGTCGGCGGCCTCCGCATCGAGGTCCTGCCGACGCCCGGCCACACGATGGACTCGGTCTGCTTCTGGCTCCCGCAGGACGGCTCCCTGCTGACCGGCGACACCGTCCTCGGCCGCGGCACGTCGGTGGTCGCCCACCCGGACGGTGCCCTCGGCCCCTACCTCGACTCCCTCGACCGCCTGCTGGCCTTCGCCAACTCGGCCGCCGGCGTCGAGCGCCTGCTCCCCGGCCACGGCCCGGTCATCGACGACCCGACGGACGTCCTCACGTACTACGTCGAGCACCGCAAGGAACGCCTCGACCAGGTCCGGGCGGCGCTCGCGGCCGGCCACACCACACCGGAAGCGGTCGTGGCACACGTCTACGCCGACGTAGACCGCTCCCTCTGGCCCGCCGCCGAACGCTCGGTCCGCGCCCAACTGGACTATTTGAGGGGATAACCCCGGGTATTGGGGGTTCTCCCCTCGTATGCGAGCAGAGAACCCACGCTTCAAGGGGACATCCCCTCGAAGGGATTTCCACAGATTGGGGGATGGGGGGCAGATCCGGCGCTGGGTGGCAGATGCTTGGTGGGGTGAATCCGATGCTCAAGCTGCTCGCGGCGCGACAAGGCGGCGTGTTCAGTCGTACCCAAGCGTTGGTCTGTGGCTACTCCGCCGACCAGATCGTCCGCCGGCTCAGCGATGGGCGCTGGCAGCGGGTCCGGCGTGGACAGTACGCCGAGAAGGTGGACCTCGCCGCCCTGCAACCTTGGGAGCGGGCAGAGTGGAATCATCGCCGGCAGGTCCATGCGGTGATGAATTCGCTGCGCACGGGATCTGTTGCGGTGAGCCACCAGTCGTCGCTCCTGCTGCACCGGCTACCGGTCTGGGGGCTGGATCTCAGCAGAGTGCATGTCACGCGTCTGGATGGGCAATCGGGTGGCCTCGTCGCGCACGTCCAGCATCACCTCGGGAAGCTGGCAGCTGCTGACCTTGCCGAGGTCGAGGGCCGCCTGGTGACCAGTCCACTTCGTGCTGCCGTCGAATCGGCGTGTGCGACGTCGTTCGAGGTGGCCGTCGTGGGTGTCGATGCTGCACTCCGTGAGTACGACGTCAGCGATGCGGACATCCGGAGCCTGCTGCACGTCTTCGAGTTCTGGCCCGGAGGTACCAACGCGCGGGCGGCTCTGCGCTTCGGGAACCGGTTGTCGGAGTCGGTCGGTGAGTCGCGCCTGCGGGTCCTGCTGCACGAGCATGGTCTGCCGGCACCAGTTCTCCAGTCAGAGCTGCACGACGCCGACGGGCTTGTCGGGCGCGTCGACTTCCACTTCCCGGCGTACGACACGGTGGTCGAGTTCGACGGGATGCTGAAGTACGGCGGCGGATCGCCTGAGGTGCTGGTCCGTGAGAAGCGCCGTGAGGACCGGTTGCGGGCTCTAGGCCTGACCGTGGTCCGGGCCGACTGGGCGGACCTCGATCGCCCGGCACACCTGGCGGGCACCATCGGGAGAGCCCTCACCGGCCGCGCCCGAGCCGCCTGACGCCGTACGCCCCGACCTCGCCCGGCCGCGCCCAGCGGTCCGGCTGTGCGCGCCTCGGCGTACTCCCGTTCGAGGGGATATCCGGACGGCTCGGGGGTTCTCCACTCGTATACGACAGGAGAACCCGCACTTCGAGGGGATATCCCCTCGAAGTGGGTGGGGAGGGCGGGGCTAGCGGGCGCGGCGTTGGAGGCGGTCGACATCCAGGAGTACGACGGAACGCGGCTCCAGGCGGACCCAGCCACGGGAGGCGAAGTCGGCCAGCGCCTTGTTGACGGTCTCGCGGGAGGCGCCGACCAGCTGGGCCAGCTCCTCCTGGGTCAGGTCGTGGTGCACGTGGACGCCGTCGTCGGCGGTCCGGCCGAACCGGCTCGCCAGGTCGAGCAGCGCCTTCGCGACCCGGCCCGGCACGTCGGAGAACACCAGGTCGGCCACCACGTCGGAGACCTTGCGCAGCCGGGACGCCAGCTGGAGCAGCAGGCCGCGGGCCACCTCGGGGCGGCCGGCCAGCCAGCGCAGCAGCTCGTCGTGGGTCAGCGACATCATCGAGGCATCGGTCACCGCGGTCACGGTCGCGGACCGCGGACCCGGGTCGAACAGCGACAGCTCGCCGAACATCTGGCCCGGGCCGAGCACGGCGATCAGGTTCTCCCGGCCGTCGGCGGAGGTGCGGCCCAGCTTGACCTTGCCCTCGACCACGACGAACAGCCGGTCACCGGAGTCGCCCTCGTGGAACAGGACCTGGCCGCGGCGCAGCCGGTTCTCGGTCATCGACGCGGCCAGCGCGTCGGCCGCCTCGTCGTCGAGCTGACTGAACAGCGGTGCCTGTCGGAGCACTGCGGCATCCACTTTGGGCCTCCTCGGACCTTCGACCACGGCTGACGGGCGGGGTCCGGCCTCGCCCGGCACCGGGCCGTTACCACCCGGTTGCCCCAAAACCGTAGCCCCTCGGGTGTCGGCCCCGCCACGTAGGCTTGCCTCCATGCCATCCCAGCGTGTCGCGGACCCCGTCGTCGAGGTGCCGCTGAAGCTGCCCCGCAAAGCCCCGGTCCACACCGGTGAGACCCACACCCAGCTGGTCCGCCGGGCCCGCAAGATGCACAAGGTGCTCACCGAGACGTATCCGGACGCTCACTGCGAGCTGGACTTCACCAACCCGCTCGAGTTGCTGGTGGCCACCATCCTGTCGGCCCAGACCACCGACGTGATGGTGAACAAGGTGACTCCGACCCTGTTCGCCAAGTACCCGACCGCCCAGGCCTACGCGGAGGCCGACCGGGAGGAGCTGGAGGCGATCCTCAAGCCGACCGGCTTCTTCCGGGCCAAGACCAACAGCGTGATGAAGCTCGGCCAGGCCCTGGTCGACGACTACGACGGCGTCGTCCCGGGCAAGCTGGAGGAGCTGGTGAAGCTGCCCGGCACCGGCCGCAAGACGGCGAACGTGGTGCTCGGCAACGCCTTCGGGGTCCCCGGGATCACCGTCGACACCCACTTCGGGCGCCTGGTCCGCCGGTTCGGCTGGACCACCGAGGAGGACCCGGTCAAGGTCGAGCACCTGATCGGCGCGCTGTTCCCGAAGAAGGACTGGACGATGCTGTCGCACCGGCTGATCTTCCACGGTCGCCGTCGCTGCCACGCCAAGAAGCCGGCCTGCGGCGCCTGCCCGATCGCCCAGTGGTGCCCGTCGTACGGCGCCGGCCCGACCGACCCCGTGGTAGCCGCGAAGCTGGTGAAGGTCCCGGCGTGAGACTCCGTACGACGCTCTGCGCGACCAGCTGGCTCGTCGCCGGACTGGTCCTGGCGTCGTGCGGATCCGAGCCGGCCGACGGCTCCCAGCCCGCGGCGACCGGCGGCGCGGCCACGGTGTCCGCCTGCCCGTCGACGCCGTCCAAGCCGCCGGTCAGCAACGGACTGCCCGACGTCAGCCTGCGGTGCCTCGGCGAGGGGCCGGACATCCGGCTCGCCGACCTCCGCGGGCCGCTCGTCGTCAACATCTGGGCCCAGTGGTGCGGTCCGTGCCGCGACGAAGCGCCGTACCTGGCTGCGCTCGCGAAGACCGGGAAGGTGCAGATGCTCGGGATCGACTACGCCGACCCGCGGCCCGAGCTCGCGGTGAAGTTCGCGACCGAGGAAGGGCTGGCCTACCCGCACCTGGTCGACCAGGACAAGACGATCCAGCAGGCGCTGCGGATCGGCGGCCCGCCGCTGACCGCCTTCGTCGACAAGGACGGCGCCGTCGTCTACGTGCATCACGGGGTGCTCACCTCGCAGCAGCAGCTCGACCAGCTGGTGAAGGACAAGCTGGGAGTGCAGCTGTGACGTTCGAAGGTGTCGAGATCCCGGAGTGGCTGAAGCCGCTGGCGCAGGCGTCCGAGGAGGTGGACCCGGCGCAGCTGTCGAGGTTTCTGCCGCCGGACGATCCGTCGGTGCGCAAGTCCGCCGTACTGATCTTGCTTGCTGATGGCAACGACGGGCCGGAGGTGCTGCTCACCGAGCGGGCCTGGACGTTGCGCCGGCATGCCGGGCAGATGGCGTTCCCCGGCGGCGGTGTCGATCCGGAGGACGGCACCGGTGAGCCGGGCCTGGTGCGGACCGCGCTGCGCGAGGCCGAGGAGGAGACCGGGCTGGACCCGGCCGGAGTGGTGCCGTTCGCGGTCTGGCCGGCGCTGTGGGTGCCGGTGAGCAACTTCGGCGTGTCGCCGGTGCTGGGCTGGTGGCGGGAGCCGTCGCCGGTGGCAGTGGTCGACTCGGCCGAGGTCGCGTCGGTCCACACCGTGTCCGTGCGGGCGCTGGCCGATCCGGCGAACCGGATCAGCTGCCTGCACCCGTCCGGGTTCACCGGACCGGCGTTCACCGTCGGTGACCTCTACATCTGGGGTTTCACCGCCGGTCTGCTGGGCAAATTGCTCGTTCTGGGTGGCTGGTCGCGCGACTGGGACCCCTCCGTCGTCGTACCGTTGCCCGACCGACTGGTCGAGGCGGCCTGGCGGAGTGAGGGACGGCGGCCGGAGGAAGTGCGGCGGATGACCGCCATCGAGCACGACCTCGGCCGGTCTGAGGGTGTCCAGTCGGAAGGTGTGGAGTGAGCAAGCTCGACTACGCGCTGCTGATCATCACCGGGCTGGTGGCGATCTCCGGGTACATCGAGGGTTTCGTGCTGGGCGCGTGCGCCACGCTGGGCCTGCTCGGCGGCGCCGCGGTCGGCGTCTGGGTCGTGCCCCGGGTGCTGGACAACTTCTCGCCGAGTGTCTCGGTGTCGTTCGCGGCGCTGGTGCTGGTGGTGATCCTGGCCTCGATCGGCCGCACGATAGGCGCCGTACTCGGGTCGAGACTGAGAAACAAGATCTCCTGGACGCCGGTGAAGGCGGTCGACGCGCTCGGCGGAGCCGCGCTGGCCGCGGTCTCGGTGCTGATCGTGTCCTGGGTGCTCGGCGTGGCGGTGAGCGGCGCCCGGATCCCGAGCGTGACGTCCGCGGTGCGCGGCTCGCAGGTGCTCGCGAAGGTCGACGAGGTGCTGCCGAACCGTGCCGACCAGGCGTTGCAGGCGTTCAACGACGTGGTCAACACCGATCTGTTCCCGCGGTTCCTGGACCCGTTCGTGCCGGAGCGGATCCGGGAGACGCAGCCGCCGGACGGCGAGATCTCCCGGCAGCCGGCGGTCCGGGCGGCGTACACCCGGATCGCCAAGATCACCGGGGTGGCCAACTGCTCGCGCGGCCTGGAGGGCAGCGGGTTCGTGTACGCGCCGCAGCGGGTGATGACGAACGCGCACGTGGTCGCCGGCGTCGGCTCGCCGCAGGTCGAGGTGAACGGGCAGTCGTACGAGGCGTCCGTGGTGGTGTTCGACCCCGAGGTCGACATCGCGGTGCTGTATGTGCCGAAGCTGACCATCCAGCCGCTGCCCTTCGACTTCACCGGCAAGGCGGACGACCCGGCCGTCGTCCTCGGCTACCCGGAGAACGGCCCGTTCGACTCCGAGCCGGCCCGGATCCGGTCCGAGGAGCGCCTCCGCGGCCCGGACATCTACGGCGACCGGACGGTGACCCGGGAGGCGTTCTCGATCTGGGCCTCGGTCCGCCCCGGCAACTCCGGCGGCCCGCTGCTGTCCAACAAGGGCACCGTGTACGGCGTGGTGTTCGCGGCCTCGGTCGAGGACAACCGCACCGGCTACGTGCTCACCGCCGAGCAGGTCTCCGACGACGCCCGCGAAGGCGCGACCGCGACCCAGGAAGTCTCCACCAGAACCTGCACCTGAAGCTCCACGACCATGCAGCAGAACCGCGCCGCCACCGCGTTCTAGGGATATGACGGTGACGACGGAGGGGACGTTGTCGTTCGACGAGTTGGTGGTCTCGACCGAGCGGCGGCTGCTGCGGCTCGGTCTGATGCTGACCGGTGGCGTACACAGCGCCGAGGACCTGGTCCAGACGGTGTTCGCCCGCGCGCACCGCAAGTGGGAGCGGATCCAGTCGCTGGACAACCCCGAGGCTTACCTGCGGACGATGGTGGTCAACGAGTTCCTCAGCTGGCGCCGCCTGCTGAAGAACCGGGAGCTGCCGGTCGCCGAGCCGGTCGACCTGCCCTCCACCGAGGACATCGGCGCCCGCCAGGCGCTGCGGGACACCGCCTGGCGGTTGCTCGCGACGTTGCCCCGGCAGCAACGCGCCGTACTGGTGCTGAGGTACTACGAGGACCTGCCGGACGACGAGATCGCCGCCGTGCTCGGGTGCGCGCCCGGAACGGTCCGGTCCAACGCGGCCCGCGGGCTGGCGACGCTGCGGAACACCCTGCCTGCTGAGGAGGAGCGCTGATGGCCAGGCTGACCGACGAAGAGCTCGAGCAGCTGCTCCGGGAGACCTTTGCGGACCAGGAGGAACTGGCCGACAGTTTGCCGTCGGCAACCAAGCGCCGGCGCCCGCTGGCCCCGATCCTGATGGCCGCGGCGGCGGTGCTCGTCGTCCTGGCAGGCACCTTGTACGGCGTCAGCCGCGACCGCGACGCGGACCCGGTGGCGAGCTCTTCCGCGACCGGAAGCACCGACGCCCGGGCGACCGCGGGTGCGTCCGAGAACGCCGAGATCTGGGCGGCCGCGGTCCTGGCGGGCGCGAAGCAGTACGAGCCGCCGCAGGGCTGGCAGTCGCTGGTCTTGCTGGATGAGACTGTCGCCGTCACGCAGGCGAAACGGCTCAGCACCGTTCCCACCTTCTCCGTGGCGGACAAGAACAGGATCGTGGAGCTGGTCGGCAAGGTCTTCTCCGTCACCTGGAGTTCGACGTACGCGAGCCGTGATGCGTGCTCCGGCAAGGCGCTCGGCGACATCGCGGTCGGGCCGGTGATCGACAAGGGTGGCCACAAGGAGGTCGCGGTCAGCATCGAACGCGAGTGCGGTTACGGCCACTGGCTGACCTACCGGCTCGAGAAGCAAGCCGGCGCCTGGGTGGTGACCGGCACGGCCGGCCCGGTGCACGGGAAGATCCCGGCGGGGGCCGGCTGCGCTATGTCGAACACGACGCCAGCCAGTCCACGACCAGGGTGTTGAACAGGTCCGGGGCCTCTTCGTGCGGGAAGTGGCCGGCCGGGGTGACGAACTCGTGCCGGAGTGGGGCCGTGACCAGGTGTGGTGGGGTGACCGCGGTCGGGGACACCGCCGGGTCCTGGGCTCCGTGGATCTGCAGCACGGGTACGGCGACCGGCGTACGCATCCGGGCCGAGTACTTGCGACCGTCAGGCCGGAGCCGGGAGCGGGCGAACCAGCGGTGGTACTCGAGCGCGCAGTGCGGCGCCGGCCACACCTGCAGCGCGGCGCGGTACCGGCGGGAGGACTCGGCGTCCGGGAACGTGCCACCGGGTGCGGACCAGGTGCGGAGCAGCCGCTCGATGTGGAGGCCGTCATGCGCGAGCAGGCGGCGCTCAGGCAGGATCGGCAGCTGGAACCAGGCGGTGTGAGTCAGCGCCTTCGCCTGACCGGACCTGGCCAGCAGCAACGGGTGCGGCGCCGAGACGACCGCGAGCCCGCGGACCTGTCGCGGGGCGAGTACGGCGGCCGACCAGCCGATGAACCCGCCCCAACCGTGCCCGACGACGACGGCGTCCGTGGCCCCGAGCGACCGGATGACGCCGGACACGTCCGCGGCGGCGGTGTAAGGGTCGTAACCACGAGGAGGCTTGTCACTGGCGCCGTACCCGCGTAGGTCCATCGCGACGGCGCGGTAGCCGGCCGCGGCGACGACCGGCAGCTGATGGCGCCAGGCCCACCAGAACTCGGGGAAGCCGTGCAGGAACAGCACCAGCGGTCCGTCCGCCGGCCCGCACTCCGCGACGTGGAACCGAGCCCCGTTGGCCGCCACCAGCGAGTGTGACCAGGGCCCGTCGACCAGCAGGTCGACGACACCGGCCGGGCTCAGCGCCGCACGCTCGGTTCGGTCTCGTCGCCCCTGCCGATCGCCTTGAGGACCTCGACCGACTCCTTCGACGTCTCGATCGCGCGCTGCGGCCCCTTGGCCTTGCCGAGCGAGCGCTTGCCGAGCAGCACCAGCACGGCGGCGATCAGCAGGTAGAACACGGCAACCAGCAGGAACGCCAGCGCCGGGTGCAGCCCGAGGGCGGTCAACCCGTACGCCGCGGCGATGGACAGCAGGATGATCGCCAGCAGGGCCAGGAAGGCGGCGCCGCCGAACATGCCGGCCCCGGTCCCGGCCGCGGCCGCGGTCTTCTTCAGCTCGGTCTTCGCCAGCTCGATCTCACCGCGGACCAGGCTGGACAGATCCTTGCTGGCGTTCGCGACGAGCTGCCCGACCGTGGGCTCACTCCCGTTCGGCCCCATCGACATGGCACTCCTTCCGCTGCGTCCCTTGACACTACCGCCGTCCGCCCCGAACTACGGGTACCCCCGACGAAGGAAGGTCAGTCGGCGTACTCGCGATTGCGCCGGAACAGCAGCACCGCCGCGATCATGGCGGCCAGCAACGACGCGACCAGGACGGCGGCCTTCGCCCGCTCCACCTGGGCGGGGTCGTCGCCGAACGCCAGCTGCGCGATCAGCAGCGCGACCGTGAACCCGATCCCGGCCAGCACCGACACCGCGCCGACGTCCCGCCAGGACAGGTCGGAGTTCAGCTCGGCCCGGGTGAACCGCGCGGTCAGCCAGGACCCGCCGAACACCCCGGTCATCTTGCCGAGCAGCAGCCCGGCGACCACTCCGATCGCGACCGGGTCGGTCACCATCTGCCGTACGGCGCTCCCGCTCAACGTGACGCCCGCCGCGAACAACGCGAACAGCGGCACGGCGACGCCGGCGGACCACGGCCGCAGCCGGTGCTCGATCCGCTCGGCCGGCGCGTGCTCCTCACCCGGGTCCGCGACCACCCGGGTGACCAGGCCGAGCGCGACCCCGGCGATGGTGGCGTGGATCCCCGACTCGTGCATGAACCACCAGGCCGCGACCGCGATCGGCACGTAGAGGAACGGCGTACGGATCCGGCGGCGCTGCAGCAGGAACCAGACCGCGATCAGCGCGACCGCGGCGAGCAGCGCGAGCGGGTCGAACCCGTGCGAGAAGAACACCGCGATCACCAGGATCGCGCCGAAGTCGTCGACCACCGCCAGGGTCAGCAGGAACGCCCGCAGCGCACTCGGCAGCGACGAGCCGACGATCGCCAGGACGGCGAGCGCGAACGCGATATCCGTTGCCATCGGCACCGCCCAGCCGTGCGGCTTGCCGTTGTCGGCGGCCAGGTTCACGACCAGGTAGATGATTGCCGGGAGCACCATTCCGGCGAGCGCCGCGACCACCGGCACGACCGCCTCGTTGAGCCGGGACAGCGTGCCGACCACGAGCTCGCGCTTCAGCTCGACGCCGGCCAGGTAGAAGAACAGCGTGAGGGCGCCGTCGGACGCCCACGCCTCGACGGTCAGCGGGCCGAGCTCGGTGTCGCGCAGGTGGTGGTAGGCGTCCTGCCAGGGGGAGTTCGCCCAGGCGAGGGCGACGACGGCGGCCGCGAGCAGCAACAGGCCGCCGGTGGTCTCGGCGCGCAGCGTGTCGGCGAGGATCGCTCGCTCGCGTCCGAGGATCCGGGGAAACGCGCGCTTCTTCTGCCGGATCCGCGGCGGCTGGCTCATCGGCGGCCCTTCGATCGGGGTCGTTCGGACGACGCCGACCAGTCTTCCCGGCACACCTTCGCCACCCGGCGGGCGGCGCACACGATTCTAACGGGTCGAAGCCGCCCACGCCTTCGGATCGGGGCCCTTGGGGACGATGCGGTTCGGGTTGATGCTGTCGTGGGTGAGGTAGTAGTGCCGTTTGATCTGGTCGAAGTCGACGGTCTCACCGAACCCCGGGCGCTGGAAGAGGCGGCGCGCGTACGACCACAGGTTCGGGAACTCGGTGAGCTTGTTGCGGTTGCACTTGAAGTGGCCGTGGTACACCGCGTCGAAGCGGACCAGCGTGGTGAACAACCGGATGTCGACCTCGGTCAGCGCGTCGCCGAGCAGGTACTCGCGGTCCGCCAGCCGCTCCTCGAGGACGTCGAGCCGCTCGAACAGAGCGTCGTACGCCGCCTCGTACGCCTCCTGCGTGGTCGCGAACCCGCACCGGTAGACGCCGTTGTTCACGTCGCGGTAGATCTCGTCGATCAGCCGGTCCAGCCCGGCGCGGTCGTCCGGGATCAGGCTGGGCGCGTCCGGGCGGTGGAACTCGGTCCACTCCGTCGAGAGGTCCAGCGTGATCTGCGGGTAGTCGTTGGTCACCACCAGCCCGGTCACGGTGTCGACGATCGCGGGCACCGTCACGCGGCCGTCGTACGACGGATCGGTGCGCAGGTACGCGTTCGACAGGAACTCGATGCCGAGCACCGGGTCGCGGTCGTCCGGGTCCAGGGTGAACCGCCAGCCGCGCTCGTCCCGGACCGGGTCGACGACCGCCAGGCTGATCGCGTCCTCCAGGCCGAGCAGCTTGCGGACGATCACCGCCCGGTGCGCCCACGGGCAGGCCAGGCTGACCACCAGCCGGTACCGCCCGGCCTCGACCGGCCAGCGGCCGCGCTCGTCCGGACCCTCGCCCGGCCGGGCGGCGGAATCGCGGGTGATCCGGTCGGTGAACCTGTTGCCCTGCCGCTTCCATTCACCGCTCGGTGCGCTTTCCTTCACGAACTGTGCAGGGCTCATGACCTTCAAAGTACCCACTTGCGGGAATCGCCCACGCCGCCCCGTCACTAGCAGTGCGACCGCGCCGGACGTTACAGTCTGGCTGACAAGGTCGTCCGCGCCAGCGGTGTCGCGGCCGGCCGGCACAACCGAACGATCAGGAGCAACGCCCCGGCTCGCGTCCCCCGGCAACCGGTTTGCCGGGCACATTCCCAGGGATACTGACCTCATGGCCCGCCCAAGGAACAACCCCGGCGACCTCGCCGAACTCCCCACGGAGCTTCGGACCGATCGGCCCAAGGGTGACCAGATCCGCGAGATTCTGGAGAAGCTCACCCGCTCGCTGGCCGTCGGCACCGTGCTGCCGTCCGAGCGCGTCCTCGCCGAGCGCTTCGGTGTGGCCCGGATGACGGTCCGGCAGGAGGTGGACCGGGTCGTCGCCGAGGGCCTGGCCGCCCGCCGCCCCGGTGGCGGCACCTTCGTCGCCGAACCGCGGCCGTCGCGGATGCTGGCCTCGTCGTTCAGCCAGGACATGATCAACCGCGGCATCAAGCCCGGCGCCAAGGTCCTCGAGCACCGGGTCGGCACCGCCGACGAGGACCTCGCCCGCGAACTCGAGGAGCCGGTCGGCACCCCGGTCCTGCACCTGATCCGCCTCCGCACCGCCGACGGCGATCCGATGGCCGTCGAACGCACCGCCCTCTCCCTGCACCGCTACCCCGGCCTCGACGAGGTCGACTTCACCGAGAACTCCCTCTACAAGGAGCTCGCCTCCGGCTGGGGCGTCACCCTCGGCATGGTCTCCGCCTCCATCGTCGCCGCCCCACCGGACCCGGTCGACGCCGAACTCCTCGAGATCGACTCCGCCACCCCCTGCCTGATCATCACCTCAGCCCCCCGCACCGCCTCCGGCGAAGTCATAGAATTCGGCCGCTCCGTCTACCGCTCCGACCGCTACGACATCACGGTCGCCTACCGCGCCACGTAGCCGTTCCCCCGCGCGGGTACTAGAAGTTCAGGCTGCGCAGGACGTTGGGGGAGTCGCCGCGGGTGGTCAGCTGGGTGACTATTTCTACTGTCAGGGCCTGGGCCAGGAGGGCGCCGACGAGGGTTGAGGTTGCGCCGGTTGGTTCTGGGCTGCCTTCGACTTCGATCAGCGCGTCGCCGGGTTCGCCGCAGTTGTCGATGACCACGTCGGCGACCTCGAAGAGGCGTTGGCCGCCGGGTGCGCGGGAGCCGACCGCCGTACTGTGCGCGAGCGACGTCAGCGCGATCACCTTCGCCCCCTTCGCCCGCGCCCCGACAGCGAACTCCACAGGTACGGCGTTCCGCCCGGAGTTCGAGGCGATCAGTACGACGTCCCCCGCGCCGATGTCATTGGTCTGCAGCAGTACGTCGGCCAACCCCGGCAACCGCTCCAGCAACGAGCTCTTCAGCAACCCCTCGTGCAACATCAACCCCGGCTCGAGCACCGCCCGCACGTCCGCCAACCCGCCGGCCCGCCCGTACAGCTCTTCCGCGATCAAGTGGCTGTGCCCGGTCCCGAACACCCAGAACACCCGGGCGTCCACCACCAACTCGGCCGCCCGCCTGATCGCCTCGACCTGCGTCGCGGCGGCCCGCTCCGCGATCGCCAACGCCCGCCGCATGAACTCCTCAGCCCCGGTCATACCGCCGAACCTACCGGCGCCGGCCCTCAGACCACGAAATCCGGCTAGACCACTCCGACGGCGACCCGGTGGTGCGTCGGACGCTCGTACTCGTCCACGAGCGCGATCGCGAAGTCGGCGTACGACGTCAACGCCCCAGGATCACCAGGTGCGAAGCGGTAACTCCCGGTACGGCGAGGATCGGCGTGGTTGAAGTCGCCGGCAGGGGCGACCGAGACCCAGTCGAGTGAGGACGCGGCGAAGGTGTCGAGCGCGGCCTGATGCGCGAGGAAGAACGGGCGGTACTCCTGTGGATAGACCCCACTGTCCATCAGCGGTACGCCGTCCGGACCAGGCAGGATCGACGCCAGACCGACCCAGATCAGCCGCGTCTCCGGCAGCCCGTCGATCAACGCCTGCGCCGCCTTGGGGAAGAACACGGCCGGATCGGCGCCACCGTCGTACACCGCCGCGATGACGGCATCGTGACCAACCGCAAGCTCGGCGATCCGGCCGGCGTCCGTCACGTCGCCCGCGACCAGGTCGGCGCCGCCGTCCGTCGTACGCGCGACTGGAGTCACCTGATGGCCGCGGCGGCGGGCCTCCTCGACGGCGGCCCGGCCGGCTCGCCCGCGGGCGCCGATGACCAGAATCTTGCCCATTGCAACCTCCTAGGTTTCGCTGACGCAGCGACCGTAGGAGGAGGCCTGGTTACCAGTTGGGTACTACGCTCCAGGGCATGGAGGCGCTGCGGGCGGACATGTTCGAGGAGATCTGCCCGTCGTCGTTGCTGCCGTTCCGGATCGGTGCGGACAAGTGGGCTGCCCTGGTGCTCGTTTGCCTGGAGGACGGTCCGCGCCGGTTCTCCGAGCTGCGCGTGCCACTGGCTCGGGTGACACCCAAGGTGCTGACCCAGACCCTGCGCAACCTGGAACGCGACGGCTTCGTACGGCGGACGCAGTACGACGAACCGGTACGACGAGTCACGTACGAGCTCACCGGCCTCGGCCGCAGCCTGCTCGAGCCGATGCGGCTGATGTGCGACTGGGCGGCCGACCACTGGGACGAGCTCCTGGACGCCCGCGATGCGTAGGACCGGCCGGAATCGTAGGTTTCGCCAACGGTAGACTGCCGGTCGTGGACGAGCAGACGCCGACCGTACTGATGCAGACTCCCAGCTGGCTGCTGACCCAGAGCGCGGCGCATGCGAGCCGGATCGTGAGCGAGGCGTTCGCGAAGGCCGGCGCCCGGGGATACCACTTCCGCCTCCTGGCGACGCTGGTCGAGTTCGGCCCGGCCAGTCAGGCAACGCTCAGCCGGCACACCGGCATCGACCGCAGCGACGTGGTTGCCGCCCTCAACGAGCTCACCGCCGGCGGGTACGTCGACCGCACACCGGATCCAACGGACGCTCGCCGCAACGTGGTCACCCTCACGGCCGCGGGTCGCCGCCAGCACAAGCGCCTCGCGACCCTGGTCGCCCAGGCCCAGGACGAGATCTTCGCCCCGCTCACCCCAACCGACCGGGCCCGCCTGACCACCCTCCTCACCCGCCTCCTGACCCACCACCAGGCCGGCGACTGAGGTCAGCAGGCAGCCGGTCGGATCACCAGACCGGCAGCTGCGCCCGCGCCGCCTTCTGAGTACGGCGGACGCGGTGCTCGCGGGCGTGGACGCGCCGCTTGGCCGCCCGGGAGATCTTCCGCCGGGAGCGGTCCATCGTCTCGGCCGGCTGCTGACCCGTCTGCATCGCGTTCACATCTCTACCGATGCACGGCCGGCCCGATCGGTTCCGTCGTACGGTGGAAATGTGCCGTTCGGCCAAAAATCCGCTCTGTTGAGCGCAGAACGGGGGCTGCTGGGCGATACGGCGGTTCCGCGCCGCGGGCCGCATTGGTAGAAAGGGGACCGGGCGCTCCAGCGCGCCGAAGCTAGCGAGGAGGAGTCCGCGACGTGACGAATGCAGAGTCACCCCAATCCGAAGCCTTGTCGAACCTCATGCACGAGGAGCGCAGGTTCGAGCCGCCCGCCGACCTGGCCGCGAACGCCAACCTCAAGGCCGACGCCTACGAGCAGGCCGCGGCCGACTTCGAGGGGTTCTGGGCCGAGCAGGCCAAGCGGCTGACCTGGGCGGTCGAGCCGACCCAGACGCTGGACTGGAGCAACCCGCCGTTCGCCAAGTGGTACGCCGACGGCAAGCTGAACGCGGCGTACAACTGCGTCGACCGGCACGTCGAGAACGGCCTCGGCGACAAGATCGCGTACTACTTCGAAGGTGAGCCCGGCGACACCCGCGAGATCACCTACGCCCAGCTCAAGGACGAGGTGAGCAAGGCGGCCAACGCGCTGCTCGAGCTCGGCGTCCAGGCCGGCGACCGGGTCGCGATCTACATGCCGATGATCCCGGAGACCGTGGTCGCGATGCTCGCCTGCGCCCGGGTCGGCGCCCCGCACACCGTCGTGTTCGGCGGCTTCTCCGCGGATGCGCTCAAGGGCCGGATCCAGGACTGCGACGCGCGCGTCGTGATCACCGCCGACGGCGGCTACCGCCGTGGCGCCCCGGCCGCGCTGAAGCCGGCCGTCGACGCGGCGCTGGAGGAGTGCCCCGACGTACGGAACGTCCTGGTGGTCCGCCGTACCGGTCAGGACACCAACATCGTCGAGGGCCGCGACCTGTGGTGGGACGACTTCGTCGGCAAGCAGTCGTCCGAGCACAGCCCGGAGGCGTTCGACGCCGAGCACCCGCTGTACGTGATGTACACCTCCGGCACGACGGGCAAGCCGAAGGGCATCCTGCACACCACCGGCGGCTACCTCGTCGGCACGGCGTACACCCAGTGGGGCGTGTTCGACCTCAAGGCCGACACCGACGTCTACTGGACCGCGGCCGACATCGGCTGGGTCACCGGCCACAGCTACATCGTGTACGGCGCCCTCGCGAACGCGACCACATCCGTGCTGTACGAAGGCACCCCGGACACGCCGCACCAGGGCCGCTGGTGGGAGATCGTGCAGAAGTACAAGGTGTCGATCCTGTACTGCGCGCCGACCGCGATCCGGACCTTCATGAAGTGGGGCGCGGACATCCCGGCGAAGTTCGACCTGTCCTCGCTGCGCGTCATCGGGTCGGTCGGCGAGCCGATCAACCCGGAGGCCTACATCTGGTACCGGGAGAACATCGGCGGCAACAACGCGCCGGTCGTCGACACCTGGTGGCAGACCGAGACCGGCATGCACATGATCTCGCCGCTGCCTGGCGTGACCGCGGGCAAGCCCGGCGCCGCGATGAAGGCGATCCCGGGCGTCAGCGTCGACGTCGTCGACGACGCGGGCAATTCGGTGCCGGACGGCTCCGGCGGGTACCTCGTGATCACCAAGCCGTGGCCGGCGATGCTGCGCACGCTGTGGGGCGACGACCAGCGCTTCGTCGACACCTACTGGTCGCGCTGGCCGGGCGTGTACTTCGCCGGTGACGGGGCGAAGAAGGACGAGGACGGCGACCTCTGGCTGCTCGGCCGGGTCGACGACGTGATGAACGTGTCCGGCCACCGGCTGTCCACCACCGAGATCGAGTCCGCGCTGGTGTCGCACCCGAAGGTCGCCGAGGCCGCGGTCGTCGGCGCCTCCGACCCGACCACGGGCCAGGCGATCGCCGCCTTCGTGATCCTCCGCTCGGAGGCCGGCGACGGCGGACCGGACGTCGTCCAGGAGCTCCGCAACCACGTCGCCAAGGAAATCGGCCCGATCGCCAAGCCGCGGCAGATCATGGTCGTCGCCGAGCTCCCCAAGACCCGCTCCGGCAAGATCATGCGCCGGCTGCTCCGCGACGTCGCCGAGAACCGCGAGGTAGGCGACGTCACCACCCTCGCCGACTCCACCGTCATGGACCTCATCAAATCCAACCTGGAGTCCGGCAAATCCGACGAAGACTGATCGTTTTCGGTAACAGGCCCCCGGGTTTCCGGGGGCCTGTTGTCTTTCCCACGCGTGCTACGCAGCCGCTCCTACGTCGCGCCCGCTACGCCCGCTCCCACCCCACCCCACCTACTCACGTTCTCGGCCGGGGCCGACGCTGAGTGTGCACCGTCGTACCGCAAGTCTTCTATTGCCTTCAGCAACGATAGCGTGATTTGTGGGGGGCGTGGCGTGGACGTCCTGCCATCGCGGGGACAGGGTGGGAGGTATGGGGCCTGGTGTTGTGACGTACGAGTGTGTGATCGTGGCGTCGGAGCCAGGACCCGTGCGGTCGAACATGGGGCTGCCGCGGAACGGGACGACTCGGTCGAGAGCATCGCCCGCCGGTACGGCTTCGGCACCGCCGAGACTCTCCGCCGCTCGTTCCACCGGATCGTCGGCATCGCCCCCTCCGACTATCGCGACGCTTCCGCACCGCGTACGACACCCGTCACCACTGACACGCCCAGCGCCCCTGCACATCAAGGACATGGTCGACGGTCTGGTTGCACAGTGGCGGTGATCTAGGCTGCCGGGCATGACCGTTGTCGTTGCGATCGTGCATGCGGGGCTGGCGGCGGCGTGGGTGGGTGGGATGGCCTACTCGCTGTTCGTGGTGCGGCCGAAGCTGGCGAGGTTCTTCGGGCCGGACGAGGAAGCGCGTGAGGCGCTGACCACGGTGATTGCCTCGGGCAACCGGTGGAAGGTGCTCGGCCTGATCGCGGCGATCGCAGTCACCGGCGGTCTGCTTCTCGCGCTCGAGCCGGGGCACTGGTGGATCCACGCACTGAAAGGCGTTCTGCTGCTCGTCGCGAGCGTGATCTTCTGGTACGTCTCCTGGCGCCACTGGCCGCGCCGGGTCTTCGCCACCGCCGCCGAACTGCCCACCCTCCAGCGCCGCCTCGTGCAACTGGCCGGCACCATGCTCGTCCTCACCGGGACCGCGTTGGCCCTCGGAGTTCTCGCCGTCCACACATGACATTCGTCACGGATGCGTCCGTTGTCGTCACGTATCGTCAGAAATACATCAGTAACGAATGTATCTCCGACGAGGAGCGGCCATGTGTGGCATCACGGGATGGGTGGCGTACCGGCACGACCTGAGGGCTGAGCAGGCAACCGTCGACGCGATGACGGAGACGATGGCGTGCCGCGGACCGGATGCTCGAGGCACCTGGTTCGCGCCGTACGTCGCGCTCGGCCACCGAAGACTCGCCGTCATCGACCTCCCGGGCGGCGAGCAGCCGATGACGACCGACGTCCGCGCCGACGGTCGCGACGTCACTCTCGGCATGGTTTACAGCGGTGAGGTCTACAACTACGTCGAACTGCGCGACGAGCTCCGCCGCCGCGGTCATACGTTCACCACCGACTCGGACACCGAGGTCGTGCTGCGTGCCTACGTCGAGTGGGGTACGGCGTTCGCCGAGCAACTGAACGGGATGTACGCGCTGGCCATCTGGGATCCGCGGACCGAGAGCCTGGTGATGGTCCGCGACCGGATGGGCGTGAAGCCGTTCTTCTACTACCCGACCGACGACGGTGTCCTGTTCGGCTCCGAGCCAAAGGCGATCCTGGCCAACCCGGCCGTACCGGCCGTGGTCGAGATCGACGGCCTGCGTGAGGTGCTGACGGTGTCGAAGACGCCAGGGCGGTCACTGTGGGCGGGCATGTCCGAGGTCGAGCCGGGCACAGTCGTCACGGTCGACCGTGCCGGGATCCACACCAGCACGTACTGGCGGCTCGAAACGTGGGAGCACACCGACGACCAGGACACGTCCGTCGCCCGGGTGCGGGAACTCCTGGACGACATCACCCGCCGCCAACTGGTTGGCCGACGTACCTCGGTGTGTGCTGCTGTCCGGTGGGCTCGACTCCAGCGCGATCACCGCACTCGCCGCGGGCCAGTTGGCCGAGGAGGGCCGCAAGATCCGCAGCTTCGCGGTCGACTTCGTCGATCAGGAGGCCAACTTCCGTCCGGACGAACTGCGAGCCACCCCGGACACGCCGTACGTGCACGACGTGGCGAACTTCGTGCACTCGCAGCACTCGGATATCGTGCTGGACAACGCCGTACTGACCGATCCGGAGCTCCGGCGGAAGGTGATCCGGGCGAACGACGCCCCGCTCGGCGGTGACATCTACAACTCGCTCTACCTGCTGTTCAAGGCGATCCGCGAGCAGTCCACGGTCGCGCTGTCCGGCGAGTCGGCCGACGAGGTGTTCGGCGGCTACCTGTGGTTCCACGACCCGGAGGTGCGGACGCGGCCGGTCTTCCCGTGGATCGCCTACCTGGTGTCGCGGCGCGGCGACGGTCCGGCGAGCGTACTGCGCCCGGAGTTGCTGAAACGCCTTGATCTGGGCGGTCATCTGCGCGACCGGTACGCCGAAGCCGTCAGCGAGGTCGAGCGGCTGGACGGGGAGTCCGACGACGAGTGGACGATGCGCAAGATCTGCCACTTGCACCTGACCCGGATGGTGCGGATCCTGCTGGACCGCAAGGACCGGATGAGCATGGCGGTCGGGCTGGAGGTCCGGGTGCCGTTCTGCGACCACCGGCTGGTCGAGTACGTCTACAACACGCCGTGGTCGCTGAAGACGTTCGACGGCAAGGAGAAGAGCCTGCTGCGCGCGGCCGCCCGGGAGGTGCTGCCGGAATCGGTTGCCGAGCGCAAGAAGTCGCCGTACCCGCAGACCCAGGATCCGGCGTACGCCGAGGCGCTCGCCGGGCAGGTCCGCGGTCTGCTGGCCGACCGGCACCCGGTCTTCGAGCTGGTCGACCGGCAGGCGGTCGAGCCGCTCACCCGGGCGCCCGGCCCCGGTGCTCGCCGGCACCTGGAACAGACGCTGTCGCTGGCCACCTGGCTGGATCTCTACCACCCCGACCTCCAGCTGACCTGACGCTCGTCGCCCCGAGGCCTTGGTCCGGCCTGCTTGGCAGGCCGGACCTAGGCGATCGGTCGGACGTGTGCCAGGATGGCGCTTCCTTCGGAGGAGGTGATCGCGATGGCACACGAGACTCTGCAACTCCTGGTCAGCATGCACCGGATCGTCCGGCACCTGCGCCGGAGTCGTACCACCACGGTCCTGCACCCGACCCAGTTCCTCGCGCTGATGCTGATCGCCGACGAGCAACCGATCCGGATCGGCGAGATCGCGACCCGCGTCCCGTGCTCGCAGCCGACCGCGACCACGACGGTCGCCGCCCTGGAGGACGCCGGTCTGGTCCGGCGCGAGCAGGACCCGGTGGACGGCCGGGCGACCGCGGTCGTGCTGACGAAGGCCGGCGCCGAGATGGTCGAGGCCTCTGGACGGCAGGCCGCCGACGAGCTCGGCAAGCTGCTGCGCCGCCTCGACGACGCCGACCGCGACCTGGTTCTCCGGGCCGGCGTCGTCCTCGCCCGCATCGCCGACGACCTCTGACTCAGCGGTTCCGCTCCTCCACGTCCATCTACCGCAGGCCGGGTACGACGGACACCGTGTACGGCGGGATGCCCGGAGCGACATCCAGTTGGCTGTTGACCCAGAGCAGCCGGCCGCGGTCGCGGGCGATGGTGGTCGGGGTCGCACCAGGTGCTCCGGGCTCCGAGTCGGCGACGATGGTGGCCTTCGTCAGGTCCCGGCTCAGTACGGCGAGCCTCGCGACGTACTTGCCTCCGCCGGCGTTGTAGACGGCGTACAGGCGGCGCCCCTCGAGCAGGTAGCCGTCGCCGGACAGGATGCCGTTGGTGACCTCCAGCGTGCTGACCTGCTTCGTGCGGAGGTCGATGCGGTACGTGACGTCCTGACCCTGTTCGCCGACCAGGAGGGTCGTGCCGTCGGTGACGATGCCGTTGAGGAAGTACGGCGTGGGCTGGATCTTGTCACGGGTGATCCAGGGCTCGAGTTCGCCCAAGCCGTGGCGGGTGAGCGGGGCGCGCCAGATCTGGTTGTGGGCCGAGTCGGTGACGTACACCGCGTCCCCCGCGAACGTGAAGTCGTTGAGGAACGAGCCGTCCGCGGCCTTGCGTACGGCGAGCAGCTTGCCGCTCGCGTCGTACAGAAAGAGCTTGGAGGTGCTCGCGCCGGCGACGAGGACGCGGCCCCAGCGGTCGACGTGGATGCCGGTCGCGGAGGTCCGGCCGTCGTTGCCCGCGGAGAGGAAGGGCTGGAGGCGTGGGTTGCGGGTGGTGCCGCGGTACACGGCGCCGGTGCCGACGCTGGTCACGTAGATCGTGCCGTTGCGGGTGACCTCGATGCCTTCGAGCGTCTCGCCGGGTGTGGTGGAGACGACGTACTCGGTGGGGCGTTGGGGTACGGCGTGGGCGGTGGCGGACTGAGTGGTCGCGGCGAGGGCGAGGACCGTGAGGGCTGCCAGGAGCTTCATCCGGTCAGACTGTGGTTTGCGGGGTGGGAGCGGCGACCGGATTCGGTCAGAACCGAAGAGGTCGGCGGGGTGGCCTTGGACTGGGCACAATCGGGGGATGATCCGGATCCACTTCACGGCGGAGGACCTCGGCCGGGTGACTTTTCCGGCCGACCCGGAGCCGCTGTGGGAAGCAGCGCTCGCGGCCCGCGCGCTGCGTGGGCGGGCGTTGGGCTCGGGCGGTCGCGCGCTCGGCGATCGGGTCGTCGGCGACCTCGCCGTGCCGCCGGTCGCACGGCGCTGGCGGCGCGAGGCGAGCCGGCGGCTCCGTCCTTCGATGCGGCCGCTCTTCAAACTGATCGCTCCGGCCGGTCAGTTCCCGGACTTCCTCACGCCGGAGGTGCCGGCGCCTGGTCTCGAACCGGCTGTCGAGACGTTGATGAACACGCCGGCCTCCGTCGTTCACGACGAGCTGGCGCCGTGGCTTCCGGCTGAGGTCGACAAGTTCATGCAGGGCCTGCTCGCCGGGCGGGCCGGATCGCGCCGGGCGCTCGGCAACGCCGTACGCGACTTCCACACCGAGGTACTCGCGCCGTCGTCGAGCGAACTGGAACGGCGGTATGCCGCGGACCTCGCCCTCAGATCGCGCACGCTGCTGCACGGCGGGGTCGACGCGTTGTTGGAGTCGCTCCACCCCGACATCGAGTGGTCCACTCCGATCCTGACCACCTACGGCCTCACCGCCGGCCCAGTCCTCGACATCCACCTGAACGGCCGCGGTCTGCAGCTGTACCCGTCACCTCTCACCGCCGAATGCCTGGCCCTGGACGCGCCCGACCGCCGCCCCGTCCTCGTCTACCCCTGCGCCGACCACCCCACGGACGACCTCCCCGACACCGACGCCCTGGCCGACCTCCTGGGCCGAACCCGAGCCACCGTCCTCCGCGCCCTCACCCACTCAGCCACCACCACCCAACTCTCCCGCCGCACCGGCATCTCCCTCCCCTCCACCTCAGACCACACCCGAGTCCTCCGCAACGCCGGCCTCATCACCACCCACCGAACCAACGGCACCGCCCTCCACTCCCAAACCCCCACCGCCCGGCACCTCCTGCTCGGGGCAACCCAGGGCAACCTGGGGCAGATCCCGAAAACAGCAGCAATCACTGCCGACGAGGGGTAAAGTTCTTGTTGCCGGGGGACACGAGTCCCTCGGAAGTGGACCCGGCAGCCTACCGGACGGTGGGTGAGCCGGGTTTCGCGCGTTCAGAGCTCCCTGAGCTGGCAAAATGCCTGGACGGCATGCCGCCATTCGCCGCCGCGGACCCAGCTCCACACGACGGCATCGGGTACCCACAGCAGTGGATCTGCCTTCGGGACGAACAGGTCCCACCGAAGCGTCTCGTGGCATCCGTGGCGACGAGTTGCAGCTCGGAGAACGTCGCGATCATGGTCCATCACCGACTCGTCGCGCTCGATCACGAGCCGCTCGGCGGTTGCCGCGGTATCCCGAACGATGGCTTCCAGGCAGCGACGTCGGTCGGGCAGAGATTCCGTGTCGGCGCGGTAGAGATCCACCAGCAGATGGAAGGACTGGATGACGTCCAGGATCTGCCGTCGGCGTGCGCGGTTCTCGTGGCTGAAGTGGAGCCGCTCCTGGCCGGGTAGCAGCAAGGTTTGACCTTTACACGTGGATAGGCGGGGCAACGGCTGTAACACCGGGGCATCTCGGGGCAGCTTGGGGCAGATTGCAAAGGACGCAGAGATTGCGCCTGAATAGGAGCCGCCGAGAGCGGGTCTCGGCGGCTCCTGGGTGGGTCAGTTCTGGGTGAGGGTGAAAGTTGTGGTGGGGTTGTGGATGTTGGTGTGGTTGTTGGTGAGGGTCAGGTTGGTGAAGGTGGCGGTGCCTCGGGCGGGGCCTTCGCCTGGTTCGGGCAGTTCGTTGGCCCAGATGCCGTAGCCGGACTTGGCGTCGAAGGCGTCGCCGGACTTCTGGGCTCCTGAGATGGTGGTGTTGGTGAAGATCGTGTCCGCCACCGGGAACAGCGGCTGCCCGCCCACGTAGTCGGTTTGGAACATGATTCCGGAGTACGTCGGATCGACGATGTCCAGATCATTGACCCGGATTCCCTGGAAGATCTTCGTGGCCGAGTAGATCCACAACGCGGGGAATGTCTGGTTGCCCCAGAAATGCCCGCCCGCGCGTACCAGGCTGACATTCTCGAACCGCGTCGGCGGGGTCGCGCCGAAACCGTTCATCGGGATTCCGAAGTCGAGCGACGAGATCGTCACCCCGGGATAGGTGAGCATGTCCGCGGCGTACAGGTTGCGGAACACGTTGTTCGTCCCGCCGTACACCGCGAACCCGGCCGCCCGCCACGTCAGCGTCGCGGTCAGGTTCTCGAACACGTTGTCGCGGACCTCGCCGCCGCCGGAGTCGGTGGCGTTGAAGAGCGCGAAGCTGTCGTCGCCGGTGGCCCGGGCGTCGTTGTTGCTGACCAGGTTGCCGGCCGACCCGTTCGTCATGTTGATGCCGTCGGCAAACATGTTCCGGATCCGCGAGTTCTTGATCGTCGAGGAGTCGGTGTTGGCGCCCCAGTACAGGCAGACCATGTGCTCGACCCAGATGTTGTCGATGGTCATGTTCGCGGTGTTCGCGAAGTCGAACACCTTCCCGGGCCCGTCGATCCTGGATGTGTAGTTGCCGAAGTACGCGAACCCGGTGAACGTCGACCCGTTCGCCGACGCCTCGCTGCGGAACCCGACGTCGGTGTTGTCCTGCCCAGCAGGCGCGTGGAACCGCGTGTACCAGGGACCGGCCCCGACCACCCGGACCGCCTTCCCGTACACCTGGAACTTGGACGACGTCTGGTAGTCGCCCGGCGGCAGGTACACACCCTGCAGCGCGCTGTTCTGCCGCACCTGGTCGAGCGCGTTCTGCACGTCCTGGTGCGTGAACCCGGCCGGCGTCACGTATCCCGTGCCCGGGTTGGCGGCCGGCGCGACCTCCTCGGTGTCGATGAAGTCAACCGTGTACGTCGTGCTGTTCGCCGGATCCTTCTGCAGCCTGATCTTCGTACCTGCTGGGTAGCTGGCGTCGAGCATCAACTGAGCTTCGTCGTAGATATGCCGGGCCGGTCCGGAGCCGGGCGAGTTGTTCGGGCTCGCCTCCGCGCCGTACAGCCAGGCGTACCGCGAGGTCAGCGGCAACGCCTTGTGGAAGGCGCCGTTCACGTACACGTTGACGGTCGAGTTGATCCCGCCGCCACCGGCCGAGTCCGGGATGGAGAACCGGGTGACGAGCGTGTTGGTCCGCGCCCGGGTGGTGAACTCGACGAACGAGCCGTTCGAGTTCAGCGTGACCGCTCGCCGGTCGGACGCTTCACCGGCGAGATCGCCGATGGCCCGGTTCGGCCCGACCACGACCGCGCCGCCGCCGATGGACGCGTCCTCGGCCTCCAGGTGGTCGTACGGCATGTTCGCCCCACGCCCCACGAAGAACGGCCGCTCACTGGTGTTGTTCGCCCGCTTCACCGGCAACTCGTTGGCGTCGTCGGCGAGTACGACGCGGACGGAGTACCGGCCGTTGGCCGCAGTCCAGTTGCCCAGCGCAACGGCCGGCGTCGTCGCCCCGGCTGCGATCGCGCCGTTGTAGGACCCGGTGAGCGTCGCGACAGTAGTGCTGCCGTTCAGGATCGTCAGCGTGATGCCATGTGCGCCGGACGCCGACGCCACACTGCCCTGGTTCTTCACAGCGACCGAGAAGGCGACACTGTTCCCGGCCGACGGGTTGTTCGGCGTCCAGTTGACCGCTGCCGCCACCAGGTCGGAGCTTGCGACTGGGGTGACGACCAGCGGACTGGACGCGTTCGCGGTGTTGTTCGCGTCGTTCTGCTCGATGACCGTGTTCGACTCGTCGACCTTCGCGCTCAACGCGTAGCTTCCGGCATCCCGAGTGCCGATCGAGGCGCTGACCGTGGCCGACGCTCCGGCCGCGAGGGCGCCGACGGCCGCTGTACCCACCTTGGTCTGGCCGAGGTAGAAGTTCACCTCGGTCGCCGCGGACCCCGCCGTACCGGAGTTGCCGACCGTCGCCCGCACGGTGATCGCATCGGTCTCCACCGGCGAGGTGGGCGTCCAGGACACGTTGGACAGCGTGAGATCCGGGTTCGGCGCCGGCACGCCCATCACCTGGAACTCGGCGACCTGTCCGGCCGGCGCGCCGGTGTTCGCGGTGAAGTTCAGCCGTACGTCGGCCACCCGCGCACTGACCGGGATCGTCACACTGTTCCCACTGCCCGGAGCGAAGTTGTACGGCGCACCCGGCACGATCGTCGTGAACGCCGACGACCCCTGCTCGCGGCCGAGGACCGAGAACGTCTGCGTCCGAGCGCCCCACACCGGGTCCGGGTTCAGCCGGATCACGACCGAGCTCAGATCCGCGTTCGCGCCGAGCGAAGTCGTGAGCGTCGCCGGGTTGGCGTTGCCCTCCCAGTACGTCGTCACGTTGTCGTCGTTGGCGTTGGTCGCGACGAAGGTGTGCACGGACCCGGACGCGGTGATCGGCTTGCCGAGGGCGAGGTTGCTGCCGGGACCGGAGCTGCCGCCCCGGGTCACCGTGTTGCTGTTCGCCGATTGGTTGCCAGCAGCATCTTTCGCGCGGACGAAGTACGAGACCGGCACGCTGGCCGGCTGGTTGTCGGTGTAGGTGAGGACGCTGCCGGCCAGGCTGGTCCGCAGTTCGCCGTTGGCGTAGACGTCGTACCCGGTGACGCCGACATTGTCGGTCGAGGCGGTCCAGGTCAGCCGGATCTGGCCGGCGGCGGGCTCGGTGAAGGCCAGGCTGCCCGGGGCGGTGGGAGCCTGGGTGTCGCCGGTCGCCGGTCCGTAGACCTCGAGCTCGGACAGCTGCCCGGCCGGCCAGCCGGTGTTCGCGGTGATCCGGATCCGCACGTACCGCGTGGTCGCGGTGCCGTAGTCGATCGTCACGGAGTTGCCCGGCGGGTTGAACGCGCGGGCCGCGGACGCGGAGAGGTCGGTGAAGTTCTGCCCGTCGGTGCTGCCCTGGACGGCGAGGGTCTGGGTGCGAGCGCCCCAGTTCGCGGTCGGCAGCTTCAGCACGACCTGGTTGGTGGCGACCGTCGAGCCGAGGTCCACCTGCACCCACTGCGGGAAGGCGTTGTTCGCGCTCTCCCAGTAGGTGCCCTGGTTGCCGTCGGTCACGTTCGACGCGATGTAGGTCTGGGTGACGCTGCTGGCCGACGCGCTCTTGCCGGCGGCGAGGTTGGGTCCGGCCTGAACGGCGGCCGTCGCGGAGTCCGCCGGTGTCTCGCGGACGAGCGGACCGGCCGACAGCGCTAGACCGGCGGCCAGCGCAGCGGCGAGCAGCCGTCTCGCTGAAAGTCGGGACTGCGGAAGTCTCATGGCCTCTCCTGGGTGGGCGGGTGAGAGTGGCCGACGCGCACGTTCAAAACTTGCGGTGACTTGCCAGATTCTTGCGCGAGGCTGCCTCATTGTTACGGCATGCCAAACCCAGCGTCAACGGCTCGCGACGCTTGGTTGCCGAACCCTGGACCCACCAGGGGCTGTCAGTGCTTGGCTGGGCCTTCCGCGCCGGCGCCGGTGAGGGCGCGGACGGACAGCTCGTTGTAGCGGTCTTCGCTGGACCGGTCCTTGCCGAGGTACGTGCCGAGCACCCCGAACAGGAAGCCGAGCGGGATCGACACGATGCCCGGGTTCGACAGCGGGAACCAGGAGAAGTCGGTCCCGGTGATCATCGAGGTGGGCGACCCCGACACGACCGGCGAGAAGATGACCAGTACGACGGCCGACACCAGACCGCCGTAGATGCTCCAGACCGCGCCGGAGGTGTTGAACCGCTTCCAGAACAGGTTGAACAGCAACGCCGGCAGGTTCGCCGATGCGGCGACCGCGAAGGCCAGCGCGACCAGGAACGCGATGTTCAGCCGCTGCGCCGGGATCGCCAGCCCGATCGCGACCGCGCCGATGACGAGGGCTGCGATCCGGGCCACCCGCAACTCGTCCTTCTCGGACGGCTTCTCCTTGGCGATCACGTTGGCGTACAGGTCGTGCGCGAACGACGAGGCCGACGTCAGGGTCAGTCCGGCGACCACCGCGAGGATGGTCGCGAAGGCGACCGCCGCGATCAGCGCGAGCAGGATCGAGCCGCCGAGCGAGTCGGCGCCACCGCCGACGGACTCGGCCAGCAGCGGCGACGCCACGTTGCCCTTCGACGTCTCGACCGCGGACCCCTTGGCGGTGTCCAGCAGCGCGGCCGCGCCGAACCCGAGCGCCAGCGTCATCAGGTAGAACGCGCCGATCAGGCCGATCGCCCACTGCACCGAGCGGCGCGCGGACCGCGAGTCCGGCACGGTGTAGAAGCGGATCAGGATGTGCGGCAGGCCCGCCGTACCGAGGACCAGGGCGAGGCCGAGGGACAGGAAGTCGATCTGGCCGACCAGGTCCTTGCCGTAGAGCAGTCCGGGCTGCAGGAACGCCTCGCCCTTGCCTGACTTGTCCGCCGCGGCGCCGAGCAGCCGGGAGATGTTGAAGTCGAACTTCAGCAGCACCAGGAACGTGATCACGATCGTGCCGGACATCAGCAGGACGGCCTTGACGATCTGCACCCAGGTTGTGCCCTTCATCCCGCCGACCGTCACGTAGATGATCATCAGCGCGCCGACCAGGACGATCACGCCGGCCTTGATGCCCTCGCTCTTCACCCCGAGCAGCAGCGCGACCAGCGCGCCGGCGCCGACCATCTGGGCCAGCAGATAAAAGATCGACACCACGATCGTGGACGTCGCGGCGGCGGTCCGGACCGGCTTCTGCTTCATCCGGAACGCGAGCTGGTCGGCCATGGTGAACCGGCCCGAGTTCCGCAGCAGTTCGGCGATCAGCAGCAGCGCCACCAGCCAGGCCACCAGGAACCCGATCGAGTAGAGGAAGCCGTCGTACCCGTAGAGGGCGATCGAGCCGGAGATGCCGAGGAAGGACGCCGCCGACATGTAGTCGCCGGCGACCGCGAAGCCGTTCTGGGCGCCGCTGAAGGACCGGCCGCCGGCGTAGTAGTCGGCGGCGCTCTTGTTCTGCCGGGACGCCCACCAGGTGATGTAGAGCGTCACGGCGACGACCGCGGTGAACAGCGAGATGGTCAGTGCCCGGTTGCCCGGCTCTGCGTCGGCAAGTGGGACCAGCGCGGGAATGGTCAAGACGTTCACCGGCGGCGCTCCCTCTTGTACTTGGCGTTCAGCCCGCTGGCGAGCGGATCCAGCTTCCGGTTCGCGAACCGGCCGTACAGGGCGGCGATCACGAACGTGGAGACGAACTGCAGCAGGCCGAAGATCAGCGCGACGTTGACATGGCCCACCACCTGCTGGCCCATGAAGTCGCGCGCCCAGTTGTTGCAGGCGACGTAGGCCAGGTACCAGGCCATGAACGTGATCGTCCACGGCACGACGAAGTTCCGGTAGCGCCGCTTCAGCTCGGTGAAGTCGGCCGCTTCGTGTACGGCCTCATACGCGCGGGCGTCCCGCTCGCGTACCACTTCCTCGTCCATGGGTTCGAGTTCCCCTCGTACTTCGACACAAACACGTGCACGTTAGCCCCTGGTGAGGCATTTGTGACCTACCGCAACCAAAACGTTTCGCGCGGATTTCAGAGGTGCGGTGCCACCGGGGCGTCGAGAGTACGGCGGTAGTTCGCCAGGTCGCTAGGGCGAGTGCGGTAACAGCCGGTGAAGTACGGCATCCGGAGCGGCTCCGGCGGTCGCGCGGTGTTGTCGTAGATGGCGTCGATCTGCTCGAGCACGGACTCGCGGCGGGACTCGGTGAGGATGGCGATCCGGGAGTGTGACAGGGCGAGTTGCCGCAGCCCGGCGCGATCCAGGTCCTGCCAGTGCCGGAACCGGGCCGTCTCCACTCCGGCGAACAGGTCCGACTGCAGGAGGATGGGCATCGGGTCGAACTGGTCGCCGCCGAAGTCGTCGCCCATGATCGCGCGATCCAGCCGCCGGACCCAGGGGACCACCCGGTCGGCGTCGTTCCAGAGCAGGCCGAGGACGCCGTTCGGCCGCAGCACCCGGGCGATCTCGGGCAGGGCGCGGGAGTGGTCGAACCAGTGGAACGCCTGGCCGACGATCACCGCGTCGACCGAGGCGTGCGCGAGCGGGATCGACTCGGCCGCGCCGACCATCGTGTCGATACCCGGCCGGCGACGGCACAGCGCGAGCATCTCCTCGGACGGGTCGACCGCGACCACGTCGTGGCCGAGGCCGGCCGCGACCGCGGCCAGCTTCCCGGTGCCGGCGCCGAGATCCAGGATCTGCAGCCGGCCGGGACCGAGGATCCAGGTCAGCGCCTCGGCGGGAAACGTCGGCCGGGCCGCGTCGTACGCGGCCGCGACGGCGCCGAACGACTTGGCCCGGGCCGCGTCCATGGCCCGGCCGCCGTCGCTGCCGGCGCCGCCGTTCGGCGGGTCCTGGCCGGTCGACGGCTCGGGTGCTGGATCATCGGTGGTCATCACCGTAAATCATGCCGTAGCGGCAGGCTGCTGCGCTGTCACTCGCCGAGCTTCTTCTGCTCGATGTGTGCGTTGAGCGTGGCCAGCTCCGGTCGGGAGTCCAGCAGCGCGACCAGTTCGGCGCAGTTCAGCTTGTCCGCGGCGAAGTCCTCGATCAGGGCGCTGAGCAACTTCCGGTCGTCCTCGGTGTCCAGCGTGAGCCGGTACTGCGCGCCGCCGCCGGCCCACGGCAGGCTCACCAGCCGGACGTCGCCCGCCCGGTTCTGGTGCAGGTACGGCGTGACGTGCTCGCGGTCGACCTGGAGCGTCGCCCGCTCGTCCGCCTCGAACAGCCGGGCCGCGGAGAACACCTCGTAGTCCATCCCGCGCGGATGGGTGCGCTCCAGGCAGTTCGACAGGTAGACGCTCTCGTCGCCCTCGGCCCGGAACCGTTCGACGCCGGAGGCAACGATCTCCGGGTCGATCAACGGGCAGTCCGACGTCACCCGGACCACCCCGTCCAGCCCGTACTCGCGGGCCGCGTCGGCGAACCGGCTGAGTACGTCGTCCTCGCTGCCGCGGAAGTACGGGATCCCGGCCCGCTCGGACAGGGCGACGATCGGGTCGTCGTCGGCGTTCGTGGTCGTTGCCACGATCACCGGCAGCCCGGTCCGCCGCAACCGGTCGACGTGGTGCTCGAGGTAGGTGCGGCCACCGGCCTCGAGCAGCACCTTGGCCGGCAGCCGGGTGCTGGTCGCCCGCGCCTGCGTGACGACGGCAATCTTCAGGCCAGTTGTCGATTTGATCAGGGCCACCGGAACATCTCCCGGATCTCGGCCGGGCAGGCGACGTGGTCGACTCCCAGCTCGGTGTCGGTGAACTCGCGGGCGGTCGCGAGTGGGACGAAAGGCTGGTCCATCTCGGGCCAGAGCCGCTTGATCCGGGCCTGGCCGCCGAACGAGGGGTGTTCGTTCTCCAGCACCATCGGGTCACCGTAGACCCCGGGCTGCAGGCCGAGCGAGGCGCCGTACAGAACGGCGGAGCTGAGCCGGTTGGAGGCGACGCGCCGATGTTTGCGGAGCTCGCGCAGTTGCTTGACCAGGAACTTGGCGTCGGTACGGCGCCAGTGCAGCCCCCGGTAGCCGTGGGTGATGACCCGGAACCCGGCGTCCTTGTAGACGTTGCGGATCGCGGGCTTGTCGTACTCGTTCCAGTACAGGCAGACCGTCACCGGCCCGGTCTCGTGCTCGTTGATCGAGGCAACGATTCGGCCGTGGTCGCCGAGCACGTGCTGGCCCTCCCAGCCGTGGAACGGGTAGAAGATGGTGCCCTCGGCCCGTTTGGCGGGGGTCGCCAGCTCGGGGTGCACCTTCAGCAGGTACAGCCAGACCGAGCCGATCACCGAGTAGTTGCGCAGGCCCATCGAGTGCCCGCGCCGCCGGACGCTGTCGGACCAGACGTACTTCGGCAGCCCCGGAGCGAACGCGGTGCCGTGGGCGAACCCGTCCAGGATGTTCCAGCCGTGCTGGAGGTATCCCCAGATCCGCGGCGGCTTCGCGAGCCCGGCGTACGACGCCATGATGTTGGCGTGGCCGTAGAAGTGGTTGGCGTGGTGCATCAGCGCCGTACCTTCCGCAGCACCCGCCGGACCCGGCGGCGAACCACCCGCGCCGGGTTCAGGACCGCGTGACCGACCCGGTAGGGGAGTGACCGCCGGATGCCGCTGACCGTGCCCTCGAACAGGATCGCCCGCGCACTCGAGGCGGCCAGCTCCTCGGACAGTCGCGCGACCGTCGCCAGCTGCTCGGCGCTGCCCAGCGGCCGGACCACCTCGGCGGACTCCGGAAGCTCTTCCGGGACGGTGATTCCGGCCATCGACGCCAGCCGTGCCGTCAGCGCATGCACAGTGCCGCCGGCCGGCCACGGTTGCCGCGAGCCACTCTCCAGCGTGCGGCGGGCGAAGCGTGCCAGGTGCCCGACGACGTCGAGCTCCTGCGCTGCCCCGAACAGCCGGTACGACGACCCGTCGAGAATCACGTTGTCCGGCGAGCCGCTGCCACCGGCGTCCAGCCAGGCCACGTATTCGGGGATGATCCGGCGCAGCGCTGCCTGGTCGTCCACGCGCAGGGCGGCGAGTAGGTGCTCCTCGAGCAGCACACCGGGACCGGAGGGGACGGCGGCGGTGGGGAGGACGGCGGGGAGGTCGCCGGTGACGAAGTACCAGGCGGGGGCGAGCTCGAACGCCACGCCGGCGTCGGCCGCGTCGAGCACGAACCGATACGGGTCCATCAGCGTCGGGCCTGCGTTGCGCGCGGCAACGGTCCGGGCGGCGGTGACGGCGGCCAAGCCTTCGACGGCTTCGAGGGCGACCTGGGACTCGACCAGTGACGGGAACACCGCGTAGGTCTTGGTGATGCCTGTGGCGCTCAGGGCAGCCTGCAGCGGCTTGAGGCCGGCCGGTGCGCTGTCGGCGACATCGCGGCCCCAGTCCTCGTCGCGCGGGATCGCCGCGGCGATGCCGGGCTGGATCAAACGCTCGACACCGAAGGAGTTCGTCGCTCCGAGGAGCAGGCGGCCCTGCGGCGCGAGCCGGTCCGACAGTGCGGTCAGCGCATTCGCCCAGGTCAGCGTGGCGGTGTCGGGGCCTACGAGCCGCTCGAATCCGTCCAGCGCGACGACGGCGTCGTACGTCTCGTCGGTGTTGAAGCGGTCGAGGGAGCCGCAGTGCACGTCGCCCTTGGTGTCGGCGAGCAGCTCGGCGATCTCCTCCGCGTCCGGCGCGGACCGGACCAGGACGTCGACGGACGTCACCCGGTCGGCGATACCGGTGATCAGGTCGAGGGCATGCGGCCCGGCGACCAGCACGGAGTCGCCGGGGTGGAGGGCAGCGGTGAGCAGCGCCGCGGCGGCCGGTCCGGCGGCCGCGGGGCGGGCGTCCACCGGGTGCAGATCCGACCAGTTGAGCATCTCACCGCCGACCAGAATCGATCGGGTCACATCGAACACGTTAACGAACCAGCTTTACCAAGGTCTCGATCACCCGGTCGACGTCGTGGTCGGCCAGGTCCGGGAAGAGGGGGAGGGACAGTTCTTCGGCGTAGAACGCCTCGGCGTTCGGGCACAGGCCGCGGCGGTAGCCCTGCTGTGCGAAGACCGGGTGCCAGTAGACGGGGATGTAGTTGACCTGGACACCGATTCCCGCCGCGCGCATGCCTTCGAACACCTCGCGCCGGCGCCCGCCGAGGACGCGGACCGGGTAGAGGTGCCAGGCCGGGTCCACGCCCGCGCGCTGGACCGGCGTCCGGAGGCCGTCCACGTCGCGCAGTGCCTCGTTGTACCGCGCGGTGATCTCGGCGCGGCGGCGTTTGAAGCCGGCCAGCCGCCGGAGTTGCGACAGGCCGAGGGCGCTCGCGACGTCGGTGAGCCGGTAGTTCACACCGTACTCGTGGACCTCCTGGTGCCAAGGTCCCTCGTCGGTGATCTGGAACCGGTCCGGATCGCGGACCAGGCCGATGAAGTGGAACTCGTGGGCCCGTTGGCCGACCGCCGGGTCCTTGCAGACCACCGCGCCGCCCTCGCCGGTGGTCAGGTTCTTGGTGGGGAAGAAGGACACCGTGGTCACGTCGGCCAGGTCCCCGACCGGGCGGCCGTCGGCGCTGCCGCCGATCGAGTGCGCCGCGTCCGCCAGCGTGCGAGCGCCGACGCGATCGGCAAGCGGCTGCAGAGCCGCGTAGTCCGCGGCCTGGCCGGCGTAGTCGACGGCGGCGATCACCTTCGTGCGCTCGGTCATCGCCGCCTCGACCGCGGACGGGGCGATCAGCGCGGTGTCCGGGTCGACATCCGCGAAGACCACGGAAGCGCCGAGCATCGCAGCGGTCGAGGCCGTCGCGACGAACGTCATCGGCGTGGTGATCACCTCGTCGCCCGGTCCGACGCCCAGGGCGGCGTAGGCGATGTGCAGCGCGGCCGTGCCCGACGTGCAACTGACGACGCGATGCCCGCCGGTCAGCTCGGAGACTGCGTTCTCGAACGCGGTGACCGCGGGCCCGGTGGTCAGCCAGTCACCGCGCAGCACGGCGGTGACCGCCGCGATGTCCTCCTCGGAGATGGACTGACGTCCGTAGGGCAGCATCAGTCACTCTCGAGGATCTTGCGGATCTCGTCGATCGAGTACCACTGGTCGTTGGTGTCCGAGGCGTAGTGGAAGCCGTCCGGCACCGGGATCCCGTCCGACGGCGGCAGGTAGCCCCAGGTGGCCAGGTCGGGCTGCAGCACGAACCGGTTGCCGATCGCGAGCGCGCGCCGGCCCTCCTCCGGGCTGATCATCTCCTCGTGCAGCTTCTCGCCCGGGCGCAGGCCGACGTCGTGCATCTTGGCGCCGGGGGCGATCGCCTCGGCCAGGTCGGTGACCTTCATCGACGGGATCCGCGGCACGTACAGCTCGCCGCCGGTCATCAGCTCGAACGAGTCGACCACGAACTCGACCGCCTGCGGCAGCGTGATCAGGAACCGGGTGCAGCGCAGGTCGGTGATCGGCAGCGAGTCGCCGGCCGCGTGCAGCGCCTTGAACTTCGGGATGATCGAGCCCCGGCTGCCCATCACGTTGCCGTACCGGACCACGCTGAAGCGGGTGTCGTACGCCGCCGCGTAGTGGTTGCCGTTGATGAACAGCTTGTCCGCGGTCAGCTTGGTCGCGCCGTACAGGTTGATCGGGCTGGACGCCTTGTCGGTGGACAGCGCGACGACCCGCTTCACCCCGGAGTCGATGGCCGCCTCGATCACGTTCTGCGAGCCGACCACGTTGGTCTGGACGAACTCCCACGGGTTGTACTCACCACTGTCGACCTGCTTCAGCGCGGCCGCGTGCACGACGTAGTCGACCCGGTGCATGGCCCGCAGCAGCCGGGACCGATCCCGGACGTCACCGAGGAAGAACCGCAGCCGCGGATCGTCGCCGAACAGCTGCCGGACCTCCCACTGCTTCAGCTCGTCCCGGCTGAACACGATGATCCGGCGCGGGTTCAGCCGGTCGAGTGCGTGCCCGACGAACGCCCGGCCGAAGGACCCGGTTCCGCCGGTGACGAGAATGTCTGAGCCGGTGAGGATGGACACGTCGGCGGACCCTTCTGACGGACAGTTCCGACGGACAGTTGTGGTGGCAGCACGCGCAGTGCAGACACGAACAATAGCTGCCCGGTTCCAGCCCCTCTCAATCCCGCGTCTCAGCGCGAGGTCAAGAGATCGCTTGATTCGGAGTGATCAGACCGACCCTCGGGAAGTACGTCCGGAACCGCCTGGTGTCCCGCGTGATCAGGCGGTAGCGCTGCACCGCGGCGTGCGCGCCGATGTAGAAGTCGGGCAGCGGCGAGGTCTTGGCGCCGCCCCGCCGGCGGTAGGTCACGAAGGCGTGCGCGGCGAGGAAACCGGCGTGGTAGGGCAACGGCTCGCGGCGGAAGTCCAGCACCGGGAGCGCGGCGTCGACGTCCTCGATCCGGTCGAACCCGGCGCACACCTCGGCGTAGATGATCGGGTTGATCGCCAGGTCGCCTTCGTCGCGCGCCTTGGCGACCGCCGTCGCGGACCAGTCGCCCCACTCCCGGTCGTCGGTCAGGATGTCGAGCAGCACACAGGTGTCGACGAGCACGACCGGCTGGGTGTCACTCGCCACGCAGGAGCTCCATCAGCTCCTCGGTGCTCATCTCGGTCGTCGCCCGGCCGCGCATCTCCCGCACCAGCCGCTGACCGCGGGTCTCCGCGTCGGCCACCCGGACGATCCGCAGCCCGTCGTCCGCCTCGATCACTGTCACTTCGTCCCCCTCGTGGAGGTGGTGCTTGCGCCGGAGCTCGGCCGGGATGGTCACCTGGCCCTTGCTGTTCAGTCGCATCGTAGCCTCCCACGTAGTACGCGTCCTACGTATTACATGATATCCACAAGTGCGGCTTCTCACCCCGGGCCGGGCCCGGAAACCGGGTATGCAGCCGATCCCGTGCAGCCGATACGGTCGGGGCGTGGAGCGCGTCGGGGTTCGGTGTGATGTGGGGCCGGGGCGGGGGATCGGGCACGTGATGCGGTGCCTGGCGCTGGCGGAGGAGCTCCTGCGGCGCGGGCACGAGGTGGTGTTCGTCTGCGACGCGCACACCGTGCCGTGGGCCGAGGCGCAGATCGCGGCCCGGGGGATCGCGGTGGAGCCGGCGGTCTGGACGCCGGCGGAGCACATCGACCTGATCGCGCGGCTTCGGCTGGACGCGGTCGTCCTCGACTCCTACGACCTGGACGCGGCCGTCTACCCGGCCGTCCGCGCGACCGGCGTTCCGACCCTCGCCATCGTCGACGGCGACTTCCGGGGCGCCGACGCGGACGTGCTGGTGGACCAGAACCTCGCCGCCGAGCTGGACCGTCCGCGGCTGCCCGCGAACAGCACCAGGCTGGCCGGACTCGCCTACGTGATGATCCGCGACGAGATCCGCGCTCTCCGCCCGCTCGAACCACCCGCGCCGCGGCCGGTCGCCGTACCGAAGGTGTTCGCGTTCTTCGGCGGGACGGACGCGTTCGGCGCCGGTCCGTACGTCGTACAGGCGCTGGCGGCGACTGGCGTGCCGTTCGAGGCCACTGTGGTCGCGCCTCGGCCGGAGCTTGCGGACCAGATCGCAGCGGTTGAGCTTGGTCCGCAGCAGGGTGTGGACGTCATCGGCCCGACGGACCAACTGGCTGCTGCCGTGCGCGAGGCCGACCTGACGATCAGTGCTTCGGGTACGTCGACCTGGGAGCTCCTGTGTCTCGGTGCGACGGCCGGGCTCGTGTGTGTCGTGGACAACCAGGTGATGGGCTACGAGCGTGCCGTCGCCACCGGTACGGCGGCCGGAGTCGGCGTCCTGTCCGACCTGAAGGCGGACCCGTCCGCCGCGGCCGCCGTACTCAAGCGCCTGCTCACCGATCCGGCCGAGCGGACCCGGTTGGCGGCGGCCGGCTGGGAGCTTGTCGATGGCAACGGTCGCGCCCGGGTCGCGGACGCGCTGCTGGCGCTCACCTGATCTCGTAGACGGTCGCGTCCAAGGTGGCGTGCCGGAGCCGGACGTAGTTGCGCAACGCGGGTGACACCTTGCCGGCCCGGTGGTCGGCGTACAGCCAGCGGACTCCGACGTTGCGCAGTCGCTCGATCGCCGCCGGGTTGGGGGCGGTGAAGGCGGCGTCGTTGGCGGCGAGCTCGGCGCGGTTCCAGTACGGGATCAGGCTCGGGTTCGAGTCGGTGGTGAGCGCGATCCGGTTGGCCTGGTTGGAGTAGGACCAGCCCTCGATCAGCACCGGCCGCTCGGACAGCGCGGCGATCCAGAAGTGCCGGCTGTCGCACAGCCCGGTGCGCTGGATGATGCAGTGCGCGTTCGTCGCCACCAGGTCGCCCGGTTCGCTGTTCCGCCGCAGCCAGCGCGCCGCGCCGGCCTCGGCCGCGGTCGCCCCACCTCGGCCGGGATGCGCGAAGACCAGGTCCGACGCCTTGTCCGAGCCGAAAGCCTGCAACGGCACGAGCGCCGCGCCGACCATGCTCGCCGCGACTCCGGCCGCCAGGAAGGCGACCAGGATGCTGCCGGGTCGCCGCAACACCTTCCAGGCAAGGGCAATCAGCACGGCGACGGCGCCCAGGGCACCGGCCGTCCACAACCACGGGCCCTTGATCCCAGGCAGCTCAGCGGACTCCAGCCGCGCGTAGCCCAGCGCCACCAGCCCACACAGCCCGGCGGCGCCCACGAGCACGACGCCACGCCGATCGCCCAGCCGACCGACCAGGTTGGCCAGGCCCACACACGCGAGTACGGCGATCACCGGGAAGGCCGTCCGCACGAAGTACAGCTGGCTGATCCCAGACTGGGTCGTCAGCAGCGTGCCTAGCAGCCCGGCGACCGCGAAGCCGACCAGGAACACCGCAGCCGGATCGCGCCACTTCCGCCCGAGGAAGAGCAGCCCCGATGCAGCAAGTCCCCAGCTCAGCAAGGTCGTCGCCGCAGACAGCAGCTGCGCATGCGGCTCGGCCACGAGCATCGGGTACGGCGCCAGCTGCACGAACGTCTGGAACGGCTTGATCTCCGTCCCCCATGTGCTGCCCGCGAAGATCACCACCAGTGCGCCCAGGAAGACGCCCAACGACAGCAGGCCGCCCCAGAACGCCGTACGCGTGCTGCGGCGCGTCATCGCCAGGTGCACGAACGCGAAGCCGAACCCGAAGCCCAGCAGCGGCAGGATCGTCGACTTCGCGCCGGCCGCGACCAACGCGAGCAGGACCAGCAGCACCCAGCGGCTCCGTGGCCGGTCCGCGCGTAGCAGATCGACCACCACGAGGCAGAGCGCTAGGGCGATCAGCACGCCGAGGTTCTGCGTCGGACTCAGGTACGCCGCCACCGCGGTCGAGATCCCGCCCAGGCCGACGTCGCCCAGTGGCTGCACAGTCCCGCCGAGACCAGCGACCAGTACGGCGAGCGGCCCGGCCCAGGTCGTGCCCGACTCGGCGGTCGGGGTGAACCGGGTGGTCAACGCGAACACGAGCCCGCACCCGGCGAGGAACAGCGGCAGCCAGGTCAGCGAGTGGATCAGGTCAGTCAGGTCGATCCGCGTTGCCCAAGCCGTCGCGGCCGTCGCCTGGTGGAAGAACGAGTGGTACTTCATCGGCTCGCCACCGAGCCACAGCGTCGAGATCGGTACGTCGTACTTCGCGCTGGCGGCCAGCGCCTGCTGGAACGCGAGGTCCGGGTAGGACCGCAGCGGGTCGGTGTACGCGGGCAGGAACTGACCAGGACCGCGGCGGTAGACGATCAGGACTACGACTGTGGTCGCCGCGGCGAGCAGCCAGGCCTGCAGCGGCCGGACCGGCTGGTCGACCCGGCGCCAGACTCGGCCCCGCACGTCCCTGTCCGCGAACGTGATCAGCAGCACGACCGGCGCCCAGACCCACGACCAGGCCTGCAGCCCGATCGACGCGCTGGCCAGGTAGACCACGATCTGGCCCGCGGTACCGATGGCGAACCCGCCCGCGAAGTCCTCGACCAGGTTGTGCCCGTAGCTGCCGATCAGCCGCCACAGGGCGAGTCCGGGCAGCGCGATCCCGAGCCCGGTGAACAGCACGAACCGCCCCACCTCGGTGAGCGTCGAGTGCTGGAAGAGGAGCACGATCGCCAGCACCAAGACGGCCACGCCCGCGAGGAGGCCGGAAAGGGAAGGCCCCGCCGTCCGCGGCCCCCGCCGCCTCGCTTTCGCGCGCATGTCGTAACACTAATGTGAAACCTGTCATGTCACGAATGCGGAGCGTCACCGCGAGTAGTGTCCGGAACGGAGGCCCTGATGCGAACCGATGACCCGGCGCTCTCCGTCGTCGTGCCGATGTACGACGAGGAGGAGGTGCTGCCGATCTTCTTCGACCGGATGCGCCCGCTCCTGGACGGCCTCGGGATCT